>JAZNJV010000062.1:0-3625 GCA_045578225.1 Clostridia bacterium | reverse complement strand
TTGCACCTGCAGCCTTAGAGTATGGTCTGATTGATAAAGTAATCGAAAAACGCTAAATTCTCGTAGAAAGCGCAGGTTCATGTATGACAAAATATGACGATCCCAATATGTTACGGTGCTCATTTTGTGATAAACCGCAAGACCAGGTTGGCCGGCTAATTGCCGGCCCTGGTGTTTATATCTGCGATGAGTGCGTGGAGCTTTGCTTTGAAATTATTGATGAGGAAGCTGCCGCCCACGCCGCCTCGCACAAAGCAGAACGGCATGTAAAGCGCGAAATCCCCAAGCCGCAAGAAATCAAAGATGCTCTGGACACCTATGTGATTGGCCAAGAAAAAGCAAAAAAGAGTTTGGCGGTAGCTGTATATAACCACTACAAACGCATTGGTAAGGAACCGGTTTTAACAGAAGGTGTGGAACTCCAAAAGAGCAACATTTTACTTCTTGGGCCTACCGGTTCCGGCAAAACACTCCTAGCCCAAACGCTTGCCAAAGTCTTAGATGTGCCTTTCGCAATTGCAGATGCCACTTCCCTTACAGAGGCAGGCTATGTTGGTGAAGATGTTGAAAACATTCTTTTAAAGCTTATTCAGGCTGCTGATTATGATATCGAAAGAGCTTCTCGAGGCATCATTTACATCGACGAAATTGATAAGATTTCTAAGAAAAGCGAAAACCCCTCCATCACTCGCGATGTCAGTGGTGAAGGTGTGCAGCAGGCACTTCTGAAAATTTTAGAAGGGACTGTCGCTTCTGTTCCCCCACAGGGTGGTCGCAAACATCCGCATCAAGAGCTCATCCAAATTGATACTTCTGAAATCCTGTTCATTGTAGGGGGCGCTTTTGAAGGACTGGATAAAATTATTCAAAAACGAATCGGCAAAAAGGCTATGGGGTTTGGTTCTGAACTGAGCCGCATAAACACCGAGGATATGGATGCTTTGCTCTCGCAAGTAGAACCGCAGGATTTAATTAAGTACGGCTTAATCCCTGAATTTATCGGCCGTCTCCCCGTTATGGTCTCCTTACACTCTTTAGACAAAGAAGCTTTAAAGCGAATTATCAAGGAGCCTAAAAACGCTATTTTAAAGCAGTACAAAGAGCTTTTTGCATACGATAATGTAACGCTTGAAATGACGGAAGATGCGCTGGACGCCATTGCCGAAAAAGCATGTGCCAGAAAAACCGGCGCACGCGGCCTTCGTGCAATTTTTGAAGAAACACTTACGGACATTATGTACACAATCCCTTCTGATGAAACTGTGGAACGTGTCTTAATCACGAGCGAAACCATCGAAAACGGCGAGCCGCAAATTACACATAGTCCGAATCGTCCTATGCTTCGAAAGAGTTCCGCAAAGAAGACAGAAACGACACAAGAATCTGCTTCTTAAAGAAAGGATATATGCATAATGGCCTTTATAACTTGTACTTTTTACTCCGAACTTTTACAAAAATCCGTACAGTTTAACGCCATTATCCCCCAAGGCAAAGAACAGGGTGCAAAAGTAGTATATCTTTTGCACGGTTTATCTGATGACTATACCGCTTGGAGTCGTTATACCGCAATTGAGCGATATGCGAACGAAAATGGTATAGTCATTATTATGCCTGATGGTGCACGAAGCTTCTATACTGATATGGCATACGGTGGCTCGTATTATTCTTTTTTCACCAAAGAACTGTTTCCCTATGTACAAAAGCTTTTTCGTGTAAGCACCAATCGCGTAGATACCTTCATCGCAGGGCTTTCCATGGGTGGATACGGCGCGCTAAAAATAGCGCTTCGAAATCCGGAGATGTTTGCTGCGGCCGCCAGCTTGTCCGGAGCTGTACATATTTCTGATAGGCTCGAAAATGACCCAAGATGGAAAGAAACAAAACGATTTGTGTTTGGCACAGAGCCCGTTCAAAACACGCAAAATGATCTCTTTTTCCTAGTATCACAGCATTCACCTTCTCTCCCTCTTCGCCTGTATCTCGCCTGTGGTACTGAAGACTTTCTCTATAGGGATAATTTGGCATTTGTTGACGTACTTTCAAAGACATCAATTCCCTATCGTTTTGAATCTGCGCCAGGAATTCATGATTGGAAATTCTGGGATGCATACATTCAAAAAGCGCTGGCATTCTTTACCGAGAAAGAGATGATTTGACAAATATTACTTGACATCTCCCTATTTGCATGATATAATATGTAAAGATTATACAATACAAGGAAGGATGAACACAATGGATCAAATCAACGTAAAAAACAACAAGCTTCGTGTCATTTTAGCAATCGGTATTGCCGTACTTATTCTGGCTTATATTTTTGCTATGACAATTCCGATGGTTTCCTACACCAGAACAGAACCTAAAGACGTAGTCGGTCAGGAAGATGAAGTTTCATTCATGCAGTATTTATGGTTTGTATACGAATATCCGGATCTTACGAACGACGTATTGCCGGATGCCTACGCAGCAGAACTGGGGACAAAATATTCGATTACTCCCACCATTTATTATCCGCTTATTTCCTTTGTATTAGCATTTGTAAGCGCTGCATTACTTTTGATTTTTTATAAGAAGTGGTGGCCTGTACTCTTCCCGCTTGTCTGGTCGATTTTCTCTTTAATCGGTGCTCTCACTTCCCCTGTTTTAAGTTTAAGCATGATGAACCCCGCAGCGCGTCTTTCTCTGATTATCCTCGCTGCAGTAGTTTTAGTCGTTTCTGTTGTTTATCTTTTGGTTATCTCCATCCCGCAGTTGCGGTATGAAATTGCAACCAGAGAGAAGCTTTAATACCAAAAATTAAAAAGCAATTCCTACTTTTGGGAATTGCTTTTTTGTTTTATTCCATTTGTCTCCCTAAAAATCCAGCTGCGGATTGTGCTAATTTTTCTTCTACCTCTCCCATTTGCGTATCACTTTCGCCTGCCATCATAACCACGCTACCAATGGGGTCTCCTTCTGAAATGATCGGCACAACCACGCCTGCCGTATACCGTTCCGCACCATCTGCCACTGCAAAGGTACTGCCGTGATCCTTCCGGAAAAAGGTCGTTTTCTCGTTCATAATTCTTTCGAGTTCCGGACTAACGCGCTTCTCAAAAAGCTCCTTTTTAGGCGCACCGGACACCGCAATGACATTGTCCTTATCCGTGATACAAACAGGTCTTCCTGATGTTTTTGCAAGCGTTTCGGCATACTGTGATGCAAAATCTCCAAGTTCGCCAATCGGCGAGTATTTCTTGAAAATAACTTCCCCATCACGATTTGTAAAGATCTCAAGTGGATCGCCTTCGCGGATGCGCATAGTTCTTCTGATTTCCTTCGGAATAACCACTCTTCCGAGATCGTCTATTCGTCTTACAATCCCTGTTGCTTTCATATAATAAATGCTCCTTTGGCTTGAATTTATAATTCTATTGTTTGCAAACAGGGAATTTTTATGTAAAGAAAAAATTGGGAAATACGGTCATATATTTTGCGTTGCTTTTTTTATTTAGGTATGCTATAATTATAGAGGTAGCGTCGGCCCTCTTGTGATGTATGAATCCTATGCCTCTTCCTATAGTGACGCTATCGTTTCCATCGGGAACCCTGAATGTAGATTGACTTGTATGCTGGCTCTCTTAAAACT
>JAZNJV010000061.1:0-6397 GCA_045578225.1 Clostridia bacterium | reverse complement strand
CCTTTTCAAAGCTATTTGTAACTACAAAGAAAAAAGGTTCCACTTTGTTTGCTGAGCGCCGAAAAAGAAGTGAAGACGAAAAAACCTTTATCGGGTTTGCCACCGCAATTTGTGAAGGAAATATGGAAGGGGGCATGCAGTTTGACACAGATCGCCTTTCCTTTTATGGCCGTGGCGCACGCCTTCCGAAGATGCTCGCGTCCGGAAGCCTCCTCGCCGGCAAAACCGGCACTGTGCTGGACCCTTGCTTTGCGCTAAAAATTCGCATTTCCATAGAACCCGGCATGAGCGGTTCCGTCACCTTTTTGGCAGGACTTGCAGAAACGGAAGGAGAAGCGGAAAAAATTATTGCAAACTACAAAAATGGTGTCTCCTCCTCTACTGAAAAAAAGGAATCGTCTATCGTTTTTCGGGAAGGCGAAGAGGAAAGCTTTTTACACGCTGCCTCTTTCCTTCTCTTCGGCGGGGCCAAGATTCCTAAAATCGAAGAGGCTCGCCTTAAAAATCGTCTTCCCAGGGAGGCTCTCTGGAAGCTCGGCATTTCGGGGGATGTACCGATTGTAACGCTCAGACTTACAGAAACTGCGGATGCGCCGCTTTTAGAAGAAGCTATAAAAGCTTTAACATTTTGGAAACAACACGGCATTTTGGCAGACCTTGTGGTGTTTTGCGACGAGCCTGCAAGTTATGACCGTCCTGTATTTCAAATGGCCGAAAAACGAAAAAGCGGTGCTATGTTTATCCTCGGGCGAAGTGATGTAGATGCAAACGACCAAACACTTCTTTTAGCCGCTTCCACGCTTTTTATAGACAGCGGCTCCGGCGGCTTTGCTTCTCTCCCCTCTTTCACAGCACTTCCCAAGGAAAAAGTGCCACAGAAAGATTCGGAAGACGGAGAACTTACGCCCATGCAGCTTCTCTTCGATAACGGCTATGGCGGTTTTTCAAAAGAAGCGGATGAATATGTCATAAATATGACGGAAGCCGGCAAGACACCTCTCCCCTGGGTGCACGTTGTGGCAAATCCCAATTTCGGTTTCCTGGCAGGCGAAGGCGGCAGTGGATACACATGGAGCGGAAATAGTCAAAGCTTTCGTATCTCACCTTGGTCAAACGATCCTGTTTTGGATCCGGTAACGGAGCGACTTTCGATTGCCGAAAAAAACGATATTTGGTCTCCCATGGCAGCTGCTTTCCCAGAAAAAGGTAATTTTCGCACGCGTTACGGTGCCGGATACGTGGTGTACGAGCGACACACTCGCAATCTCATGCATACCGCCACTTTGTTTACACCACCCGAAAAAGCGCAAAAAATCATTTCTCTCTCTTTGGAAAACCGCAGTGATGAGACGAGAGAGCTCACACTTGAATATGCTTTCTTGCCAGTTTTAGGCACGCATATAAATACGGATGCAATCACAGTCCTTGAAAAAGAAAACTGTATCCGCCTTCGAAATACACTCGAAAAAAACGGGAACGAGGTGTATCTAAAAACCTCTGGCGATGCGCACTATGGACAAAGAGGACAATATGTTTTTGCAAAAACCACCGTCAGATTAAAACCGCAGCAAGAAAAAAGTATTTCGTTTGTTCTCGGCGTCGGAGCAGTGGAAGAAGTGGATACGCCGGCGGCGCTTACAGAAACAAAACAGTATTGGGACAAGCTCTTGCATACGGTCACGGTCGAAACGGGGCATGCGGCCACGAATCTTCTTATGAATACTTGGCTTTTGTATCAGGCAACGGCCTGCCGTCTTTTTGCCCGTTCTGCTTTCTACCAATCCGGCGGCGCCTTCGGTTTTCGCGACCAACTTCAGGATGTGCTTGCGCTTATGGACACGGCGCCACATCTCGTAAAAAAACAAATTTGTCTGCATGCAGCACATCAGTTTATCGAAGGGGACGTTTTCCATTGGTGGCACGAAGATGGGCGCGGCGTACGTACGCGTTTTTCGGACGACCGCCTTTTCCTTCCCTATGTTGCCGCAATTTATGCCGAAGAGACGGGCGATGCGGGCATTTGGGACCTTACGGAAAGTTTTGTAGTGGAACCGCCGCTGTCTGAGGGTGAAGCGGAGCGCTATACTTTTATAAAAGAACGCACCGAGCCGCATACGATATACGAACACGCAGTTCGTGCGATTGAGGTTTCCCTCCAAAAAGGGCCGCACGCCCTTCCTCTTATGGGCGGTGGCGACTGGAATGACGGCATGAATACCATTGGGATTGGTGGCCGCGGCGAAAGTGTATGGCTGGGCTGGTTTTTAAAAGTGGTGCTCGAAAAATTTGCGCCGTGGGCAGATGCGCGCGGCGACCACGAACGCGCCGAGCGATATCGCCGCGAAGCGCTTCTTTTGGCAGAAGCGGCAGAGCTGGAAGCTTGGGACGGTACGCACTTTGCGCGTGCTTTCTTTGACGACGGTACCCCTTGCGGCACAGCTGCCTCAACAGAATGCAGCATTGACGCCATTAGCCAAGCCTGGGCCGTGATGGCAGGCGGCATACGGCACGACAGACTCAAAACTGCGATGCAAAGTGTATATAACAGTTTGGTAGACAAAGAAGTTGGTATCATCAAGCTGTTAGCACCGCCCTTTGAAAAAAGCAACCCCAGTCCCGGATATATTCAAAGCTATCCAAGGGGGCTTCGCGAAAACGGTGGACAATATACGCACGGCGCTATATGGGTGGTCATAGCTTTTGCTCTTTTAGGAGAACAGGAAAAGGCGTGGGAGCTTTTTAAAATGGTGAACCCCATTTTGCATGCCGAAACACCAAGTGAAGTGCACACCTACAAAACAGAGCCGTATGTGATGTCCGCTGATATCTACACTGCGGAAGGACACGCAGGGCGCGGAGGATGGAGTTGGTATACCGGTGCCGCGGCGTGGATGTATCGTCTGGGAATTCGGTATATGGTAGGCTTTCAAAGAAGTGGAGATACTGTCTCCTTTTCGCCTTCCATGCCGATCCCCAAAGACGGCATCTGTGTTCGATACCGCTTTGGAAACACACAGTATATTTTCCATGTACACGGAAAAAGTGAAACGATCAAGCTTACAGATGACGGCGGCGTACACGAACTCTCGGTGGGATAACAAAAGGAGCTGCACATTGCAGCCCCTTTTTTCTATTTCTCGATTTGCATGCCTGCTTTCACAATGCGAAACATCCTGTCTGCCGCCGATTCCATCATGGGAACCGCCTTTTCTATTGCCTCTGAAAGTGGCATCGCGTTTGTAAAGACAGAGAAAACACTCGTAATTCCTTTTTCATACACCGCTTCAAAACCCTCACCTATGCCGCCAACCATGGCGATAACCGGTTTCCCGTGGCATCTCGCCGCAACCCCGACCGGCGCTTTTCCAAAAGCAGATTGTCTATCCATCTTTCCTTCACCGGTGATAATAAGGTCAGCATTTTTCACCTTTTCATCAAAGTCAATAATATCGAGGACGGTTTCGATTCCGGGACAAAAAGTAGCACCTAAAAAGGCTAAAAGCGCTGCGCCAACGCCGCCTGCAGCTCCGGCTCCCGGCAAATGGTCATACCGCTTCCCGAGTGTTTCTTCTATGCGTGCCGCGTAATTTTCCATACCTTTTTCCAGAAAATCCAAATCCGCATCGGTCGCGCCTTTCTGGCGGCCGTACACGCGCGTTGCCCCATGTTCGCCGAGGAGCGGATTTTCTACATCGCAAATAATATAGACCTTCGCATCTTTTATTTCATGCAAAATGCCATTTATGGAAATGGTGTGTATCTTCCCAAGGGATTCACCCATGCCGGGAAGTTCTTGCCCCTGCTCATCGAAAAAGCGGACACCAAGCGCCTCGAGCATACCCATGCCGCCGTCATTTGTGGCGCTTCCCCCAATTGCGAGATACAATGTATTTGCGCCGTTTTTCAGCGCATGTGCAATCGCCTCACCAAAGCCGCGCGAGGTAGCCTTTCTGGCGGAATGGACTTTTGTCATACAAAGGCCGCTGGTTTTGGCCATTTCGATATAAGCTGTATCTCCGTTTATGGCGTAAGACGTATTATTCGGTTTAAAATCCGGGTCTGTGACCGATATGGGAATTTCCGAAAGCGAAATGCCTTGCATAATGGCATCTAAAGTTCCTTCGCCGCCATCTGCGACAGGTGCTTCTATAATTTCGGCCCCCGGAAAGTGCTTTGCTGCCGCTTTGGCTACAATGTTTGCTACCTCTCCCGCCGTTAAACTGCCTTTAAAAGAATCCGGTGCAATTAAAATTTTCAAAAATACCACTCCTTTTTCACTATTTTACAATACTTCCAAAAAAAATGCAAGTCCCTTCTTTTGCATGTATGCACTTTGTTTCTTTCGGCAATACTGAAATTGAAACCCGATGCACAAAATTTAGTTTAAAGGAGCGATTTAAATGACCCCGAAGGAGCTTATGTATCTGGAAGACTCGCTGGGCATGGAACTGCAGCTACAAACAAAATGCAATGATTATGCCTCAAAGGTACAGGATGTAAACTTACAGAACACGCTGAAGAACTTGGCAAATCAGCATCAAAAGCATTATAATTGTCTGTTTTCTCAGCTGAATTCGTAACGGAAAGGAGTTTTGAAATGGTAGCCAAACAAAATATGACAGACCGTGAATATATGGATGATATTCTCTTGACCTCTAAAACAATGTCTTCCCTGTATCACTATGCTGTGCAGGAATCGCCGACAGAAACGCTGCATGCAGAATTTAAGACGATTTTAAACGAATCTCTCGACATGCAGCATGATATTTACAATGTAATGCAGCAAAAAGGCTGGTATACGACAGAAGCGGCCGAGGCACAGAAAATCAATCAGGTAAAAACTAAATTTGTAAGTGGCCAGTAAACAGAACAGGACATGCTACTGCATGTCCTGTTTTCCTTTTTGATAATTTAACACACTCGCTACAGCTCCCAAAAGAAGCGTAATACCGCACCAAACGAAAAGACCATATGTAAAACCCACGCCATATGTAAAAAATACAGGGTGCGCAGAAAAATAGAAGAGACTACAAATGTCAAACAAAGCTTCCGCGGCGGCAAATGCCACTATCAGGCGTTTTCTCCCTTCTTTTGTGCGATTTTTCGAAAAAACGAAAAAAATACTGAAACATGTGGCTATGACAAATAGCCAAAAACCAATCCAAGGCTCCAGACCGTGAATAGTGCCGATCATATAAAAAGAATATATAGCGGTTATCATGCGATTCCTCCCTACAAAATATTCTGAATTTCAGAAAGAGCATTCACGACATAATCCGCCGCAATGCCTGTGGGGACCGAAATATGGTTATAGTTAAACCAAATTGTTTTCATGCCGCTTCCCACACCGCCGGCAATATCTGCCGTAAGAGAATCTCCTATTACCACAACTTCAGTGGGCGAAATCTCGCCAAGTGTATTGAGACAGGCATCAAAAAATGCTTTTTCAGGCTTCGAATGCCCAATTTTTTCCGAAGAAAACAAATAACGGACATACGGAAGCATGCCGGCTTTTGTAAGTCGCTTCATTTGTCTTTTGTGCGCGGCATTACTGGAAATACATAAAATATATTTTGAAGAAAGATATTCTACAAGGGCATGTGCGCCCTCCACCGGTTCTGCGCTCTCTTCAATATTTTTTCGAAAGTCAACGTCAAACGCCACCGGATCTATCCCTACGATCCCGAGCGCTTCAAAAATGCCCTTCCATCGAATTTTATAGAGTTCCTCTCGCGTTAATTCGTTTCGTTCGATTTTTTCCCAGAGAATATCATTTTGCACGGTAAAAACCGAAAACATTTCCTCTGCAAAGGGCAACTTCCACTTTGCGAAAGTAACTCGCATAGCCTCTTTCGCGCAGACATGGAAATCTAAAATCGTATTATCTACATCGAGTAAAACTGCTTTGATTCCTTGTATCATACATAGTTTCTCCTTCAAGTTTTCAATGGTAGTATACCACATCGGCAAATTACCGTCAAGAAAAGAGCAAAAAAAATAAGCCGTCATACGGCCAAATCTCAAAATGCGCCACCCAAAAACGTGGCTCTATATAAAAGGGACAATGCCCTGGAAATAAGAAAAATAGCAGTTCCGGCGACGCCCTAATTTCCCAGGCGGTCACCCACCAAGTATCGTCGGCGCTGCGGAGCTTAACTGCTGTGTTCGGGATGGGAACAGGTGTGACCTCCGCGCCATTGCCACCGGAATGCTATTTTCTCTTCAGAAGGTTTGTACCTTCAAAACTAAACAATGCGCTATCTAAAACTCAGATTCTTCTTGGTTAAGTCCTCGGTCTATTAGTATCACTCAGCTACATACATCTCTGTAC
This sequence comes from Clostridia bacterium, assembly GCA_045578225.1. Taxonomy (GTDB): domain Bacteria; phylum Bacillota; class Clostridia; order UMGS1883; family UMGS1540; genus SIG447. The sequence goes on along the minus strand of JAZNJV010000061.1, from coordinate 66 downwards.
TTCCACCTGTGACCTATCAACGATGTAGTCTTCATCGGACCTTACTTGATCAAGTCAATGGGATAT
>JAZNJV010000060.1:0-6540 GCA_045578225.1 Clostridia bacterium | reverse complement strand
AGGCCCGAAAGGGACAAGAGAATCACGGGAAGACCAAACCAGCCGATCATCATGGCAATATGATAGAGCGAAAAGGCTAGGCTGCTAAACAGAAGGGCAAAGTTTCTAGAAGTATATTTTTTCAGCGTTATAAAGGAAAAGCCGCGGAAAAAGAATTCCTCCAAAAAGGAGTTTACAAACGAGATGTAAACGGCCACCCACAGGAAGTTCCCGCGATGGACGCCCGTAGTTTCGCCAAGGCTTTTGGTGAGGGCCGAAAAGTCAAACACGTTTCGAAACACGAGGTATCCGCCAACGACAATGCCATACACGGTGATGCCGAGTAGCACGGCGGCGGAAAGCCCTTTTTTGTCCGGTTGTAAAAAAGGTTTTATCGTATCGCGATACCCAAAAACGGGAATTCCAATGAACAGTACCATTTTCACCACAGATTTCACGATATAGCCCGGCTGCCAAACCGCATCTACAAGTGCCATCAAAGTGCAAGCGAGCAGAACGAGCACAGGAATTTTCCATTTTCGCACCTCGGCCTTCCTCCTTTCCCAAAATGAAGAAGATATCGAAAATAAGCCTTGTGGAAGGCTCATTTTTTCTTATAATAATCGCCTAGGACAACGATATCATTGATTTTTATACTTTCCTTCATTTTTTGCGTTTGTTTTTGCACATAAATCTCCGTATCCGGCGGAAGTTTCTCCTCCGAAGGAATGTGATGCATCTCCGTATCCATCCATGCACCGGTTTCGAAATAAACGAATGCATCTTCCTTCGGGCCCAGAGCATCGTGCCCTAAATACCGTGCTTCTTTCGAAAGGTCAAAAAGGTTTGCGATGGTAGGTGCCCAGTCAATGGTCATCATTGGCTTATCCACCTTTTTCGCCTTTATGCCTTTGCCGTAAATGAATGCCGGCACGCAGTACGAAAGCGTATCGCCCTTACATTCTGCAAGAAGGGCACTATCAGAAATGCCATAGGCAAAATGGTCAGTATACGCGATGATGACGGTATCGTCAAGAAGGCCGTCCGCCTCAAGGCGCTGTAGTAAAATGCGGAAAAAGGCATCGGTATCGGCCGCAAGCAAAAGCGCATTATTCTTTTCGAGGCGTTCCTCTTCGTCAACCAAATCGGGACGGTAGGTCTTGGCAAGGGACAGCTTTTCGCTACTACCGCTATACGGCAAATGCGCGGAATAGGTGATAAAGAAATTGAAAAACGGCGTTTTTTCTGTCATCTTTTCATAAAACGCATCGTTTTGGATGAGGTTCGAGTCAAGCTCCGCCTCCGCACCTACAATCTCAAAATCGGCGGCGGAATTATAGTCTTCATACCCGAAGGTTTTATGCATGATGCCGCGATTATAAAACTCGGGACTGTTAAAGTGGAAGGAATTGGTGGTATACCCGGCTTCCTGAAACAATCTCGGGAGCGCATATGGGAACGTGTTATTACTAAACTTCGACGCGCTCGATGCCGACACCGGCGTAAAGAACCCTGTATTAAAAGCAAACTCGGAGCTAAAGGTAAATCCCACGCCAAAAAACGGCGCGTTATAATTCGTAAAATGAATACCTTCGTTCATCATTTTATAAAGCGTAGGCGTGTGGGTTTCGTTAATCATCCACGTATCCATGCTCTCCATCATAACGGCGATGACATTTTTGCCCTTTAAAAGACCGGTATACGCATTCTTGCCGGGCTCGCCTTTTAAGGTGAAAAATTCGTCCGCCATGGCGCGGTCGTCCTTGGAAAGGTTATGGCTTTGCGGAAAGATGGCCGTGTAAAGATTTAAGTAACTAAACTGATAAATGCCCGAGATTTCGAGGCTCTTATTTACATCGTTAAAGTTTTTATATACAATTCTCGGTTTGCGCCACACATCCCAATCGTTTGCGGAATCGCCGTGGAGCCCCGGCTGCATTAAAACGTGTGTACCGACGAGTAAAAGAACGGGAAACACTAAAAAGGGGATGCGGCGGCTGTAGCGAAAAGACGGTTTTTTCCAGGTGACGAGTGCCGCCACCATACACACTAGCGTGCCCACGAAAAATAGAATAATTTCTGGGTTTATAAGCTTTGCCGCGTACCCAAAATAATCGGCGCCCTCGCCGGCGAGTGCGATGCTCCGAAGCCAGAAGAACTGCTCGAAAATTTTATAGTATACACATTCGCTTACCGAAAGGGCCAAAAAGGCCACGTTTAGAATGGCAAAAACTGTTTTTCCGACTTTTTTCGGCAAAACAAGCCAGCAAAAAAGAATAAAGAACAAACTCCAACCGAGCGAGAAAAGTGACGTTGCTACGGAAACATACCGCTCTGTAAATACACCCGGCGTCAAAAGCCGTCTTAAAAGTATATCCGGCAGAAGCATGGCCACTATGGCAAAGAGGAGAAAATAATACGGTTTAATATATCTTTTGTAAAACTCTTTCACAAACTCACCTTCTGTTTCATGTTTGCTTTTTTCATTTGCGTCTGTATGCACGTAAAACGGCTTTTTGCGCGGCCGTTATGCGGTTACTTTCGACGGCTTTTTGTATCGTTTTATTGTGTACCCATTTGTCAAGACGCCCTTCGGTAATATACGGAAGCGTGCTCTCCCACTGCTTTGCGAGCGCCGTGGCAAAATACCAAGCTCGCATCATGCGTACATAATATTCTTCTGTAGAGACACCCGAAACCCATGCTAGATGCTTCGTTGCAAATGCCTCCTCAAGATAATGCACCATGAGCATTTCCATCGCAAAGCGTACGGTGTACGGGTGCGGTGACTGCAGCCACACCTCGATTTCGGGAAGCAGTTTTTCCCTGTTTTTCGCAAAGCTTTTCGGGCGTATCCCATCGCAAACGGCCCAGTTATCTACATAGGGAAGAAACGCATCGAGATGCGCGATGCACCTTTCAAAAGACGGCTCCGCCGAAACCAAAAACGCATGGAGAGCATTTTCTTCGTAATAGGTGTGTGGGAGCGCCTTCAAAAAGGCTTCCTTGTCTGCCCCCATTCGCTTTGCAAGCGCACGAAGTAGCGGTGCGCGAACGCCAATTACCGTATCCGCATCCACCGTGGGAATCAGTTTGGTATGAAATTCCCGATATGCCGCATCCCCGAGCGCAAAAAGCTCTTTTAGGATATCCATTCTTTCTGCCATCTTGGTTATCTGGACTTTACAAAGGAAAGTACCTGCTCGCGGATTTGTGCCATGCCGCGTATGGTGGGATGGCCGTCTTCCTTTTCAATATCGCAGAGCTCGATTACACCTACGCCTCTTTTTTCGCTGTAGGCTTTGTAAAACGTCGCAATTTCTTCTTTAAGGCCTGTATTTAGGATGCAGTAAATCTTGGCAGAGGGCAATGTTTCAATCACTTTGTTAAGAAGATAACTAAAACCGGGGAGTGCCTTATATGTATCTTCACGCGTCCAGCCGGCCTCCATAGGCTCACCCAAAGGAGAATCTACCCACGAATCATTCGTGCCGCCGAAGAAGAAGAACGTATCGATGTGATTTTTCTCAAAAAAGCCTTCTTCCACAAGCTTTTCAAAGCGGCCGATAAAGGACTTTGCGCTGCAATCTGCGCCGTCCTGTCCCGTATGGCAGACTGTGGTACCCGACCAGCTGCAGTTTCGAATCAGCGTGCCGTTTTCTTTTGTGAGATTATACCACCAGGTTTCTTCCACATGAAGTACGTCTTTCGGTGTGAGCGCGCTGCCCCCTTCCTTTCGCACATACCACGGTCCTTCCGCCGTATAGTAGGCGGAGTATCCTTCCGGAATATAGTCTCTAAAAGTAGAATAGCTGTCTCCCAAAATAAAAATGTTTCCTAGCATGTTTTACATTCCTTTCTTTTACTCTTCGCGAAGTGTGTACTTTTGAAGCTGCGGCAATTTATCAAGATACTTTCGAAGTATTTCCTGCGAGAAGCCGTTATTCTCAATAATATCGCGGAAAAAGTAACCGCTCTTTTTAATTTTTCGTTCAAAGGTTTTGAAGTTTACATCTACAAGGCCGCCGCGCGCATGCATCACATAGCCGCCGATACCTGCTTCCTGCATCATGTGAATCTGCCGTGCGGTTTCCTCTTTTTCGAGTGTATCGTTCCAGCTCCAAAACGGCATCGCACGGTATTGGTTTGGAATTTCCTTTGAAAGTACAGGCATTTTTCTTCTCCCTTCTAGCAAAGCGCGTGTGCTCACGGGATCATTTTTCGCATCGTTTCGCCATCTGCGATATACACAGTGGCTATCCTTTCGATTTTTTCATGGTCGAAATTATTTGGGTCATAAATACCTACTGTTTTCATTCCGATTCCGGCGGCCGTTTCAATGGCCACGTGCGAATCTTCAAATACCCATGTTTCTTCTATCGGCGTACCAAGCGCCTCTGCCGCACGCAGGTATATATCCGGATCATCCTTCCCTTTTCCTGTTTCAGCACAGGAAAGAATGTGCGTAAAATATTTTGCAATGTCGCAGTGCGTAAGCGCCAACGAGAGAAGCCGCATATCCGTTGCGGACGCGATGCACATAGGAATTTCCTCTCTCGCGCAGTACTCCAAAAACTCCCGAACACCGTCTTTGAGCTTTACGGTATTGGCGTAAAAATTCGCGAGTATTTCTTCGGCTTCCAAAAGGAGCTCTTCCCCGTCATTTCCTATGTGGTAGACAGTATGTAGATACGCCATGGCGTCTTTAAGCGTCATCGTTCTGACGGCTTTATCATCCGCTTTTGTAATCGCGAACTTTTCGCCATTTAAGAATTTTCGTCCAAATTCTTCCCATAGAATTTGCCACACAAATAGAGAATCTATAAGCGTTCCGTCCATATCAAATATAGCGCCTTTTATTGTAGCTACCATGTTTGTTTTCTCCTCTTCGACAGTATTCGGCAGAATCTGCATCGGGCCCTTGTTAAGTGGGGTCTCATCATTTAACGTTAAAATATACTTCATAGCTTTCTTTGTCAAAATCTCCGGAAGCTCTGAAATCCATGATTTCTTTCTTTAGGCGATAGTAGCCTGGCTTTAATTCGCCGTATGCGTATTGCCAATCTATTTGCAGTTCGGTTACATCGTTCTTCTTTATCATATAGGCAATACTATTCCAAACCAACGGCGCCCCATCTTTTGTTTTCACCGCTTGCCACACATCGTCCACACTTGTTTCAAGCAAGTAATCTGCACCTGTTTGCAGCTCGCCGGAAGGATCTCCGCCAAACTGTTCTATTTTTAATGTCAACCCTGTTGGTGTTACAGCATCGGCAAAGAAACGAATCCCCCATTTATCGTTCCGTATAGGCGTATGCAGAGTCTTGCCAACACTTGCACCTGCCGTGGATTGAGAACTGAGTAGCGGCGCATATATATCGTTGAAAGTAACGTCTTCCTCCTCACTCAAAACGATGATCTCGCTATCGGCGGCTGCATTTTGTAAACGCCCTTTTATGTAATAGCAATATTTCAGTCCGTCCAGCGTTCTGCCATGCATAGGATACTTTTTGAAGATGACCCATTCGCCGTCAATGTTCACTTCCTTGGTGATCCCTGTTGCGTTTTGATACCCTTCCGCCTCAAAGTTTGCCTCGCCTGCTTTTTGCGGAATTTCATTTTCCCGAACTGTCTTTTTGAGTGCGCCGTCCATCGTACCGCAGCGAGGCGTATTTTCGCTCACAAGTCCGGAATCATAATACAATTCGCCATCCACATTCAACATTCTGACGGGCTTCTTTTCATATTGTTCGCCAAACTGACCTTTGCCCTTATCTCCGTTCTTGCTGACAAAGATACCGGTAGGACCATCGGCACCACCTATTACACCAATGCTTGCATGATTGCAAGCCGTAAGCAATAAACAGCATAGTGTGATTGTTACTGTGATACTGTGTTTCATATCGTTCTCCTTTTTTCGAAAACATTCGATACTTCTCCATTTTATACGGGAAATAAAGTTTAGAGCCGATGCTTTCTGTCAATACGTTTTCGCCACGTTCAAACTCGATAGGATATAACTCTTTTCACAATCAAAGGTATTATACCATACTTGTAAAATAAAAGCAACAAAAAAGGCGACCTTTCGGTCGCCTTTTTTCATTTGATTTATGCGATTGTGGTGTAGATGTAAATTGCGAAAAGTACAACAGAAATCCACATAACCGGGGAAATCTCTTTTGCTTTACCGGTGAGGAGCTTTAATACAACCCAAGAAATCATGGCAAACATAATGCCTGTTGCGATGGAATAGGCAAACGGCATCATAACGATTGCCAGGAAGCCGCCGATGGCGTCTGCTACGTCGCCATCAAAGTCCATCTGGGTTACTGCGGAAAGCATAAGTAAACCAACGAAGAGCATTGCCGGTGTGGTTGCAAAGCCCGGAATCGCAAGGAAAATAGGTGCAAACGGAATGGCGATTAAGAAGAGGATACCTGTTGTGAGAGCCGTAAGACCCGTTCTGCCGCCTGCAGCTACGCCTGCGGAGGATTCTACATAGCTTGTAACGGTGGAAGTACCGAGGCATGCGCCTGCTACAGTACCTACAGCGTCTGCCAT
>JAZNJV010000059.1:0-16203 GCA_045578225.1 Clostridia bacterium | reverse complement strand
AGCGTTCTGCCTGTGCCGCCGCCGGAAGCTACCGAGAAGTACTTCTTGCCCTGTTCGATACATTCCTTCTTGTATGTACCTGCAACGGGGTGCTGGAAGCGTGTGGGGTTGGTGGAGTTACCGGTGATGGAAACGTCAACCTTTTCGTGATGCATGATGGCAACGCCTTCACGTACATCGTCGGCACCGAAGCAGCGTACCTTTGCGCGTTCGCCTTCGGAATATGCCTTTTCGTATACAATCTTGAGCTCGCCTGTGTAGTAATCAAATTCTGTTTCTACATAGGTGAAGCCGTTGATTCTGGAAATGATCTGTGCAGCATCTTTGCCAAGACCATTGAGAATTACCTGCAGGGGTTCTTTTCTTACCTTATTTGCAGACTTTGCAATACCGATTGCACCTTCTGCAGCGGCGAAGGATTCGTGACCTGCAAGAAATGCAAAGCACTTTGTTTCGTCGCGAAGAAGCATAGCGCCGAGGTTACCGTGACCAAGACCTACTTTTCTGTCATCGGCAACAGAGCCGGGGATACAGAAGGACTGGAGGCCTTCGCCGAGGATTTCGGCAGCTTCACTTGCGTTCTTGTAGCCTTTCTTAATGGCGATTGCTGCGCCTACGATGTATGCCCAGCAAGCGTTTTCAAAGCAAATCGGCTGAATCTGCTTTACGATGTTATATACGTCCAGACCCTTATCGTCGCAAATTTTCTTGGCTTCCTCGATGGAGGCAATGCCATATTTATTTAATGCCGCATTGATCTGGTCAATTCTTCTTTCATAGCTTTCAAATAAAGGCATGTCTGTTTCTCCTTTCTACTGCTCGCGCGGATTGATGACCTTTGCAGCATCATCAAATCTGCCGTACTGGCCGGAAGCCTTCTGGAGGGCTTCGTTAGCGTCCATACCCTTTGCAATCATATCCATCATTTTGCCAAGATGTACGAACTTGTAGCCAATGATGTGATCTTCATTATCAAGAGCGATGTTCGTGATGTAGCCTTCCGCGAGTTCAAGGTAGCGGGGGCCTTTTTCCTTTGTGGAGAAAACAGTACCAATCTGGCTTCTAAGACCCTTACCAAGGTCTTCAAGACCGGCGCCGATCGGGAGACCGTCTTCAGAGAAAGCCGTCTGCGTTCTGCCGTATACGATCTGCAAGAACAGCTCGCGCATAGCGGTGTTGATAGCGTCACAAACAAGGTCACTGTTGAGCGCTTCTAAAAGTGTTTTGCCGGTGAGAATTTCGGAAGCCATAGCTGCCGAATGTGTCATACCGGAGCAGCCGCATGTTTCAATAAGAGCTTCTTCAATGATGCCCTTTTTAACGTTCAGCGTCAGCTTGCACATGCCCTGCTGCGGCGCGCACCAGCCAATGCCGTGTGTAAGACCGGAAATATCGCTGATTTCCTTTACTTTAACCCAATTTCCTTCTTCCGGAATGGGTGCAGGTCCGTGACAAACGCCCTTTGCCACGCACTGCATCTGTTGCACCTCGTGGGAAAATTTCATAGTCGTAACCATCCTTCCAAGTGAATTTACAAATATTTTACCATTTTTCGGGCGATAAATCAAGACCTATTTTCGCAAAATCCGTGAATTTTTTCGAAAAGTATACATTTTTTACGCCGCCCGTTTTCGCCGCCTTTTTCCTGCCCTGTTTTTCCCTTCTATTTTGTGCTATGCTACACACGGGAAAGGAGGTGAAACACCATGCGAAAAAAAGTGGCCGACAAAAAGGAAGTACAGGCCTTTTTAACCTCTGTACTCCGCGATGAGGCGGCAGAAATTAAGGACAGGCTTAAAGTGTCGGAATGTCTTTTGCGCCTTTTGGAGGAGACAGAAGACGTAGGCAGTGGGGGCGTGGACGTGAAAATCCGGGTGGTGGAATGAAATGGAGCTTACGCTCTCCGTTACAAAGAAGCAGGCGCTCTTTCTTTCCGCGACGGCTGACGAGGTGCTCTACGGTGGCGCGGCCGGAGGCGGAAAATCCTACGGGCAGGTGGTGGATGCCTTTCTTTACGCCATGCGATACCCCAAAAGTCGCCAGCTTCTTCTCCGCTCCTCGTTCCCGGCGCTTGAGCGCTCGCTTATTTTAACCGCGCTCGAGGTTATCCCCTCTTCGCTCTGTAAATATCACAGCACAAAGCATAAGCTTCAGTTTTTAAACGGCTCGCTTTTGGAGTTCGGATATCTCGCGACGGATGCGGACGTCACGATGTATCAGTCGGCAGAATATGACGTGATTCGCTTTGACGAGCTGACGCATTTTACCGAGTACCAGTATCTATACATGCTCAGCCGTCTGCGCGGAACAAGCGGCTACCCGAAGCAAATGAAGAGCACTACAAACCCCGGAAGCCGTGGGCACACGTGGGTGAAGGCGCGCTTTATTTCCCCTGCGCCGCCGCTTACGGTCTTCGGCGAGGAACGTACGCGCCTTTTTATCCCTGCGCGCGTGGAGGAAAACTGTTTCCTTATGGAAAAGGATGCGGATTACCTGGCCCGTCTTGAGCTTCTGCCGGAAAACGAAAAAAAGGCGCTTTTATACGGAGAGTGGGACATCTTTGAAGGGCAGTTTTTCGGGGAATTTTCAAGAGCGCAGCATGTTTTGGCGCCGGTGGAAATTCCGTCCTATCACAAGCGCTTTCGAAGTCTCGACTATGGCCTTGATATGACCGCCTGCCTTTGGTGGGCGGTGGATGCAGAGGGAAATCTTACGGCGTACCGCGAGCTTTACAAAAGCGGCCTTACGCTTTCGGAAGCGGCGCGCGAAATTCTTGCCCTTTCGCCGCCGGAGGAAAAAATCGCCTATACTGTGGCTTCGCCTGACCTTTGGAACCGAAGACAGGACACAGGGCAAAGCGGCGTGGAAATCATGGCGGCGGAGGGGCTTTGCGGTCTTGTACGTGCCGATAACCGCCGCGTGCCCGGTTGGCGCGTTTTGCGCGAATACTTACGGGGGCAAAAAATTCGTTTCTTTGAGACATGCGTCCACGTCATTCGAACGCTCCCTGCCCTTTTATATGATCCACATGTGCCGGAAGATGCGGCCGACCGTCCCCACGAAATCACCCATGCACCCGAATCGGTACGGTATGCCGTAATGTCGCGCCCGCCGCTCACCATTGTACCAAAAGCTCGAAAGGGGCGCTTTACACCCGGGGAACTACTAGACAGAAAGGAACAGGACACAAGCAATATCAAAAAAAGAAAGTGAGGAAAACTATGGCAGAAATTATACTGGAACAAAACCTTGAAGGGTTCTCGGCCGATCCGGAAGCCCTTGCGGAGGCGGTTGTAAAAATGCAGAAAAGCCTCTCGTGGTTACTTGCACATTTAGACAGCCGAAACGTACAATCCATCAACACGAATCTTACAAAGGTCGCCAGTGAAGACGGCGCCACCACGCTAAACGGCGCCCAAATTCTCATGCGTGACGGAAGAGGCCGCCTTCGCGCTGCACTCGGGCAAAGTGCGGACGGCAGCTTTATTTTTGAGATTTATGATACATCCGGAAATGCGGCTGTACATTTTAACGAAGACGGGAATGCGGTATTTTCCGGTAACATTGAAGGTGCAAACATTGAAGGCGCCAACATCCGCATCGCGCCAAACGCCTTTCGCGACTATATTGCCCTTGAAAACGACGGGCGCGAGGATACGCTAAGTCTCTATTACGGCGGCACGCGCATCGGCGGCATTCGTATGCTCGACGCCGGCGGTATGGAAATTTTCGGGAGCAAAATCTCCATTGGGTCCAGCACGGGCTCTGTGGAAATTGCACCGGGGGCAAGCGGCACCTTTACAGCAGACGGGAAAACCGTGACGGTGAAAAAGGGCATCATTACAAAAATTTCCTAAAACAAAAGAAGCTATCGAAATTCGATAGCTTCTTTGTCTTTTTATAATAATGTAATGCCGGCTTCCTTACACTTTTTAACTGTTGCATCGTCCCAAACCGAAACCTGCACCTGCCCGACGTGCGCCTTCCCTAAAAGGAGCATGCATACGCGGGATTGCCCGACGCCACCGCCAATCGTAAGCGGTAATTTATCGTCCAAAAGCAGTTTATGGAAGAGAAAACGGCTACGGTCTTCACAGCCTGCCTTTTGCAGCTGGGAGATGAGTGTTTCGCGGTCTACCCGAATGCCCATAGAGGAAATCTCAAAGGCACAACCAAGCACGTCATTCCAATATAAAATATCGCCGTTTAAGGCCCAATCATCATAATCAGGAGCACGCCCGTCGTGCTTTTCACCGTTTGACAGAACGTCGCCAATCTGCATGATAAAAGCACATTTATGCTCTTTCAAAAAGGCATTTTCGCGTTCCTTCGGGGTTTTATCGGGATATAAATCAAGAAGCTCCTGCGTAGTTACAAACACCGGCTCCCGCGGAAGCTCTACCGACACGACCGGGTATATGCGGCGGATTTCCTCCTGCGTGTCATACAGCGCGCCCACGATGGCACAAACTGTTTCGCGAAGGTAGCTTTCCGTTCTCTCTTCTCGCGTGATGACCTTTTCCCAATCCCACTGGTCCACATATATGGAATGGAGGTTATCCATTTCCTCGTCGCGACGAATGGCATTCATATCCGTGTAAAGACCCATGCCGGGGGCAAACCCGTATGTATAAAGCGCCATGCGCTTCCATTTGGCAAGAGAGTGTACCACAACGGCATCGCGGCCCGTCTCCGGCACATCAAACCGCACAGCGCGCTCGGTGCCGTTTAAATCATCATTTAAACCCGTGGAAGGCTCCACAAAAAGCGGTGCCGACACGCGCCGGAGATTGAGACGCTCGGAAAGCTTATCCTCAAAGCTCCTTTTAATCATGCCGATGGCGATTTGCGTGTCGAAAAGACTTAAGGTGTCGCAATAGCCCGCGGGTATACTTGTTTTACTCATAAAAACCTGTTCCTTTCAAAGGGGCGCTTACGCCCCAAGTTTATGGAAACTATAGAGATATTTTATAAAATTCCCCTCTGCTTGTCAAGCGTTTTTCAAACTTTTTCCTCCGGGTGCAAAATGACCATCTTCTTCCATTTGCCCGTGCGATAGAACACCAAGCACAAAATAAGGGAAACGAAAGAAGAGAAGGGGCCGGCCATGCCTACGCCGAACATCCCCATATCTAGCACAATACCGCAAAGATACGCCACCGGCACACGAATGAGAACAGACGACAGAACGCTATTGAAAAGGGTAAAGGTTGTGTGGCCGCTGCCGATGAAAAGACCGTTTAGCCCAAACATGAGAGAGGCAAGCAGGTAATCAAAGTTAAAGGAACGCATATACGCTTTGCCGGCTTCAATCATGGAAGCATCGTCGGCAAAGGCACGAAGCACCGCTTCCGGGAAAAACTGTGCAACAAGGAAAATGACAAAGCTCATCGAAAAGCCGAGTATTGTGCCAAAGCGCATCGTTTCTACGGCGCGCTCAGGTTTGCCGGCACCCAGATTCTGCCCGCTCATAGCGGCAATGGATGCGCTCATGGCGATTGCCGGCAAAATGGCAAAGGAATTAAATTTGGCTACAGCACCGAGTGCCGCCGCTTCCGAAAGACCCATGCCGTTTACAAGCGAAGTTAAAAACAGAAAAGACATACCCACAATGACATTTTGCACGGATGTAGGAATGCCAACCTTGAGAAGCATCCGGAGGCGCGCAGTATGAAAGCCGAAGGAGCGAAGGTTAAAATCAAAAACGAAGCGGTTTCGTTTTAAATATACAATACACAAAATCATGCTCGCAGCTTGCGACACAACCGTTGCGATGGCTGCGCCGCGCGCCGCCATGTTGTACTTTGCCACCAGAATATAGTCAAGCACAATATTGATAACGCAAGCAATCCCAACGAAAATGAGCGGATTTTTGCTATCCCCCATACCGCGCATAATGGCGGAAAGGGCATTGTAACCAAAAATAAAGATTGTGCCGAGAGCCGTAATGAGAAGATAATCATCGGCTTCCGAAAGCGCCTCCGGGGGTGTTTTTACAAGGCCTAAAAGTGTGCCTTTTGCAAACGCCATAAACGCCGTTAAAACTACCGCGAGTACCACGAGCGTTGTGAGTAGTGTGGCAATGGTTTCTTTCAGTTCTTTCCTTTTCCCACTTCCCATGTACTGTGCGATAAGCGTTGTGCCACCGGCGCAAAGCCCGATAACAAGGTTTGTAACGAGCAAGGTAATTTGCCCGCCAACGTTTACACCCGCCATGCTTTCCGCACCCGAGTAACGCCCTACAATAATCATATCCACAACGCCATAGAGCGACTGGATTAAATTCGAGATAATAAACGGCAAGGCAAAAGCCAGAAGCTGCCGTACAACGCTGCCTTGGGATAGGTCTTTTTCAAATGTTTTCACGTTTTTTCCTCTTTCGTTTTCATTGTCCTAAAAAAAGCACCGCCTTTGCGATGCTTTTTTGGTGCTCGAGACCGGAATCGAACCGGTACGGGATTGCTCCCACGGGATTTTAAGTCCCGGGCGTCTGCCAGTTCCGCCACTCGAGCATTTCTTACACCATGGTATTATAGCATACCCCTTTTAAAAAGTCAATCTTTTTATCGGAAAAAGGTGTAAAAAACCTTTACTTTTCAAAACTCAAAGGTTTCGCCGCACAAAAAGGAGAGATCCTCCTCCTCTTTATCCGGCGGTAAAAGTGCGCGCACGGAAAGGGATGATACGACCGCCGGCGCAGAAAAAGAAGCCTTGAAAAATCCGCCGCATACGCCTTTCTTTGTACCTGCGGTCTCCCCGTCATTTATAAAAACCTCAACGCTGTCGCGTTCCACCAAAAACAAAAGCTTTGAAACAGTGCCGATGGAATACGCACTATGTTTTGAGAAGGCACACTTGCCGCCGATTGCGGTAAAGATGACGGCATCCGCTCCTTCCCCAAACTGCATACGGCTTTCCGTTTCACCGCAGAAAGTAACCTCTGCCATGTACGCGCCATATTGGGGACGAAAGCATACCGTTTCGCCTCTTCCTTGATATAAAACTGCTCCCGTTTTTTCATATACCTCCCGCGCGGGAAGCACGCAAAGTCTGCCCTTTCGTACGGTCAGCTCCCTCGGGTGCGAAAGTGCATCTCCGATTTTCCCGAAAAGAATGCGCCGTTCTTTCGCCGCAAAGCTTTGGGGAAAAAGGAAGTCACCGCCAAAGTCTACGGTGCCGCGGTTTCGCACGCGGAACGTATCCTCGCGGAAGGTGCCCGTATACCAGCGCATTTCTTCGCCTTCCTTTTTCGGAAACGTGCCAAGTGCCGCGTGGGTTTTGCCAATGCGAAAAAGCGCCGCATTTTTCCAAACCTTTTCCCGCTTTTCGCGTAGCTCATGCCTGCTCTTTCTCCATGTTGCGCCTTCCTTTCTGTATAGGAAGGCCGCGGCCGCGTCTTTGTCACTGCCGCCAAAAATAAGGTGCTTTCCATGCGCTGTTTCCGCCAAATGCGGTCCTTCGCAAAGGCTAGCCGTCTCCTCCGAAAAGAGAAGCGGCACACTTTCCGTAAAGTGCAACATATCGCGGCTTTCACTCGTCATAGAGTAACGTAAAAGTTCTCTTTCGCTTTGTTTTTCATATATTCTGTTCGTATAATACAGGCGTACACCCTCGTCCTCTATATCGATAGCACCTTCAAAAACACCGCCCGCTCTATAATCACTCCGACACATTTCCGCGGGTGGCGTAAAAGCTACGGGCAAGTCTCTCCATGTACATAAATCGCGGGATACGGCGTGTGCAAAGTACGTTTGTCCGTTTCCGAAAAGATCGCACCTATATAGCATATGATAATACCCCTTATAAAAGCAAAAGGCAGAAGGTGCCAGAAAAAGGCCAAAGCGCGGGCAAAATGCATGAACCGGTTCTATGGTCTCTGTCAGCCCGACAAAGCGCACGCCTCTCTCCAATAGGTCATCCGCGTCTGTAAGATAGGCAAGCCGCACCGTGGCGCCGCCGGTATCCAGTGCATATACGGTATGCTTTTGGAGTGCAAACGTTACACACATGCGATTTTGTGCCGTATGCGCTACCGAATGCGTATCGCTTCGAAGGCAAAGCATTGCCGAAGCGTCTGTCCCCATCTCCGGAAACACCTGAAGCTGTCTGTATGTGCCGCTGTTAAATGTAATCATGCCCTAAAAGCCTCTTTCTGTATACTCTTACACACAGTATAGCATGCACGGCGAAAAGGAGCAAGGTCTATTTGCAAATTTTCCCCAAAAGGCGGAGACACATATAAAACGAAAATGAAAGAAGGAGCGCGACCAAAAAATAGCCACCGTAGCCGCTATGGATGTACGTTCCATACGGTACATACGTGCTCTGCACCGCCGGACACACCGCAAGAAGAAGGCGGCAAAATAGGGCGGCAAAGCCTGCAGAAAGCACCTTTCCGATGCCATAGCTTTTTAGGGAAAGGCCGGCATCGTGCACAATGGATGCCGTTTGAAAAAGGACGGAAACCCCACCAAACGCCAAAATGGCCGCCATGGCCGGCAAAGAACCGCCTCCTCCCTCCGCCACAAGGGACACGTCCCATACACTTCTGCTTACAAGGGTGGCCGTACGTTCTCCCATCCCCAAGCACTGAAGTGCACGCCGCAAAAAGGTGAGAAGACCTGCCTTTTCCAAAAACGCTACTAAAACAGAAAAGAAAACAATAAAGCCGCAAAGCGCGAGTACCGTTTCCACAGCATCACGCACGGCGTTTTTTTCGGCTTGCGCCAGACGCCCACATGGTCTTTTCTCCGCTTCTTTCCCAAAAAATCGCATGAAAATACCGGTAAGAAGCGAAGAGAGAATGACGGAGGCCCAAAGTATATAGCCGATTTGGCGGCTAGCGTACACCTCTGTACCTACAACGCCGAGGATAAAGAGGGGGCCTGCATTATTCGTAAACGCCAGAAGCCTTTCCGCCTCACTTTTCGAGATGCGCCCGCCAAGATAAAGCCTTGACACTACGGCCGCTCCGCCGGGATAGCCACTGATAAAGCCGAGAAGCACCGCCGAAAACCCTGCACCCGAAACGCCAAAAAGCGGACGGGATATCCATTCCATTTTGCGCCATGCTCCATTTTCTGTACTGTTTCCCACCAAAAGATTGGCACACACAAAAAACGGGAAAAGCGAAGGCACGATAACGCGTGCTGAGAGTGAAAGTGCTTCGCGCGCGGCCTCGCTTGCCACTAAAGGGAAGACGGCGATTAGGATTGCGAGGCAGAGAGCCCCTGTCCCTAAAACTTTTTTCATGGTGTTTCCTCCCGAAAACTGGTTTTTTTCTGTCTGCTTTCTCATATACATATGGCGAAAGGACTGATTTCATGCGAAAACGAAACAAAGTACCACTGCGCGAAAAGGTGGCCGATGCCATGGAGCTGCCAAAGGAAATCGCGCTCTCCATGCCGCGCATTACGGTGCTTGCCAAAAAAGAGGCGACGGTGGAAAATTACAAGGGCATTATCGAGCTTGACCGCGAAAAAATACGGCTCTACACAAGTGCCGGCATGGTGTTTTTGGGAGGAGAAAATCTCGATATTTCCGCCATTACAGATGAGGATATCACCATCACCGGCACCATACTGAAAATCGAACTGGAATAGAGGAGCCTATATGTTTTTTACAATTTTTCACTATCTTCGCGGGTTTTTGGTTTTGCGGCTTTACGGGCCGTATATTGAGCGGTTTGTAAACCTTTGCGTTAAAAACGGAATTTATCTCTGGGGTATTCGAAAAGAAGGCGAAGGGAGTGCTATCGCCTCTGTCAGTATTCCCGGTTTTTTTCGCATGCGCGAAGCCGCCCGCAAAACAAAGACGGGGGTTCGTATCCTGAAAAAGCGGGGGCTTCCCCTCTTTTTACACCGTCATCGCCATCGCGGTGCTTTTCTCGCTGGCATTTTGCTGTTTTCTCTTCTTCTGGCCGTTTTAACCTCCTTCATCTGGGAAATTGAAATTGACGGCACAGAGAGCCTCGATAAAAATATCATAAGAAATGCCCTTTCCTCTTGCGGTCTTTCTACAGGTGTGATAAAATATACTATAGAGGAACGGGAGATTAAAGAAGAAATGCTTCGTAAAATACCGGAGCTTTCGTGGCTCTTTGTAGAAGTGAAGGGCACGTGTGCATTTGTGCATGTGCGCGAAAAAACGCCGCTGCCTGAAATGGTACCTTTGGGTACGCCTGCAAATATTTCCGCCTCGCGCGAGGGCGTTATTGTAAGCTGCACCGCGGAGCGCGGCACGCCGCTCGTAAGGGAAGGAGATATCGTGCAAAAAGGCGCGCTTTTAATAAGCGGCACCGTAGAAACCAAGCACGGTGGCACGCTCCTTGTGCATGCCAAAGGCTCGGTTTTGGCGAAAACATGGTACACAGCGAGCGATACTTTTCCGCTCTCTCGCCGCATCGAAACGGAAAGCGGGCTTATGAAAACACGGTATATGCTCTCGGCTTTAGATCTTGACATTCCCCTTTTTTATAAAGATGCGCCCTTCCCTACGTATCGGCTCGAAACTGAAGAAATGCGCGCAAAGCTTTGGGGGCACCTCTATCTGCCGCTCTCTCTCTCCAAGCACACCTATTATGAAACCGATGTAAAACACGTGCCGCTATCAGAAGAGGAAGCTGAAACATTTTACGGCCAACAGCTTTTGGAAAAGCTACCCATCCCTCACAAGGCAGAAATTATAAATACTACGTTTACGCACATACTAGAAGAAGATACCATCAAGGTAACGTGCACCGCGGAGTGCATAGAAGAAATCGGGGTGACCCGGGAGATACTGGAGGACACAGGGACATGACAGAGAGATATTTCGACATAAACGGCATACAAAACCAAGCGGAACTTTTCGGCGCATTTGATAAAAATCTGATGCTGATTGAAAAGGAGCTTGACGTGCAGCTCATCACGCGCGAAGGTATGATTAAAATCTCGGGAGAGGATACAAACACGCAAAAAGCGGTATATGTATTTGAAAATCTGCGCGGGATTTTGGAAAAGGGAGACGGCCTTTCCGAGCAGGATGTGCGCTACGCCATCACCATGGCGGAGGACGGTATTACGTTTTCCGCCGCCAGTCTCGGTGAAAATTACGTATGTATCACCGCAAAAGGAAAACCCATCAAGGCGAAAACACTCGGACAGAAAACGTACGTGGATGCCATTCGCGAAAACACCGTTACCTTCGGTATTGGTCCGGCCGGTACGGGGAAAACGTATCTCGCGGTGGCCCTCGCGGTAGACGCCTTTCGGAAAAAACAGGCAAGCCGCATTATTCTAACGCGCCCTGCGGTGGAAGCCGGCGAAAAGCTCGGGTTTTTGCCGGGCGATTTGCAAAATAAGGTTGACCCATACTTGCGGCCTTTATATGATGCGCTTTCCGACATGCTCGGCACGGAAAGCTACCTCAAATATTTTGAGCGCGGGCTCATTGAGGTGGCGCCGCTTGCCTATATGCGCGGGCGCACGCTTGACGATGCCTTTATCATTTTGGACGAAGCGCAAAACACCACGCCCGAACAGATGAAGATGTTCCTCACCCGTATCGGGTTTGGCTCGAAAGCTATCATTACGGGCGACATTACACAGATTGACCTTCCGGACGGAAAGCGTTCGGGGCTTCGGGATGTCATTCCCATTTTGAAAAATATAGAGGGCATCGCCTTTGTTACGCTTACGGCCAAGGACGTTGTTCGCCATCCGCTCGTACAGAAAATTATTGATGCCTATGAGAGAAACGCAGGAAAACGTAAATAAGGGGGACATATGAAAAAAATTATTATTGTTTCCGTTTCGTTTATTGTCACTTTTCTTCTTGTTTTAGCGGGGCTTCGCCCCACGCAATATGATATTGAAATAGGGCGCACGGCGCCTGCGGACATCTATGCGCCGCGCGAAATTGTGGACGAGCTTACCACCGAAAACCGCCGCAGAGAGGCGGAAGCGGATTTGCAGGATAAATATGATATTTCCGACGAAATGACCCGAGAATCCGAAAAAGAGCTTGCAAACGTTCTTACCTTCGTGCGCGCCCAGCGTGCGCTCGAAAATGGGGAATCCAGCGTAAATGGCGTCGATATTTCCGCACTCTTTTCGCTTGACGATGCCGCTTTTTCTGCTTTTTCCACCCTTCTGACAGAGACGCAAAGCACACTTCTTGCAAACGGTGTTACCGATAAAGCGGTATCTCTTAGAGAGGCGCAAAGTATACTGCGTGAAAAAACGCGCCACGCAGACCTTGGTGTATCTATTTTGGGCACCACGCTTCGGGAAAACAAATTTTTCAATGCCGAAAAAACGGAAGAGGCGCGCGAGGCACTTCGAAATAGTGTTGCCCCTGTAACCTATAAAGCAAACCAGGTTATCGTGCGAAAAGGCGATATTATCACAGAGCCGCAGTATGCGGTCCTCTCGGGCCTTGGTATGATAGGCTCGGGCGATGCCAAGGTGCACGCCGGAAGCGGCATTGGCGCCTTCTTCCTTTTGGCAACGCTTTATACTGTTTTGTATCTCTACCTTCGCCGCTATGCGCACGAATGTTTAAAAAATGACGGGCTTCTTCTCATGATTTCCATTATTTTTGCGCTTACGATTTTCCTAAGCTCGGCCGGCATTGTGAAAGAGGTAAACCCCTATCTTCTGCCGATTATTGCCGGCACCGCACTCCTTGCGATTTTGGTGGATATCCGCTTTGCTATTACATATAACGCCGTTATTTCTGTGGCCGCTGTTTTAATTTTTGAAGGCGATATTTTCTGCCTTTCGTGTCTTCTGCTTTCCGGCACGCTTTCGGCGTTTATCTTTACACGCCCCAGAGGCAGGCATGCACTTGTATTTTCCGCCGTCATTCAGGCGGCATGCCAATTTGTGCTCTATTTCTCCATTGGCGTTTTGGAGGGGCTGGATACGCGCGGCGCGCTCCTTCGCGGCCTATACGGCTTCGGTTCTGGCGCAATCACCTCCGTGCTTGTCATCGGCACGCTGCCGTTTTGGGAATATGCCTTTGATGTTACAACGCCGTTTAAGCTTTTAGAGCTTTCAAACCCCGACCAGCCGCTTTTAAAGCGTCTTTTAACAGAAGCGCCCGGCACATACCACCACAGTCTTATGGTGGGAAATCTCGCCGAGGTTGCGTGCGAGGCCGTGGGCGGCAACGCACTTCTCGCCCGTACAGGGGCATACTACCACGATGTTGGAAAGCTTCGCCGACCCCAGTATTTCAAAGAAAATCAGTATGCGGAAAATCCGCATGATAAAATGAATCCGCAGCTTAGCGCTTCCCTTATCATTTCGCACGTAAAAGAAGGGAACGATCTCGCGAAAAGCGCGCGCCTTCCGGGTGCCATTCGCAGCATCATCGCCGCGCATCACGGTACTTCCCTTGTCTCTTTCTTCTACCACAAGGCGCAAATTGAAAACGAAGGCGAAGTGCGCGAGGAAAAATTCCGCTACGCGGGCCCGAGACCGCAAACGCGCGAGGAAGCCATTGTGATGCTTGCCGACTCTGCGGAGGCCGCGGTGCGTTCGCTCGAACAAAAGGACGAGCCTTCCATCCGCGAGATGGTGCAAAAAATCGTTGCCGGCAAACTGGAAGATGGGCAAATGGGCGAAAGCGGCCTTACGCTTCGCGATTTAGAGACCATTGAATCGGCCTTTGTACACGTATTCTGCGGCTATTTCCACAGCCGCATCAAGTACCCTGAAAACGAAAAAAAGGAGAAATAACATATGCTTACCATCTGGCTTCGAAACGAACAGTCCGTATGCCCGCTCACGTTTTCGGTGCGCCGCACCATACAAAGAAGCGCGCGTGGCGCCTTTCGCACGCTCGAAAAAGGCGGCAAAAGGGCCGTTTCTATTTTAGTGTGCGACAATGCACGCATAAAGGAATTAAATGCCGCATGGCGGAATATAGATAAAGAAACGGACGTACTTTCCTTCCCCATGGAGGATGAAGGAAAGATGCTCGGAGACATCGTGCTTTCTCTCGAAAAAGCCTACGAGCAAGCCAAGGAATACGGGCACAGTGCAGCGCGCGAGATTGGTTTTCTCACCGTGCACTCGATGCTGCATCTTTACGGATATGACCATATAGAGGAAGAAGATCGCATCGAGATGCGCAAAATGGAAGAAAAGATTTTAACCGAGCTTGGACTTATGCGAGGTGAATGATATGTATAAAACACTTCTTTCGATGGCACAAGACGCCGCCCAAAATGCCTACGCCCCCTATTCGGGTCTTTTAGTAGGCGCGGCCATACAAGCGAAAGACGGGCGGGTATTTCTGGGCTGTAATATTGAAAACGCCTCCTTCTCGGCAACCGTTTGTGCCGAGCGCGTGGCGCTTTTCTCGGCCATCGCGGCCGGCGCGAAAGAATTTACGGCGATTGCCGTCACACATATGCCGTGCGGTATTTGCCGACAGGTACTCTCTGAATTTGGCGACATGGATGTGGTGACTCCCGAAGGGACATACCGCCTTTCCGCGCTTTTACCACACACGTTTACACTATAAAAAAGCCTCTGAAAAATCAGAGGCTTTTTTATGTCCTATTTTACATAGCGGAAAATTCCTTGCGAAGCCGTGAGAGAATTCTTTTTTCAAGACGCGAAATGTAGGACTGGCTGATACCAAGCATATCCGCCACCTCTTTTTGCGTCTTTTCCGTAGAGCCGCCAAGGCCAAACCGAAGGGTCATAATTGTTTGCTCCCTTTTCGAAAGGTGCGAAAGCGCACGGGAGAGCATTTCGCGCTCCGCCTCATCCTCGAGATGCTGATGGACAAGGTCGCCTTCCGTGCCAAGCACGTCCGAAAGGAGCAGGGCGTTGCCGTCAAAATCCACGTTCAGCGGCTCATCGATGGAAACCTCCGTACGACGGGATGCATTTTTTCGAAGATGCATTAAAATCTCATTTTCAATGCAACGGGAGGCGTACGTCGCGAGCTTTATGTTCTTTTCGGCGCGGAAGGTATTGATGGCTTTAATAAGACCGATTGTGCCGATAGAAATTAAATCCTCGGCGCCCACAGCCGTGTTATCAAATTTTCTGGCGATGTACACGACGAGCCGCAAATTATGTTCAATCAGCGTTTGCCGTACCGTTTCATCTCCACTCCCGAGTTTTTCGATAAGCACCGCCTCTTCCTCGGGCGAAAGCGCCGGCGGAAGCACATCCGCCCCACCGATATAATGGATTTCTCTTTTGCAAAAGCGTGCGAGTAGCATGCGCCAAACTTCTTGCCATTTCATAGTAAAATCCCTTTCTTATATGTATTCTTCCGAAAGAATGCCGGGCGGCAGGAGTGCCGCGTAGCTTCTGTCCCGCGCGAGATGCTTTGTATAAATCCCCACGATGACATTGCCTGCGTCCACAATTCTTTCATTAACCAAAAGCTTTGCACTATCCGGTTTAAACCCCAAAAGCATACCATGCTCCTTCCCAAGAGAGGAAAACGGTATCATACGAACGCGGCTTTTTATCTCCGCACTGCTTTGTACCTCCTCTAAAAACGTGCCCGCCTTCTCCACATTCTGAAACGCCTCGGGTAAAATCGGCAACAGGTGCTCGTATTCTGCAATAATGACAGGTGCCCCGGAAAACGGCTCGCAAAGTGCGTTGCCTGTGTCAACAAGTGCATCGAGCCACACCTCTTTTCCGTTCCACGTAATGGCAACCTTTCGAAGAAGGCTTTCGCGCGACATGCGGTTTTGCAAAAGCCGAAGGCCTATCCACAAAACGCCATAGGAAACGAGCACCGCCGAAATCAGCACGTGCCACGGAAGGTTTATGTAGAATATGCCGTTTTTTACGACGGCCCCGAGCCGTGCACCTACATCGGTAAAATAAAAAAGCGCCATCACGCCGCCCCCGAGCGCAAAAGTGACGAGATAAAAAATGCCCACCGTCTTTAGAAAAAGGCGAAGGCCGCGAATTTGGAAGGTGAGCGCTATCACAAAGAGGGAAAAAAGCACTTTGGAAAGTGCGGAATATCCAAAGGACAGGCGCGGAAAAAATATCAAAACTGCGTATATGGCACTGATGCACGCACCCAGAAAAAGCATTTTTCCCTTTCGTGCGATGTGCGCAATTTTACCCGTGAGATACAAAAGCAAAAAGTTAATCAGAAAATTTACAAGGAATAATACATCGGCGTATACCGTCAAAGAAAACACCTCTTTTCAAGTCGGATCGTAGCCATGTC
>JAZNJV010000058.1:0-10208 GCA_045578225.1 Clostridia bacterium | reverse complement strand
AATCGTTTTCGTCGGCGTACGATGGTACGGCAGAGAACGATTTCGTAAAAAGCAAGAAAAACCGGGGATTCTCAATGAATCTCCGGTTTTAAAAATGTAAAACTCTGAAAAAATAAATGCGGAATAAAGCGTTTATCAAAGGTATTCTTGCGGTAGAGCAAGTTTTTCGACAGTCTTCAGCGACCTCATAGAATGAGGTCGCTGTTTTCTTTTACGGCAAAATGTTTAAAATATCGGTTTTCCATAGGAATCCAGCGCGTAAAAAACATTTCGGCTTTCTCCTTGTTTCGCGCACGAATCCGCCTTATCTGCTCTTCTTCCGAAATTTCGAGAAAGATACGAAGATCGTATATATCCCCGAAGAATGGGTGCGCACTGTATACGCCTTCTATGATGTGCAGCCTTTCGAGGCCTATCTTTTTCTCCTTTGTGATTTCGCCCACGCTGCAATCGAAAACGCCGTACGAAAAGGGTGTGCCCGAAAAAATACCTTCTATGACTTCTTCTTGAAAGCGCTCGTAATGTACGCCTGCACCGGGGGCAGAGAGTCTTTCGGGCGTTCGAAGCGCGGGCGGCAGAAAAAAGTCATCCATATGGTGCACCGCGCCGCCCACTTTTTCCGAAAGGCGTGCGGCGAGCGTGGTTTTGCCACTCCCCGCGCCGCCCTCTATGGAAAGTAAAATCGGGCGTTTTTCTCCTTCCAGGAGGGTTTCTATTCTGTGTATTACTCTTTCCATGTTATTTTTCAAGGAAATAGGTGGCTTCCATATCGGCTGTGGAAAGTGCAAACGCAAGCGGGAACCGCTGGAACGCTTCGCCAACGTTTCGGGCATCCTCCGTGCCGGCAAACCCCATATGGTAGCGGATGGCAAACGCTTCCTCGCGCGTAAGGCGCATAAAGCCTGTGATGATATACACCGATTTTTCGCCGTGGCCGTAGGGCAAATCGTCACTGTACTCAAACGTCGGCACTGTTTTCCAAACGCCGTTTTCTTTCACGTTGCGCGTGCCCGGTTTATAGCAGTTTACCTTGCAAAGGTCATGTAAAAGCGCCGAGACGGCGATGCTTTCTTCCGAAACCTCCACCCCATACGTCTCGCGTACACGGTCGCGCGAAAGATAGGCAGAAAGACAGTGGTACACATTTACGCTGTGCTCCACGAGCCCGCCTGCATACGCGCCATGAAAACGGGTGGAGGCAGGCGCTTCAAAAAAGTCACTCGACGGCGACTCGAGATACTCAAGAAGCTTATCCGCGCCTTCCCTTTTAATATTCGCTTTGTAAATTTCGATAAATTCTTCTCTTTTACGCATCGTTTTCTCCTTATAAGGCTTCGAGGAAATCCCGAAGCTTTTTGGCTATAATTTTCTGCCCCTCTTCGTTCGGGTGCAAACCATCGGGCATATACTTTTCACGCACTTCTTCCGTGTACGGCTCGATGCCGCTTTCATTGTACAAATCCAGTACAGGCACCTTATACATCGCCGTAACCTCGCGAAGGATTTCTATGTAGTCGGTAAGCTTTCTTGTTCCCTCAATGCGGTCATTTTGTGCAATTCTCTCCTCATCCGCGCGGCGAAGAGGCAGCATAAACACAATCGGTTTTTCGGGATATTTATTTTGAAGGCCTCGAATGAGATAATGGCAAGCGCCATAGAATGTTTCGGGCATTCTATCATCTCGATGACCGATGGAAGCATCGCCGTGTCCGTAATCGTTTGTGCCGCCGAATACGATAACCATATCGGCATCGTCGTCCATCCCTAAAAAACGTTCACAAAAGGAAAGGCCATCCTCTCTCGGGTCCCATTTTCTTTGCGGCGTGCCCGTCTGAAGCGCGATGCGCGTGCCGCTAATGCCGTAATTTCTCGCCGCTGCGAGCTTTGCTTCTTTTTGCAAAAGAGCATGGTAGAGGCTATCGGCGCGTTTAACGCCTACGCCTTCTGTAATGCTGTCCCCTAAAAAATTAACTTTCAAGCCTTCAAGCTTCATCTTTTTCCTCCTTAATAGTATGCAGGCGAAATGGGGCATCTTGTAATTTTACCAAGCTTTTGGTTTACGGCAATAATATCGCCTTCATCGGAAACGATATCAAAATCCGAATAGATATACGGCGAAACTAAAGTGATACCTTCGCCGTCAAAAGTATGATACCCGTCATTCACAAGGGATATCTGCCCCGGCCCGTAGTCACCGAGGTAATCTTCGGGCGACCATTCGCATTTTAAGTAGAGCTTTCCATTCGCCTTGCCGATAATGCGCATAGAGTTATAATCGGCATAGCGAATCTCACGAAGTTCCCCGTCTTTCGAAAGCTTCCAAAGCTTTCGGTTGTATTTATAGTGGCGGGAGATGGTAAGGCCGTACTCTACGGTGTTAAAATAGATATCCTCGCCGAGCGTCTGGACATTTTCTATTGTGGTACATGCGCCAATCGGTTCCATACCATGTGCCGTTTCCACATAGGTATAGCGTTCGCGTCTGCCCCAGCTAGACTCGGTGCCGTGATTTTCCGTATATACGAAAACCTCAATCGCATGTAAGGGGGCATACGCGGTGGATGTATCGGCTGAAACGTTGTAATTTGTTGTGAGGACATTTTCGGGCTTTACAAAATTATCTGCCGCTTCTTTAATATAAATGCCTTCGAGCTTTTGCTCTTTATAGTAGACACAGCCGTCTCGAACGCTTACCTCCTCCCCAATATTTACGAGGGGCGAGCTTTCCTCTTTCTCTTTCGGAATATAGTCCCAAACGGTTTTGGTTTCGCCCGTCTTATAGTCCATACTTATGTATTCGGTAACGGTTTTCATCTGCACGCTTCCGTCTTCCTGCGGGATGTCTGCAAAAGAGCGTTTTTCAAAGATAACATCCGTCTTTCTTTGTTCCGCGAGAGATATATGTACCGAATAGGTTACACCGACTTTCCCCGTGTTAATTCGAAAAACGCCGTTTTCAAAGCTGAGCTTCCACCCAAAATTTTCGACGGCGTACTCCCACGTCATCGGAAAATACGTAACGCCGCGAAAGTTTAGAAGCGGATATTCCGCGGCCGCATTCTCCACCTTTTTGCCGTTTACGTACATATTGTAGCCGGTGGGAAGCACGGCTTTATTGTATTTTGTATTGGCACAGGTTTCATATACGGGTAGTTCCGCACCGTAAATGGGCGTATATGCCACCATAAACGCTGTGCCGGGAAGCCAGCCTGTGGTAAGGTTCATGGCTCTTGCGTATTCGTAAGTCATGGGAAGATACGTAATGCCTTTATAATTTAAAAACGGATACAAAGAATCCGCGGTATACACAAGCGCATCATCGATGACAATTTGGTAGTCCGGAATGGTAGCCGTTACCGTTTTATCGTCTGCCAAGGCAGAAAAAGAGGAAACGGAAAACAGCATGCATACCGCAAGGGATAAAAATAAAACTTTTTTCATGGCATTCTCTCCTTATTGGTTTATTGAATAACTTCCACCTTTATAGTATTTGTATTGCCGACTATGCCGTTAATGATGCCACCGGTCATGACAATATTGTCGCCCTTTTTGAGGGAAAGAATCTCTTTCGCCTTTTGTTCTGCCTGATAAAAGACGATGTCGAGTGACGGATACTGCTCGCAAAGTGCCGGCGTAACGCCCCAGCTCATATTCAGCTTTCTCCACGCCCGTACGTTTGTAGTGGTGCCTATAATGTCCACCGGGCTTCTAAAACGGCTTACCATACGCGCCGTGATGCCCGAGATGGAATTTACCACAATACATTTCGCGTTTACATCAATCGCCATAGAGCAAACAGAATGCGAAATGGCATCGAGCGTATTCTTTATCTTGTAGTCGGTGGAATGGAACCACTCCTTATAATCAATGTGCTTTTCAGTAAACTCTGCAATTTCCGCCATGTTTTTCACCGCCTCAGCCGGATATTTGCCGGCGGCCGTTTCGCCCGAGAGCATAATGGCGGAAGACCCGTCATACACAGCATTGGCAACGTCGGAAATTTCGGCTCTTGTCGGTCTTGCATTATGAATCATGGATTCGAGCATTTCGGTTGCCGTAATCACGCGCTTGCCAAGAAGGCGGCATTTTTTAATGAGGTATTTCTGGACGGACGGCACTTCCACAAACGGGATTTCCACGCCCAAATCGCCGCGGGCAACCATAATGCCGTCTGCAACCTCACAAATTTCGTCAATATTCTCTACGCCTGCGCGATTTTCAATTTTAGCGATAATGTCAACGTCTTCGCCGCCGTTTTCGTTTAGAAAGTTTCGAACGGCTTCTACATCTTTCTTGGACGAAACGAAGGACGAAGCCACAAAATCGATGCCGTTTTGAATCCCAAACAATAAATCGGCTTTATCCTGCTCGCTTAAATACGCGTGCGTAAGCACCTTATTCGGGAAATTCATACTTTTGCGGTCCGATACTGTGCCGCCGGCAATAACCGTACACACGATGTTCGGTTTTTGGATTTCCTCCACTCGAAACTGCACGAGGCCGTTATTGACCATGATGATGTTCCCGACCGCAAGCTCGTCCGGCAAATTTTCATAGTTTACGGATACTCTCGTCTGGTCTCCCACCACATCCTCGGTTGTAAATGTAAAGGTATCGCCGTCTGAAAGCGTGATTTTCTTATTCTCAAATGTTTTAATTCTGTACTCGGGCCCTTTGGTATCCAGCATAATCGGAATAGGCAACCCCAGTTTTACGCGGACTTTCTTGATTAAATCAATCTTCGTTTGATGTTCCTCATGTGTCCCGTGCGAAAAATTCAGGCGCGCCACATTCATGCCGTTTTTACACATTTCTTCGAGGATGGCCATGTCCTCACAAGCCGGGCCAATCGTACAAATTATTTTTGTTTTTCGCATATTCTCTTTCCCTCATTTCAGATACTTCCTTTCGTTGTCCGGCTCCCCTTCGGTGACAATCTTTAGGAGGTTTTGTATTTGTATTTCGATACAGAAAAAGGCAAAAGGGAACGACTGCCTTGTAGCAACCGTATTCCTTTTGCCTTCAAATTTCTGTATGTTACCGGATGCCTTTTGCCTATATATCGTTACCTTATATTGTAACAAACTTTAGGCTATTTTTCAATAGCTCCGGCAAAATTTATCCAAGAACGATTTCGTCCACAATCTTT
The DNA here is from genome assembly GCA_045578225.1 of Clostridia bacterium. Classification (GTDB taxonomy): domain Bacteria; phylum Bacillota; class Clostridia; order UMGS1883; family UMGS1540; genus SIG447. The sequence goes on along the minus strand of JAZNJV010000058.1, from coordinate 5,059 downwards.
TGCATCTCGGCCATCTGCTCCTGCATTTCGGCGGCGAGTGCAAACTGCGTGCGGCATCTTACGAGGTTATGCTCGGGGTATTTGGTGGCGAAATACGTGTCGCCATCAATATAGTCCGCTAAAAAGCGCATGCCGCATTCCATCGTCATAAGATACGCACTGTACGGAAGAAGCTCGCGTTCTCTTTCGGTGATACTTTCTTTTACGGCGCCGCAAAAGCCTTCTGCATACGCTCTGAAAAGTTCGATATCAAAGTGTACCTTCGAAAGGTCCTTTTCGTCTTCCGCTGCGGTGGAAGCACCAAAGCGGATGGAATCGCCGAAATCATAGAGCATGGAGCCCGGCATTACCGTATCAAGGTCAATAACCGCCTTGCCGCGTCTTGTGACGGGGTCCATAAGAATATTATTGAGCTTTGTGTCATTATGCGTAACGCGAAGCGGGATACTGCCGTCTGCAAGGCCCTTTACAATTTCGCCGTAGGTCTCGGCGCGGTCTTTTACAAACTGCACCTCAGGAAGGCATGTATCAAGACGTCCAGACTTGTTATTTTCCACTGCCGCTTTGAAATTTTCAAAGCGGTTCGGCGTATCATGGAAGCGCGCAATCGTCTCAAAAAGTGCACTGGCGTCAAAATCGGAAAGTGCTTTCTGGAATTCACCGAAAGACTCGCCTGCGTTTCTAAAATCGTCGGCCGTTTCCGCTCTTTGGAGCGTGAGTGAATCTTCAATAAAGTCATACACGCGGTAGCAGCCGTCTTCCGTCGCCAGCATCGGTTCTCCGCTCTTCGTTTTGATAACGGTGAGGGATTCCGTCCCTTGGCTTCTTACAAACTCCGTCACCAGAAGAATGTTATGCATAACATTTTCCGGCTTCTTGAAAACGACGGTGTTAATTTTCTGCAAAATATAGTTCTTTTTCGTGGTTTCTGCAAGGAAAGTGGAGTTAATGTGCCCTTCGCCGTACGGCGCCATATTTACGAGCTCGCCTTCTGTGAGAAACTCCGAAAATGCCTTACATTCCTTCGTATAAGCCTGCATCGATATATCCTCCTATCGCTTCTTTGAGGGACGGCAAATCTTCTCTGTATGTAATGCCGTACCACACGTCTTTATTCTTGTATACGCGGATGGTGGCTCTCCCTTCTTCGGCCATCTGGCTAATGACCGCCGGGATAAAGAATTCGTCCTTCATAACATCTGCTTCTTTGAGGAAAGCAGCGAACTTTTCTTCAAGCTCTTTGAAAATCGCGGGTGTAATGCCCCAGAGGTTCATGGATACGGGCGTATCGGCCGCAAGCGTAATCTTCTCGCCGTTTTCTTCGTAAGATCTCTCAGGGTCAATCTTCGTAACTTCTGTTACGCTTTTGAGGTAGCCATTTTCTACATCGCAAACGCCGCGCGATACGGTACCGTTGGGGCTCAGCGTGTTTTGCACCTCGTAGGCAACCATGGCAAAGTCTGTTCCCTCCGCCTTTTTGAGATGCTCTGCAATTTCATAAAAGGCGTTGCTGCCATAATAATCGTCTGCATTGATAATGGCAAACGGCTCATGTACGACATCCTTACAAGAGAGGATGGCATGCGCCGTACCAAACGGCTTCGTTCTCCCTGCCGGAAGTACAGACATATCCTGGAATACGTATTCCACATCGATTGTTTCTGCAATTCTGTTTCCAACAAGCTCCTTAAAGTCTTTTTCCATATCCTCGCGAATAATGAACACAACTTTTGTAAAGCCTGCCTTTTTCGCGTCAAAAACAGAGAAGTCCAAAATCGCTCTGCCGTCTTTGGAGACGGGTTCTGCCTGCTTGAGGCCGCCGAAACGGCTGCCCATACCTGCTGCCATAACTACCAGTGTAATATCTTTCATAAAAGCCACTCCTTCAAATAATGATATTGAATGCTTTACTTTTTCGAAATGCTATGCTATACTCATATTATAACTGTTCAAAATAATAAGTCAATAGTCTTTTGTATATATTTTTTGTAATTTTGGATACTTATGAGGTGTTTTTTATGAAACTCTATACCCCTGTGCGAGACCTTCGCGTTTCTTCCATTAACAGTGCCCTTCTCCGTCACGCCGATGAGGATTTTTATTTTGACGGCGAGATGCACGATTTTTGGGAAATGATATACGCCAAAGAAGGAAGTATAACCGTTTCCGAAGATGACCGCATCTATGCGCTTTCAGAGGGGCAGGCCATTTTCCATAAGCCTATGGAATTTCACCGCCTTCACTCCAAAAAAGGAAGCCATGCCGAGCTTATCATTATTTCCTTCACAGCGGAGGGGGATCTGCTTGCGCCTTTAGGGGGTGGCGTTTTTGAGCTTGATTTATACCTTTCGCAGATGCTACTGAATACATATGAGCAAATAGAAACTGCGTTTGATTGCTCCGATATCCCGATTCGTCCCGCCGCAAAAGACAGTATCGAGGAAAGCCTTGCCTTTGTAAACCTCGAGCTGTTTCTCCTGTCGGTGCTTTCCAAAATTTCGCCGAGCAAGGAACAGTCTTACAGCGTAGGTGCGCGGAACTACAAAAAGATTATTTCTGTAATGAAAAACCACATCGACGAAAATCTTTCTGTGAATGAAATCGCCTCTTTATGCTGCCTTGGCACGAGCAATGTAAAGAAAACCTTTAGAACCTACGCCGGCTGCGGCGTAATGCAGCACTATACGCGCCTTCGCATCCTTCGCGCCGCCGCGTATCTCAAAAGCGGCATGAGCGTTACGGAAATTGCAGCGCGTATGTCCTTTTCAAGCCCCGGCTATTTTTCTGCCGTTTTCAAGCGTGAGACGGGGGTCTCCCCCAAAAACTTTAAGTGAGGGTGTTACTCTCTCCATCGAAGTTTTGTCATCGTATATTCGCCCGATAGGGCAATGCCGTCGTATATTTCTTTTCCATCGAGGGAAACAAAGCAGTTCCCGATATACGACCAGTGCGTACCTTCCACAAGCCACGCTATGCGCATGACATAATATACCGTATCGTCTGCCGACGCGGCACCGATGCAGCTGTACGAAACCGGGAAACCGGTTTCTTCTGCTTTCTCGCCCAAAACGTCTCGGCAAAGGGTTTCGGCTTCTTGCTTCGTTATATTCCCTTTTTGGTTTGCAAGCGCCTCTGCCTCGGAAAGGGGAAACTCCACTACGCTGCGCGCCTCGATATTTTCCACAGGCTCGCCCTCTGTGCCGCACCCTATGAAGGTGGCAAAAATGATTACAATGCATAAAATAGAAAGTATTTTCTTTGACATCGTACCTCTTCCTTTCGTTCTTAGTATTTACAATATTCCTTGCGCCTCGATTGCAGAAAACAGCTGGTTTCCGCTGCCTGCATATGTATTATATCACATAAAAAACTCTTTTTAAAGTGAATAGATTCTTGCGCAAAGGTTATATTTCCACCCTGTTGTCATGCCGTAAATCTAAACCCGATGCGTAAAGATGGGAAACATCGGAAAAACACAAGCATCTGGGCGCGGTGAAGCCATTCGGATTATTTGCAAATTCAACCACCGTGACCCCCGTGTGTGTATATTGGAACGACGCCCACATGATATGCAGCGGTATATGCAATAGCACAGAAAGCCATGCCCGAGAGAACGCCGCATGGCAAAAGAGCGCTACCTTTTCCTCATTATTTCGCAAAATCCGATACACGCCATTCTCTTCTCGATATCCCATTCTTTCGAGAAACTCTTTTCCGTGTTCTTCAATATACTTTACCGCCGACTGCATTCGCGATGCATTTATACCGCTGCATTCATACGTTCTTTCATACGGCAAATCTATATTTCCGTTTTCAAGATAATATGTATTCTGCACTAGCGTAATAGACTTCATTTTACCATCCGGAAACGGCGTTAATCTTTCATCCCCTATCTCGTGCGTCCATTCTTCGATGTTCTTTTCAAGGCCTAGCAATCTGCACGCAGGTGCAGCGGTATCTCGTGCGCGTCCCATAGGAGAAGAAAAGATCTTATCTATTTTCGCGTCATACATTCTTTTTCCTACAGCTTCTGCTTGCAGCTTCCCTCTTTCTGTAAGCGAATCTGTTTCATACACAGGATCTCCGTGTCTGATAATATATAATAACATTTTATTCCCTCAAATACTCCAAAATTCAGTTCGTGTCAAAACCGGATAAAAAATTCACTCTAAAACAAGCATTTTTATCACCGCAAGGCTTTCCCTAAAAAAGCACGGCAACAGATTATACCACTGCAATCCTGCATGCATATGGGTGACATTTTGAAATCCCGCTTTTTGGGCAATAGCGGTTCCTCTAAAGATATGAAAATGATTCGTTACAATAGTTACCGAATACGCAGTTGTAAAATAATTGTCAAGTATTTCTTTTGAAAATTTCATGTTTTCAAATGTAGAGGCTGCTTTTTCTTCTTTTAGAATTTTATTTTTATCAACACCATGTTGAATAAGATATTTTTCCATGGCATAGGCTTCCGTAACGGTTTCTTGTAATCCTTGGCCACCGCTAACCACGATTAAGGCCTCTGGGTTTTTATGATGAAAATCCACTGCTTTATCCAAACGCATTTTTAATGGTAAGGTTACTCTATCCCCTCGAACGCCTGCACCTAAAACAATGACAGCATCTTCACGATACTCTACAGTGTCAGAAAAGCCATAAATGGCCAAAAAAGACATGAATGCAATTTCTGCGCATAAAAACAAGAGAATAAAAATCTTACAAATTTTAAAAAATCTTATAGTCAAAAGTTTCTTTATCTTGGGATAAAAAACGCCTACGCACAATGTAGCAATTCCAAAGACCGCCACAAGCACAACCCCGAGATTTATATTGGACATACTACATAGGATTACTCCATACACAGTAAATATTGCGCCAATCAAAGTGATAATTCTTGCTTTCATTTTACACCCCTTAGCGGTATATTCCAAACCAATTTATCCGTATCTCTATAAACAGTATACTCCCCCCCACAAAAAAAGACAAACAAAAGGGCTGTGGCAAATGCCACAGCCCTTCGTTTTTTGCTGTCTTTGCAGCGTGTCGACTTTATCGA
>JAZNJV010000057.1:0-1888 GCA_045578225.1 Clostridia bacterium | reverse complement strand
TCTCTATGGCCGCCGCCATTTCCTCTGTGTCTTTTTTGCGGAGCGCGTCGTCCCTCGTGATAGGTAGCGGCTGCACTATATTTCGGCTCGCGTTCCACCGCTTGAAAAACTGCTTGTCTTTCACGATATAGTGTGCGAGGTCTGCCACGCCCTTCTCCCCGAACTGTAGGCGCTTACTGTTTGCAAACCCCTTGCCCCATATCTTCTCCATCGTGTCTCTATCCAAGCCTCCGCTTATAATGATATGGTGGTGGAATCTGCCGCCCCTGCCGCCCTTTTCTGTGCATGATATGTACTTGGCAGGCGGCAAGCCTTCCTTTTTGCGTGCCCTGTTCACCCTGCGTATGAAGTTGTACAAATCTCTTTGCGCCTGTTCTGCGCTCTCCGGCTGCACCGCATACGTTAAATGCAGCGCCATGTCCTTCTTCGTGAAATTTGCATGAACGAGCCGCACCACCTTCCGCTCGGCGTTTCTCTGGTTCAGCTTCTCCTGTATCTCGCTCGTAGGCTTGCACTTCTTTCGTCTCTTCCCGGAAGGCTGAAACACGGGGTATATCGTTGCGTCCATATAATCACCGCACACGTACACCGTCTCCCGTATGAAATATCTGCCTTTTCGCATGTCTCCCTCTCCTTAAATGGTCGTTAAGATAAGATTGGTTACAAGACCCACAAAGGGGCACGCGCCCCTCTGCTCTCCCCTGTTTCCAAACAGTAAGGAACACACCCTGCACGTGGGCGTGTTCCTCTCTTCGCTTATTTTCTTTCGTTTTCGACCTTGTGGCCGCATCCCTTTTGGCAGTCGCATTTTTCCCCGGGGTCGAGCCTTGCCCCGCAATACGGGCATATATTATAATACATTTCTTACTTCCTTTCTTCGATTACCGGCACACAAAGCACATCCATGGGATATATGTCGGCGCTGTCCATGCCGTTCATGTCGCGCACTTCCGCCATCCACTTGTCCGCCCTGCCGTGGCCGTGTTCTTCCCAAAGTCCCCAGAGCGTGTCCCCCGGGCATACTGTAACTGTTTTCGTGGTGTATACCTCTTCTTCCGGGAAAGCTGCAGCCGCAAGCGGAACGAGAAGTACCAGGGCGGCCGCCATGCTCCGCCATCTATGCTTTTTCATATCGCACCGTCCCTTCGTCCTCTCCCGTCTTTCTGTTTGCTTCGAGGTACATTTTTATGTTTTCAATAACCGCGGCCACATCTTCGGTATCTGCATACCGTTCCGGATGTTCTATGCGGTCTTTTAGGCAATCCACATGCCACTTATAGTCCGATACGAGCGGAATGTCTACCACGGGAAACGTGCCCACGCCCTCGATAGCGCGGCAGCCTGTCACGGGGTATGCTTTTCCGCCTATCTTGTATGTATGCTCTTGCATAATTCCCTCCGTTTTTTCTTGCTTTTTCCCACGGTTTCTGCTATACTATAACTATAGGCAGTCCCCTTGCGGGATTGTTTCCGGAAAACGAGTGTTGAAAGCTAGCCCGCTTCGCCAACATTCGTTTTTTATTTTGCCGAATTTCCGCCATGCCTGCGCTTTTCAGCCTTTAGGGCGTCCCCTTCGGTCCTCTTCCCATTGCACGCAGCACGGGAATCTGTTTCTGTCCAAGCCTCCAAAGAGGACGGCGTGCTTGTATGCGTTTCCGTCCTTGCTGTACCCTGTGCTGTCCTCTGCATAGCACAGAACGCCGCCGCGCTTGCGCTTGAATGCTTTTGCTTTTGTTTTTGAGGTAAAGCCGAGGAAGTATATGTACCTTCCGTCTGCCGTTTCGTACTTTCCTTCTCGTCCCTGTGTGCCTATCGTATGGCGCCGCACGTTTGCCTCTGCCACGCATCCTCCTCCCTTCTCATGTCTCTATCGGGCCCGTCACGCTTG
>JAZNJV010000056.1:0-10769 GCA_045578225.1 Clostridia bacterium | reverse complement strand
GGTTGACGTTTCCATCACCGGTAACTCCACCAACCCCACACGCTTCCAGCACCCCGTTGCAGGTACATACAAGAAGGAATGTATCGAACAGGGCAAGAAGTACTTCTCGGTAGCTTCCGGCGGCGGCACAGGCAGAACGCTGCACCCGGATAACATGGCTGCAGGTCCCGCTTCCTACGGTATGACCGATACCATGGGCCGCATGCATTCCGACGCCCAGTTCGCAGGTTCTTCCTCCGTTCCGGCTCACGTTGAAATGATGGGTCTCATCGGCGCAGGTAACAACCCGATGGTTGGTATGACCGTTGCCGTTGCAGTTGCTCTTTCTGAACTTCTGTAAACCATAAACGAAAAAAGGATGCACACGAGTGTGCATCCTTTTTGTATGCCCTAAACCGCGATTTCAGGCAATTTTTGCTTGACAAGTATTTCCATTTGTGATAGTATCGAACGTGACAGAAAAATGAGGAGTGAAAAAGAATATGCGGCGTATGAAATGGGCGGTATGTCTTCTTTTTGTGCTTGCAAGCCTTTTGGGAATGACAGCGAGCGCCGAAGAACCTACATTTAACACGGTATTTGTGCACATGGAGTTTGCAAAGCCGGCAGAGGGCAGTGAGGAGCTTGCCTTTTCTTTATATCAGGGGGAAGAGGCCGTTTCTTCAAAAACGGTAAAGGTTTCAAACGGCACTACGAGCTTTAATATGGAATTTTCCGTGCCAGAATATAAAATCGGCGAAATGTTCCGCTTAGAGCTTACAGAAGGCGCGGCTGCATTTGGCTTTATAGAGCCTTTGTATCGAGAAATTTATCTGCAAACCTATCTTTCTTTTTCGGGTGGCAAAGTAACCTATCAAACGGCCTTTTATCTTTCGCTTTCTCCTGAGTGGAAGCGGAGTACGGCTGTAATGCTTCACAAAAAAGAGGCACCGGCGCCGTATTTTCCGTACGGGGAGGACGTGTATGTAAGCGAAACGGCTATCGCCGCTCTCCACATAAACGTTTTGAAATTGGAGGATTCGGTGTTCCTTTCCTCTGAAACCGGCGGCTACACGATGCAATTTTTTAGGGATAATATTTATGCTTGCCGCGGCGGCGTGGGCTATAATCTCGAGTATCCCGTGTTTTGCATAGGGGAAAACTGGTATTTACCCTTACGGGAAATTGGCGAGTATTTTGCCTGTTCCTATGCGGTTGAGATGCAGGACGAAGCTATAGTGCACACTGTGAGACGTTCGGCATACGCCACCGTGCAGGAAAATGAAGAGTATGTAAATAGCCGCAACATCGAAAGCCGCACCGATTATCTTATCTGGATTTCTAAAAAGGACTTCACCGTAAATCTTTATATAGGCGAAAATAAGGCCTGGGAAATTGTAAAGAGCATGCCCTGCACGATTGGTGCACCGCATACGCCTACGATAGAGGGGGAATTCGAGTATATTGAGCGGATAGAAAAGTGGTACTATCCTTCTTATTATTGCGGGCCCGTGATGCGTTTTCATAATGGATATGCGATCCATTCCACACTCATTCGGAATGACGGAACACCTTACGATAACCGTGTGGGCATGCAGCTTTCCCTTGGCTGCATCCGCCTTCGTCCGGAGGATATCAACTGGCTTATAGAAACGGCGCCGATGTATACGAAAATTATTGTGACTCCGTAAAACAAAAGAACCGCCTAAAAGGCGGTTCTTTATAATTTCTTTCAAACGCGCAAAAAGGTGGTAGCGACAGCGAGACGTGGTGCGTGCGTTTACAAACGAACGGGCGAGCCGAGCGAGGCTTTTCTGCGGAAAAGCCAGCCGCGGCTCTGCCAGTCCACCGGACTGTCATTCACTACCGCGCCTTCGAATCCTCTTCAATAATTTGCCAAGGCGAGGGATACTCTGTGCCGGTATTGAGAAAGGGATTCGCTTTTCTGCGGAAAAGCCAGCCGCGGCTCTGCCAGTCCACCGGACTGTCATTCACTACCGCGCCTTCGAATCCCCTCTAATAACTTTGCCAAAACAAAAGCACCCACTAAAGTGAGTGCTTTTGTTTTGGCGGAGAGAAAGGGATTCGAACCCTTGATGGGGTATTAGCCCATACACGATTTCCAGTCGTGCGCCTTAGACCAGCTCAGCCATCTCTCCAAAAGACTTATACAGTATACTACAAAAGCAGAAAAATGTCAACACTTTTCTGTAAAAAAATCGAAAAAAGGGAAGATGCGAAAGGCTTGCAAAGAGAAAACGGCTGTGATATACTGTATGCATATACAAAAAGGAGAGGAAACCGTGCAAAACGACTTTTCAAAAGGAAGCGTATATAAGCATATCTGGGCACTTGCCGTTCCAATGATACTGGCACAGCTTGTCCAGATGCTTTATAATGTGGTGGACAGAATTTACATCGGGCATTTGCCGGGTGCGTCTTCGCTTGCGCTCACGGGGCTTGGTCTCACGTTCCCGATTATTACGATTGTTACCGCCTTCACCAATCTTTTTGGGATGGGCGGCGCGCCGCTTTTTTCAATTGCGCGCGGTGAAGGGAATACGGCGCGCGCCGAGAAAATCCTAGGGAATGCCGCGAGCCTTCTGTTTGTGAGCGCTTTTTTCATTATGCTTTTATGTGGCCTTCTTACAAAGCCGCTTTTATACCTTTTTGGTGCTGGTGCCGATACATACGGCTATGCTGCGGAGTATCTTCGGATCTACGCGCTTGGTACGCCGTTTGTAATGCTCGGCACGGGCCTTAATAACTTTATCAACGCACAAGGCTTTGGCAAAACGGGGATGCTGACCGTGCTTTTCGGTGCGCTTTTAAATATCGTGCTCGACCCTATTTTTATTTTCATATTCGATATGGGCATTCGCGGCGCGGCTATTGCCACCGTTTTATCACAGATTGTTTCCGCCCTTTGGGTGCTCCGCTTTTTAACGGGGCCGAAAACCATTTTAAAAATTCGTGCAAAAAATCTTTTGCCAGATGGAAAAATCGTTTTAAAAATGCTCTTTATGGGTACCGCTGGTTTTGTTATGTCCGCGTCAAACGGGCTTGTGCAGATTGCCTGCAATCAAACACTCAGAAGCTTTGGCGGCGATATCTATATTGGCGTTATGACGGTGCTGAATTCCGTGCGTGATACCGCCTTTTTACCGGCACTAGGGCTCGCAAACGCGGCCCAGCCGTTTATCGGCTACAATTATGGAAAAGGGACGTATGACCGTGTGAAAACGGCTATCCGCTTTGTGACGTGGGCGAGCATTTTGTATATGCTTTTTGCGTGGCTCGTTATTTTCCTTTTTCCCGAGGCGTTTATTTCCATATTCAGTAGTGACTCTGTGCTGATAGAAAAGGGCGTACCGGCGCTTCATATCTACTTTTTTGGCGTATTTATGATGTCACTGCAGGTAGCAGGACAGTCTACATTTGTAGGGCTCGGCCTCTCGGGGCGCGCCGTATTTTTCTCGCTACTGCGAAAGGTGTTTATTGTGGTACCACTCACGATTTTACTTCCGCATATCGGGGGACTTGCGACGCGCGGCGTATTTTTAGCCGAGCCGATTTCCAATGTCGTTGGCGGTATGGCCTGCTACGCTACGATGCGCTACACCGTCAAAAACCTTTTGAAAAATCCCAAAAATTAGGCGGCAGATTCAAGAAGGAGTGCTGAAATTGCATTTCCCACAAGTTCTGCCGTATACAGCGCCTCTTCCATCGTATTGCCGCAGGCACCAATTTCGAGAAGAAGCGCCCTCTCCGATACATGCCCGTTAAAACGCTCTGTGCGAAGATGCAGTGGTCGGGAGAGCCCCGGATACATCTCACAGAGCTTCTTTTGTAGCTTCAAGCCGAGCGACAGATTTTTCTGCCAATTGGGGTGGGGAAGACCGCCTCGGTCGGTGCCGACAATCACGAGTGCCTGCGCCGCCATTTTGCCGTCCATTTCAAAGGCAGTTTTAAGGTAGCGGCCATCTGCACCGGCAATGGCGTCGCGGTGCAGGTCAATCACCATATCAAAATCCCCCGAAAGTGCCAGATTTTTTTCCACCGTTTCCAAAGAGCGTGCATAGCAGCCGCTGTAGGAGGGAAAGTCGTGGCTTGTGGTATCGTGCACCACTTCTATGCCGCGAGCTTCCAAACTTTTCCGAAGCGCCTCGCCCACGCGGCAGATATTGAGGGACTGATCCTCCGTGCGGTACGCATCGGAAGCGGTGTATGTATACCCCTCGCTTTCCGTGTACGCCTCCGAAGTGTGGGTGTGATAAAGAAGCACCCGCGGTTTTTCCCCTGAAAGCGAAAAGGGGGCGGCGAGGAGTGCGTCCGCATCAAAAGCATAGCCTGCGCTGTTTTGCACCTGGTATACGCCATTTACCAGCGCGGGTGCGGCTTCAAAGATTTCAGCATCTGCGGGTGTGGATTCTTTTTCAGGGGTGGGGGAAGCGGTACTTGTCGGCACTGCTTTTTCGCGCACAGGTGCGAGCGGTAATGCTGAAAAAAACCGAAGAGAAGGCGGCGATGGCGGTGCAAACGAGGCAAAAACCACCTCGGCCGTAAGCGGTACGCGCGGCAGAAACAGACCTACCAAATAAAAAAATGTACAGAGAATACAAAAAAAGAAAATTCGTTTTCGAAGCATCTTGTCACCTCATACTTATTTTATGAGAGGCTGTCCGAAGTATGCAGGGAATAACAAAAAAAGGCCAGACCGCAAAAAGGCTGTAAAAACGCTTAGTTTTTACAGCCTTTCTTGCATTGTTATTTTTGCACGCTTCGTTCTGCGATTTCGATGGCTCGGGTGACCATGTTGCCGCAATCACGGGAGCTTACCGCGCCCCAGCCTTCTCGCTTCACAATGTCATATACCCCGAGTTCCTTTGCAATTTCCTCTTTTAAATTCTCGCTCATCATTCCGCGCCCTCGCATACGTTCGTACCCCCCAAAAATAAATTTCACCGGTGTACTCCTAGTATCTCCGTCGCGGTACAAAATATTTGCGGCGTTATATGGTAAGCATGCCGCCTTCTGTGGTAAGAAGCATTAAAACGTCTTCTTCCTTTCCTGTTTCCGCATTGATATATACAAGAAAGGTATGCGCTTCCATTTTGCATTTAAATTCGTAGCAAAGCGCCTCGTCCTGCGTTTCTCTCGGGATGACGGCAAGTTGCACACCTTCCACAGAAAGTGCTGGAGAGAGGCGTTTTTGCGCATCCTCGGCCGTGATTCGTACGGGCGGCAATTGCCGCACCGTGTGGTTTGCCGTATAGCCACCGGCTTCCATACCCAGAATTTCCCCGTTATCCAGGGCAACGCGCACCTTGGCAAGGTCGGGATAGTATAAAATCTCATTTTCATAGAAGGCAAAATTGATGGTAGCAATATTGTCACGAATTTCAAAATAACTGTCGCGCATGGAGTGAATACCGATTTTGTCAAGATATTCCTTTGCGAGGCGTTTTGCTTCTTCTATGTCCATTTTTTGCTCTTGCACAGCACGATTGTCGAGCATTTCGAGGAGCATGCCGCCGCGCTTCGCAAGCTGGAAGGTGATGGCGCGGTCGCGTGGTGCATCTTTGGGGCGTGCGGTAAACATATATGTGGGAATATGGCCACCACTCTCGCCGTTATCCGTCACGTCTTCCAGATTTTCGGGGGCTGTAAATTCTGCAAGGCGTGCACGTGCGCTTTCCATAGAAATATCGGTCACATTTTGAAGGAAAAGTGGCTCGCGATCTTCAAGATGATCCGAAAACGGCCCGTCATAAATCAGAGAAGGATAGTCCTGAAACTGCGATTCCAGTTCTTCCATGCTAGAGGCAATACCATCTTTATTCTGCCCGTAGGGCGTGCCAAACTGCAGGGCGCCGCTGTAAATTTTTTGCTGCATATCGTAAAGACCGCCCGTGAGAGATGCCGCATATTTCGATAAATCTACCATCGTGCGGCGCGCCTCTTCGCTAATTACGGGCGTATCCATGTAGCCGAGCGCGAGCATATGCGTAAAATCGCCAACCTGCGCTAAAAATTTAGCTGTATTTTCAAGATGTGCATCGGAAAGCGGAAGCTGCCCGAGGCACGTACTGGCGGCTGCGGCTTTTGCATAAATGTCATTTGCAAGGCGCACCACGCTTTTGGCTTCTGTCACGGCGGCGCATTTATAGAGAGAAGTTTCAATGGTGGAAACATATTCCGTTAAATCATCAAAGGCGCGAGCGTACTGGGCATCCAGCCTTGTTTTATAGTCGGCACTTACTTTGGCTTCATAGGAAAAAACTGTTACTGCAACGACCAGGAGAGCCATGATGACGGAGACCATATGGCGGTCCGCAAGTCTTTCCTTAAAGTCGCGAAATTTTTCACGAAAACGCATTATATCTTCCTTCCGTTTTTAGTCTTAGTTTTGCCACAAGAGAAAGGAATATACAGAAGAAAATAAAAATCGCATGGCAAGAAGCCATGCGATTTTATTTTGTTTTTTATGCGCGCTTTTTGAGTTTATTCTGGAGAACAACCCAAAGCGGTGTTGCGATACAAATCGAAGAATAGGAACCTACGAGAACACCGATGATAATCGGCAAGGAGAACTCGCGAATGGAGTCAATACCGAGGATATAGAGAACCACAATGGTGATAAGCGTTGTAATCGAAGCATTGATGGTTCTTGTAAATACCTGGTGCAGAGCCGCTTCCGAAACTTCTTCGAAGGGAACGCGGCGGCTTTGCTTTTTGTTTTCGCGGATTTTATCGAAGATAACAATGGTGTTATTGATCGAGTAACCCACGATGGTCAAAATAGCCGCAACGAAGGTGGAATTGATTTGCATGCGGAAGATTGCGTAAATGGCAATCATAATGAGGACGTTATGCAAAAGACCTAAAATAGCAGCAAGACCGGATTTGAAGTCAAAACGGATTGTGATGTAGATAAGCATGCACAAAACAGAGAGCATAATCGCTTTTAAAGCGTCCGTCAAAAGCTTTGTGCTGGCAGATGCCGAAACGTTGGTCGCTTCCTGCAGCGCCGATTCATCCAGACTGTATTTGGCCTTGATGGCTTCTACAACAGCGTCGCGCTTTTCCGTGGCGATTTCTTCTGTTTTGATGGAAACATCCGTGTCACCAGCTTTTTGAATGATAGGGGTAACACCTGCTTTTTCCTGTACAATGGCCGCGATATCGTCGTTATTAAATTCCTGCCCGATCGACATGCGGATTTCTGTACCGCCTAAAAAGTCAAGACCGAAGTTCAAACCGCCAAAAGCGATGTATGCAATGATACCTGCTAAAATGACGATGGCGGAAACAATGAAGTAAATTTTCTTATGCTTTAAAATGTTCATTATTCCTGCACCTCCTTTTTCACTTTCACACCAAAGGCAGCGGGATTCTTAAGACCGAGATTTAAGAAAATCTTAAGGAGCATGCGCGTAACAAATACTGCGGAAATCATGCTGACTACGATGCCGATAGCAAGCGTCCAGGCAAAGCCCTTAATGGTACCTGTACCGAAAGCACCCAAAACGATGGCGGCAATAATCGTGGTGATGTTCGAGTCGATAATGGCGCTGAGTGCACGGTGGAAGCCGGAATCGACCGCTGCGCGTGCTGTTTTGCCGGCGCGAAGCTCTTCTTTGATTCTCTCGAAGATAACGATGTTTGCGTCAACCGCCATACCTACGCCGAGAACGATACCGGCGATACCGGGGAGTGTGAGCGTGCCGTTTACGCCAAGGAACGAGAAGTAACCGGCGATAACGAGGATTACAAGACCGATGTAGCCAAGAAGGGCAATGTCGGCAATGAGGCCCGGAATGCGGTAGATGATGAGCATGAAGAGCATAACGAGCAAAATACCAATGCCGGCAGCCACAAGGCTTGTTTCAAGCGCTTTGTCACCGAGGGTAGGCCCAATGCTGCGAAGCTCGGCTTCCTTCAAGGCGAAGGGAAGCTGACCGCTCTGAATCTGGTTTGCAAGTGCTGCGGCGGAAGCTTCTGTGAAGTTGCCGTTGATAACGCAGTTGCTTGTCGTAATCTGTTCGTCGACGGAAGGCTTCGAAATTTCATCTTCGTCAAGATAGATGGCGATGTAGTTTGTGCCATCTGTCTTTGCAGAAATTTCGGCGGTTGCCGCAGAGAACTTAGAGGTGCCTTCCGACGTGAATTCAAGCTCTACATAGTGTTCCATGGAGCCGTTTTCACGTGTCTGACCGTAGCGGTAGGTAGCACGTTTTACATCTGTGCCGCCTTCCATAATGACATTTCCTGCCGAATCGCGGAACGTGAGCTTTGCGGTAGCGCCGAGCATCTGTACGGCTTCTTCGGGGTTGGAAATGTTCGGGATTTCAATAGAAATTGTTTTGTCACCACGCTGTGTTACAGTAGCGTCATAATAGCCTTGGCTGTCAAGACGGTTTCTGACAACTGCAATGGCTGCGTCCATATCCGTCTGCGAGGGGTTTTCTGCATCCGCCTCAAAGGATATGATAGAACCGCCTACAAGGTCAAGCCCGCGTTTTACGCCGTACTCTTCGTCCAGCGCCTTCGGGAAATAGTACTTGTCCCCTGTAAAAGGATTCACAATGGTTACGCCGCATACAGCAGTGAAAATCAGGGCTGCAATGATGACGAGTGTCAAAAGAAGCCCTATAATGCTTTTTGCCTTCATCTGGGTAACTCCTCCTTGCGTAAATAAGAGATATGCTTTTTTGTATTTTGCATGGCGGTGAGCTTGTCCGCCGCCGCACCGATGCCCGAAACCGGGCGGTGCGTCACAAACAAAATTCATGTGCCTTTCGGCAAAAGTCCGTTTTAGCTGTTTCTTTTTCGGCGGCGGGTGTTGATCCCGAAGATGCCGCCAAGCGCTCCCACAAGCGTCTCCATTCCCAAAAGCTTCAGAAAATCTGCGCCGGGGGAGAAAGAACCGAAGGAAAGCGCCGATACCAAATACGCCACAAGGCCGTATAAAGCACCGGATGCCGCGCCGCGCAAAAAGCCGCGCGTACTTTGACCGCGCGCCGAAAGGAATCCGGCGAAGAAAACACTCATGGCCGTTATCGGCAGAATGCAGCGGTCAGCCGCCGCGACGCTCACCGGCCCGAATGCCATGGCGATTGCAAGGCATAAAAGGGCAAAAAATGTCAGCGCGAGCGAAAGAAAAAGCGGTTTTAAAACGGAAGGAAAAAAACCGGGTGCCGCACTTTGGGCGGCGGAGTGCCTTGTCATAAACGTAAGACCCCTTTACATAGAAATTACTGCATATCTATGCAGGGACCTTTCGAATTATTCCTTGACAGTAAGGCAGCTTGCGATGGAGTTTTTCGAAAGCGTAATCTGGGACTTTTCATTTCCGCTTCCCGACTCCAAAACAACCGTATCATCTTTCATTTTCACGATTTTGCCATGGATGCCGCCGATAGAAACTACCTTGTCACCGACTGCGAGATTGTCGAGCATGGCTTTCATTGCCTTCTGCTGCTTTTTCTGCGGACGAATGAGCATAAAATAGAAAACGGCGAACATGATGACGATCCAGATAAGACTAAAATAAGAACTCGATTCTGGATTCATGTTTTCTAACCTCCTTTGGGTATATAATAATATATCTATTATACTGTTTTTTTCATCATTTGGCAAGGGATTTTTTAAATTTTCCCAAATTTCATAAGAAGTGCATCGTCTGAGGGATTTGTATAATACCGCCGGCGGAGTCCTACCACAGAAAAACCGAACGTTTTGTAAAACGCGATGGCACCTTCGTTTTTAGAGCGAACCTCTAAAAACACCGCAGCATCGTGCCCGATTTCCTGCAGCGCGTACGATAAAAGCGCCCGCCCAATCCCGCGACGGCGCGAAGAGGGCGCGGTAGCAATGGATAAAATTTCCGCCTCGTCAAGGCATGTCTGCAAAAGCAGGGCACCTTTGATCTCTCTGTTTTCCTCAAAGACCCAAACCACCATCGAAGGGGAAGAAAGCGCGTCTTCAATGTCAGAAGCCTTCCAAGGGGACGGCATGCTTTCATAAAAAAGGTCTGCAATTTTTAGAACATCTTCTTTTGTGGCGGCACGAATCATAAAGGCGCCTCCTCAATATACTGGGAAATTTGCGCTGCGGCGGCGCGGTACGTATCCATATCGCCGCCAAACGGGTCTTCTACATCGTTCGCGGCGCCTGCGTATTCTGCAAGGGTATATGTTTTATCACACGCGCCGGGGAAGAGAGCACAGAGAAGTGCGCGGTGCCCGCTCGTCATGGTGAGAAGTAAATCTGCCTTCTCTAAAAGCGCCTCTGTTAAAGGTTTGGCCACGTGGTCCGTAATATCCATGCCGTACTCTTTCATGGCGCGTACGGCATTTTCGTGTGCAGGTGCGGGGTGAGAAACGGCAAGTCCTGCACTTTCCACCGTGTGGGCATCCGTTTTCTTTTTGAGAAGTGCCGCCGCCATAGGGCTTCGGCACGTGTTTCCTGTACAAACAAAAACAATATGCATGGCTTATCTCCTTCGTTATACCGTTTTGCCACCTGCAGATTTGAAAAGACGGTTTCGCACGGCATCGCCCATACCGCCTTCCGCGGGCGGCATGGCAAAAATTACATCTGCGCCCATTTCGTCAAACGTACGAAGGGAGAAGAAAAGACGTGCCGCATATTCCGCCGGTGTATTGCCTGCCGAAAGGGCGATAGGAAACACGGGTGCCTCTATTCCGTAGTATAAAACGCCGGGACGTGCATAGCCGCGTGCGGCCTCCATAATACGCTGCAGGGCATCTTCGCCTTCTGCAATG
>JAZNJV010000055.1:0-10976 GCA_045578225.1 Clostridia bacterium | reverse complement strand
TTTTTGTCAAGACATTTCCGCGAATTTCCTTTATTTTTGCCGTTTTTACCCATAGGTCGTTCCCATGCCCGACGCAAAACCGACAATTTGCCCCATTTTTGCGGATTTCATTTGACTTTTTCGTTTTTTATGGTATAATAAAATATAAATTGGAGACAAGGCTTTCGCCTTGCGGAAGGAGTTTATGATGAAGAAATTACTTTCTATTTTACTCGTTTGCTGTATGCTTTTGCCCCTGCCCGTTTTGGCAGATGACGCTGTCACGGTTACGATTGACGGCAAGGTAGTGGAATTCGATGTGCCGGCACAGATTATCGGTGGCCGTGCGATGGTGCCGATGCGCAGAATTTTCGAGCTCTATTCTTCGTATGTAGAATGGTTTGCCTCCTCGCGCATTATCATCGCTACCCGTGGTCCTCTTATGATTACCATGCAGATTGATAATCCCCTAATGACAGTAAGTGATGTATTGACCGAAAAGAGCGAACAAATCACAATGGATGTGCCGCCCTGCATCGTGCCGCTTCCGAACGACCCCTTCAAGGGCCGCACGCTTGTGCCGATTCGCGCACTTTCCGAAGGCATTGGTCTTGATGTAGACTGGGACGGCGATACACGCACCGTTATCATCACCACCCCTAAAAATGCAAATTAAAATTGCGGATCTTTCCATCCGCATTGAAAACCGACATACCTATATAGAAGACCTATGTGAGGCGTATCGTGAGCCTTCGGGCGCTTTTGATTTCTCCGTTGCGGTCTCCGAGGCCGATATTTTGGCGGAGGACGCAGGCCGCGAGCATCCCGGATACGCCGAAAGCCTTGCCGTATATCGCAAAATTGCAGAAAGCATTTTGGAGAGAGACGGGTTTTTATTACACGGCGTTGTGCTCGATGTAGACGGACGCGGCGTGGCGTTTCTGGCACCAAGCGGCGTGGGAAAATCGACGCACGCGGCGCTTTGGAAAAAGCTGCTCGGTGAGCGCGCGACCGTTATTAACGGCGACAAACCGCTCGTTCGGTTTATAGACGGCGTGCCATACGCTTACGGTACGCCCTGGGCCGGAAAAGAAGGGCTTTCCAAAAACGCACGCACACCGCTTTCGGCCATTTGTTTTCTTACCCGCAGCGTAGAAAACAGCATCGTTCCTATGCCGAAGCAAGAGGTACTTTTAGCGCTTCTAAAGCAAATCTACCTTCCAAAAGACGGCGCCAAAATGGGTACGCTTTTAGACCTTTTGGCACGCTTTACCGAAAAGGTGACCTTCTATTCGGTTGGATGCAATATGGACATAGACGCGGCGCTGATTCCCTACCGCACAATTTTTGGAGAAAATGAGTAGAGTATGCAAGGGATTGAAACCATTTTAAAAGAACAAAAAATATTTATCGGCAAAACAGCCGGAGACAGTATGGAACCGATGCTTTGTGCAGGTCGCGATACTGTTGTAATTGTGCCGCCCTCGTTTCCGCTCAAAATAGGTGATGTGCCTGTGTATAGGTACCTCGGGCACTACACCATGCACCGCATTCTCCTAAAAACGCGGCACAGGTACATCATTTGTGGTGACAATCGCGTAATGCCCGAGCGAAATGTGCGCGAGGAAGATATTATTGGCGTTCTCACTGCTTTTTACCATGACGGGAAGTACATCTCCTGCGAGGATGCAGACTATCGCCGATACACCAGGCGCGTGCTTTTTCGCTATCCCTTCCGCCTTTTCGCCTTCTTATTTCGAAAGGGCCTCGGAAAACTGAAAATCTCAAGAAAAGGAAGAAATATATGAAGCTCAAAGACGGATTTATCACCCGAAAAATCATGGACGATACAGTTTTAATGAATCTCGCAGATGCCGCTCAGCTTGTGCGCCTTAACGAAACCGCGGCAGAGATTCTGGCGTTTCTTACCGAAGGCTGTACGGAAGAAGAAATTGCAGAAAAGCTCGCCACGATGTATGACGTGGAAAAGGAACAGGCGTTTTCGGATGTGCAAAACACCGTGGCCACGTTCCGCTCGCTCGGAGCACTGGAAGACTAAAATACGGTATACCAAAAGGGACGTCCGAAGACGTCCCTTTTATAGTTCTCTTATTTCAATGCCGTGCCGCACTTGCCGCAGAACTTACTCTCAGTTTTCACCTGTGCGCCGCAGGCCGGACAGAAGGCAATCCCTTCTTTTGCGGCTTCTCGCGCCGCTTCCATCGCCGCGAGCTTTTCCTGCATTTCCTTTATGGCGTCCTGCTTTCCTTGAATTTCAGTGCAAATCGCCGCCATGCTTTCCGGAAGCGGCTCCTCTGCCTTGAAAAGGCCGAAGGCTTCCTGTCCGAGTTTTTCGAAAAGACTGCGGATTTCCTTTTCGTCATCCGAAATGGCTGCGTTCAGCTTTGCCTTTTCCATAAGATTTTTGGAGCCTTCGCTCACAGAAGCTACGCCTTTGTTGATCCCTACAAGCATTTTGTCAAAAAAATCTGCCATCTTTCTTCTCTCCGTTTCTATTCAGCGTCTCTAATGACGTTTTTAATTTCTGTTTTAGATAGGTACTGCATGACATACCACTTGCCATCCACCTTGGCGGCAATGTAATCCATTTTGTCCGTTTCCTTTTCGCCGTCTTCCTTCGTTACGGTTTTTACCTGCACGCAGGCAAGTGCATCGAGAGGATACTCGTCTACATCATATCCGTAAAAATCTTCGAGGTACTCCTCCACAATGCGCACCTCTCTCTTTTTATATGCCTTGGTGCGCTTGATGCTCTTGACGGAAATTTTAATGCCTTCTTCCTTTCTGTCTTCCCTTGATTCCACAAGACCTTCCTGCATCATCTCAATATGGTCACGAATATCTTCCTTATCCATATCGAAATCTCGCGTGTACGGCACATCCATCGTCTTATACAGTACAGAGGCCTTGGCCTTTATGCCGCTTTCGATAAATCTCTCCACCACACGCACGGAACCGGGCTTAAACGCCCCGAAAATCGCCAAAAGCAAAACGAGAACTATCACCGCAGCGCCTGCTGCAATCCATTTTGTATATCCGCCACCGACAGAAGGTGCTCCCTGTGCCGCCTCCTGTGGTGCCTTGGCAGCCCCTACGGGAGCGCCGCAACCCGCGCAAAAGTTTACGCCTTCCGCGTTTTCTTTGCCGCACTTTTCACAAAACATACCCCGTTCCTCCTCTTTTGCAGTATATTCTACTTAGAGTATAGCATGCACTTTGTTTTTTTGTCAAGGTTTTTCCAATAACTCCGTTTCCTGCGCGACATCTCCGGCATACATGCTTTTCCACCAAATAAAGAGGTAGACCGTAACAATAACACTTGCATTTCCCTCTTTTGTGGAGTATACTGGATATATAAAAGAACAGGAGTGATACTATGTGTCTCAAAAAAATTTTTGGCAGATTTTTTGTCAAAGATCGTGACGATGTTGGGGAGGCGCCCGAGCAGATGGTACCCGGTCTTGTCAGAGAATACACCATGTTTGATCTTATGGGCAGGGCAGTTTGTGTATACGACAGGGTATATGTGCCTGTGCGAGTGGCTGTTTTTGAAGACAAGTGGATATTTGAGTTCAATAAATTCGAGGATGCGGATTCTACGGATTTCACGTCCTATTCCTTAGAAGTAGCGGGTACGCCTACACAGGAAACCGTATCCATCACCCTTGACGGCGCAGAATTTATATGGGATGATTATGACGGCTTTTTCCGGTGGGCTCCTTTTGAAGAGGCGGTGCTCGAGAGAAAATTTAATACATATATGGAATACTTCTCAAACGGGGAACTGCGAATAGAAAAGGAGTATGCAGAACATAACCTCTCCCCCGAAGCGCTACATTGTGCATGGTACAAAGGCGATACATACTATTCTTGGAATGTGCATGACGGCATGTATGCCCCTGTTTTATTTGAAATGCCGGCGCTGTTTGACAAAAAAGAGCGGTATGAGACCTCCCGATTCGAATATTTTCAGGCAGAAATGGGAAGCGCTGTAGGTGACCTTTTGCGTATCCGCCGTTATCTCGAGCAAAAATATCCGAACAAATCCGTTCCGGAATTATATGCGATATACGAACAAAACGAAAACCGTGTTCTGTGGGAACCGGACAACCGATAACTACTAAAAAGGAGAGAAGAAAAATGGAAACGTATTATCTTGGTACATTGCTAGAGGACAAGGCTCTTTGCAAAGACCTCATTGCAAAGGGGATTGTTCTTTGTGACAAAAGCGGCAGTATCGGCGATATTGATTTTGCAAACAATAGTATGCGGTATAATCATATCTCCACCTTCGAAAAGCTGTATGCGTACGGAGGCAAAAAGCTTTTTGACGCCATACTCAAAAGCGGCAAAACCTGCCTTTGCACCTCGCCGGATGCCGCAAAGGTTGGTGTTGTCGAAATAGAAGGGGCAGACGGATTTTATCTAAAGTCCAACGTGAGCGCCATCGTCGCCTTTATGTCTATACTAAACGGAATCCACTGTATCCATTTGATAACGAGCGAAGTGGATCCCTGCACTGACTTTTATGTAGACTTTAGTGACGAAGCGGAGGAAGAGTCCACTACGGAAGACTGGGGTTCGTTCGAAGAAATCTCTCTCGAGGAGGAGCCGGAGTTCTATGAGAATGCTCTTATGGTGCAAAAAACGGACGAAGGATACGTTCTCTGCGATAAGGACACGGGCGAACCGGTAACTTTCACCTGTAATGACGGCACCGAAATGCGCGAAATATCTGTAATGTATAGCATTGAACCCCTCGAATATACGGAAGACTTTGGTACAGATGACCTCTTTTTTGAAGACGCGGATGGTGAAAAGCGTACGGCAGGATATCGCTACCAGCTTGAAAAGGACGGCAAATGGGGCTTTATAAGCGAACATTTTGCCCATTTTGTATATCCTATCTATGTGGATATCCTTATAACCAAGCAGGGCGCAGTAATAGGCTATTACATGGAAAGCAATTTGAATATTACCGTATCTGTTGCACATTCCAGAGAGTATACGTCTCTCGATAATTTCTCGCTATATGACAAAGTGTTGCACGGGCCGGAATATAAGTATGCCGTTTCCGATAATCCGAGAGAACTGTATATGCTACGCAATGTTCATCCTGCCTATTTGCCCAAGAAAGGCGTTTTAATCTCCTCTATTGAGGAAGACTTGACTACGATTGGCGTTGCCTACGCATTCGACCAGTTCTCGTCCAACATGTCTAACCGCGGTATATACAAATGCAAAGATAAAACAAACAGTAGTTTTCCCTATGGAACGCAGTTTTATACAAAATATCAAAGAGGGTTTATAACTTTAGAAGGAGAGAATTTTTGGGGACACACATGGATAAGAAAAGTCCCTGCTGCAGGATCTGATGCAGCGTACTGCAAGGCCGCCTATGAATGGGAAAATGTAGACGGCATCGAATACGTAGGCATTCTTGACTCCTACCTCTATATTGCAAAAAAAGAAGGATACTATGGACTTGTCATCTATAATACAAGCGAACATAAATTGAAAGAGTATGAAACGCCGTTTGCTTTTACGAACATACAAAAAATAAGTGACGACTGTTGCCTTGTGGAACGGTTTGGCAAAAAAGGCGTATACAATTATAAAACACATACCTACCTTGTTCCTTGTGAATATGAAAAAGTGGAAATGGACGCCGGGCATTTTGTGGTCTATAAAGGCGGCTTCAAGGGAGAAATCGGTCTCGGTGGAGAATGGGCGGTACGCCTGCATCGGGAGGCGTAAAGAATGACACTCAATCAAGAAGCAGAAATCATATATCTGTATATTGTTGAAAACCTTTCTATGGACAAAGTTGCAGACAGGACCGGCTGGGATATGAAGACGGTCTCTGAAACTGTGCGCGGATATGGATTTAACGATGACTATGCTGTGCGAACAGAATGGGCAGGCAAAGACAAGGGCCGATACAAAAGAGGGTCAGCGGCCTGCCGCGGTGTTACGGTAACGAGGCAGCTTGTAAAAGAATATCTCGAATATGCAGATGAATGGGAGTGGCATTTTGACTGGTTTATAGCCGACGTCGCACAGGATATGGCCGACCAGCGCCAGCAGCAACGTCAGATGCAAGAGGCACAGAGGCAGGCAGAGCAAAATGCCCGCGCAGAGCGCGAACGGATGGAAAGAGAAGCCCGTGAAAGAGCGCGCCGCCAAGAGGAATACGAAAGACAGCAAAAAGAGCAGGAAAAGAAAAATACAAACGAGTATTATCGCCTCTTAGATATAGGCAAAAAGGCGCTAAAAGAAAATAGACTGCAGGAAGCGCTTGACAGTTTCTATGCTGCCCGCGCACTTTTTGATGCTGTAGAGTTATATGGTCTTATCGCCCGTGTGCTTGCCATCTCCTTAAATGCAGATGCACATTGCAAAAGCATCATACGAGAATTGCGTGAATATGAAACCTGCCTCCAAAAACAAAATAAAAAGCTTTCTGTGGAAGAGCTTTTGTGGCTCTCTAGGGCACTCTCTGCGGACAACCAGCCCTTAAGCGCGGCAACCAGATACTCTATGGCGGCTCAGGCGGAATATGATAAGAAAAACTATGTGGCAGCCGACCAAATCTACAGAGAAAGCTACGCAAAAACAGGCATATATACCAATTGGGGACCCGACAAATTCTTTAAGCTCGCATATGCCAGAAGCTGCACGGACAATATGACGCGCGAAGACCATCTCTTCTGCCTGGATGCCTATACGGAATCGATCCAAAATAGTGAAAACTCTCTCGCCTATAGTCTTGGAAACATGGCATGGCATTATATAAAGCTTGGGAATTACAAGGAAGCGGCAAGCCACTCGGAACGCTCCATGGTATTTGGCAACGAGGAGGCGTATGTATACCGCAATCTTGTGGATGCATATTTGCAGCTCGGTCAATATGATAAAGTCCATAAAACACTTGAGAAAATGGATGCCCGCGGTATTTCCTACGCACCTTGGCAAAAAGCGGAATGTATCCTCCTTGGAAACCTTTTCGGGGATGCGTCAAAAAGCCGTGCTGAAGCTTTATACAAGCAACAACTTTCTTCCCGTGGATTTCACGGTCATTCCTGCTACAGGCTTATTTCGATATGTAAGTCGGATGTAGAAGCGTGTAAATACGCGCACCAATTTATCACATCTGAGCCTGAAGGTACACCGCGATACAAACAGGCCGCAAGCATTCTATTAGAGCGCGCCACGCGCTGTGGTGACGAATACTATATGCATGTTGCCCTTACCTATAACCCGGAGGAAAAAGAACGGATAGAAAAACAAAAGGCGCAGGAAAAAAAGCGTCGTGAAGCTGAACGCCTCGAAAGAGAGCGACAAGAGAAGCTTCGGCTTGAAAAAGAACGTCTTGAAAGAGAACGGCTGGAGAGACTTCGCCTCGAAAAAGAGCGCGCGCAAAAAGAACAGGCGGAGAAAGAACGTCTAGAAGCCGAAAGGCGTGAAAGAGAAGAAAGGGAAAGACTCGAACGCCTCCAAAAGCAAGAGGAAGAAGATATGCTTCTGATTTTGCTGTAAAAAAACCCATCTGCGGCGATTTCGCAGATGGGTTTTTTGGGGTATTTGACAATCCTGTCGGTTTATGGTATCATAAAATCGAACCCTTCAGAGGAGGTACAAATATGAAGAAAAAATCCACCCTGTTTTGGATATGGAAATATATGAAAGGGCAACGAGGACTTTTGGCGGTTTTGAGCCTTTCCAGCATGATTACCGCCTCGGCCTATATTGTGCCCGCGCTCCTTTCGCGCCGCGCCATAAACGCCGCGCTGGCCGCCTCCTCTTTCAGAGAGGCTCTGCCGCTTTTGATAGAGATTGCTGCGCTTCTTCTTCTCGTCATATTTCTGCAGCTTGCACTCTCCGCTTTAAACACACATCTTCGCATGGTTATCAGCGGCCGCATGGAGGTTGCCCTTCGACAGGACTTTTTTAAAACGCTACTTAGGAAACGCTACGCCTCCATTTCCCGTTTGCACTCGGGTGAAATTTTAAACCGTTTTACATCTGACGTGGATATTGTCGTTTCCGGTATCACGAATTTTATTCCGGAAACACTTTCCGTTTTGGCAAAGCTTGCGGCCGGCCTTGTGGTAGTGGTTGCCTTCTCGAAAGCATTCGCTCTTTTGTCGGTAGGCGTGGGGCTTTTGATGCTGGGCCTTGTGCTCCTTTTCCGTCCGCTTTACAAAAGAATGCATAAGGCGGTGCAGGAGGCTTCCGGTATTTCGCGCAGTTTTGCGCAGGAATGCGTGGAAAATATTGTAGTCGTAAAAACCTTTTCGGGACGCGCAAACTTTTTGGAAAAGCTGCGTCTTCACATGGAAAAGCTCTACCGCACAAAGCTGCATCGCAGCGTTTTCGCGAACTTCGCCGAGAAAGGGCTTTCCCTTATTTTCACCCTCGTATATTACGGCACGCTTTTATGGGGCGCCGCTTCCATCACAAAGGGCAGCATGGATTACGGCACGCTCATGGCTTTTCTGCAGATTGTTTCACAAATTCAGACGCCGTTCGTAAACGCTTCCGGTCTTGTAACGCAGCTCTATGCCGCCATGGCCTCGGCCGAGCGTCTTATGGAGCTGGAAAGCTTCCCAGAAGAAGAGAACTCTTCTGTCCCCTCTCCTTCTGCCCTATATGCTAAAATTTCCGGTATCGGCGCGGAAAATCTTGCTTTTCGATATGATAAAGAGGATGTGCTTACAAGCACGAGCTTCTTTCTCCCAAAAGGCAGTATGACTGCGATTACCGGCATTTCCGGCACAGGCAAAAGCACGCTTTTCCGGCTACTTTTGGGGTTGTTTCCGCCAAGCGGAGGCCGCTTGTTCGCGAAAACGGACGAAGGGGATATTCTCCTTGATGCCGGCACGCGGCCGCTCTTTGCATATGTGCCGCAAGGAAACCTTCTCCTTTCCGGCACCATTCGGGATAATATTAAGTTTTTAAACCCGAATGTTTCCGATGCCCAAATGAAAGAGGCCGCACACGCCGCTTGTATTGACGAATTTCTCTCTTCCCTCCCCTGTGGCTTTGATACGGAAATCGGGGAACGTGGCAGCGGTCTTTCAGAAGGACAGATGCAGCGCATCGCTGTGGCACGCGCGCTTTGCTCGGATGCACCGATTCTCCTTCTTGACGAATGTACATCCGCGCTCGATAGTCAAACAGAAGAAACTATGCTTCGAAATATTTCGGAGCTTAAAACGAAAACCGTCCTTTTCATTTCGCATAAAAATGCGGCATTTTCCTTCTGCGACACGCATCTCGCCGTCGAGGATGGGAAAATCCGCGTAGTAGAATAAAAAAACTTCCAAAAAGGGAATCTCCAAACGGAGATTCCCTTTTTGGATAACGAAAGGATTCTCAAAAACTTTGAGAGTCCTGCACATTTTTCTTGTCTTTTTGCATTCCTTACTCGAAATGGAATTCTGCCGAAGCATACTGCGGACCGAGGACTTCTACGCCTTCCGGATACACAAGCCGCACTGCGCCGCTTTTTGCAGGCGAAGCGGAGAAATCAAGCCACACACTATACGCACCGCGTACGGGCTCTGCAGAAAGAAGTGCCGCAAGCTCACCCCGTACATTCGCCGCCTCCGGCGTAGATACGACTTCCCGAATCTCTACATTCTCCGGCACGTTTGCCGCTTCAATCTCAATGGGCATGGCGCGCATAGCGGAGATGGTAACCGTATCATTTTCAATTTTTACGGTGTCCCCTAAAAATCGGTCACCATTTAAATCAAAGAGCGAAACGGTATATGTATCTGCCGCGTCGCCTCCGGCAAGGTCCACAAACACGCCGGCTTTCAGGCGCTCCAAAAGACCTTTGGGCCCCGAAACCTGCACCACAGACGGAGACGCTACGAAATTACGGATGCCGAGCGTCTCCGCGCCCGAAGAGGTAATGACAACCGTTTTCTCCACGGTAACGAGTACGTCCGTCTGGCACGGTACGGTCTGCATCGAAAGCTTACTTACACGAAGCCCTGTTTCGGGAAGCGTGATTTGCACGGGCAATTCGTAGGTGCCGGCATCGGCGATGGCACTATACTGCACCGTTGCCTTCACATCCCCCGCCGAAAGTCTTCGAAGGGCGGACTTTCGGCCCGCAATTTTCACGTTCACCGTTTCCGGCTGCTCGCGAGAAATAAAGGTAATCCCTTGCGCGGAAAGCTCCGCTTCGCCCGCGTACGTAATCGGAACATTTCGAATCCAGGTTTGCATCTCCGGATCTTCCGTATACGTAACATACAGCCAAAGCACTACCGCACAAAGTGCGCAGAGAATTCGCGTTACATGCTTTTTCACTTCTTTTTCCACCGCAAAATCCCCTTCCATTTTCGAAGTTCTTCCACAGGTTTTGGCGCTTCGGATTCCACCAGATTATTATATAAGGTTCTGCGAAGCGTATCTGCTGTAAGATTTCGTATCATATCCCCGTCGCGCGCAAACGAAATTTTCCCTGTTTCTTCTGAAACCACAACCACGATGGCATCGGAAACCTCGGTAATACCAAGGGCGGCACGATGGCGCGTTCCGAGTTCGCGAGAAAGAGAGTCGTTTTGCGTTAGCGGCAAAAGACAGCCTGCAGCACTGATACGTCCGTCGCGAATGACAACGGCCCCATCATGTAGCGGCGTGTTCGGGATAAAAATATTGATAAGAAGCGCACTTGTAATATCTGCCGAAAGCGCGGTGCCCGTGGTTACGATTTCTCCAATGCGTGTGCCGCGTTCGAGAACAATGAGGGCGCCAATTTTATGGGCAGAAAGATAGGTAGCCGCTTCCGCAATTTCTTCTACCATATGGTCTACATTTTCGGGTGCCGTGCCGAAAAGATTGCCAATTTTACTGCGCCCCACCTTTTCTAAGAGGCGGCGAAGCTCCGGCTGGAAAATGATAATCAGGGCAATAAACCCGACCTGCATCACATTTTCCAAAATGTATGTAATGGTGTG
>JAZNJV010000054.1:0-7378 GCA_045578225.1 Clostridia bacterium | reverse complement strand
ATGATTGACCCGCCGCGTCCCGAAGCGGCGACAGCCGTTGCGACTTGCCGAAAAGCCGGCATTAAACCGGTTATGATTACAGGAGACCATGTGGTTACAGCTTCTGCCATTGCACGTGCGCTCGGCATTTTAGAAGAGGGCGATCGCGCCATTACTGGTGCAGAACTTGACGATATGACGGACACGGAACTTGATAGTGTTGTAGAGCATATCTCTGTATATGCACGTGTTTCGCCGGAAAATAAAATCCGTATAGTTAAAGCTTGGCAGCGCAAAGGACAGGTGGTTTCCATGACGGGGGACGGCGTAAATGATGCCCCTGCCTTAAAAGCTGCCGATATCGGCTGCGCAATGGGCATTACGGGTACGGATGTTGCAAAAGGTGCGGCAGACATGACGCTTACAGATGATAATTTCGCCACAATCGTAGAAGCGGTTCGCGAAGGCCGCGGCATTTATGCAAACATAAAGAAGGTTGTGGGCTTCCTTTTGGGCACCAATATCGGTGAAGTGATTACCGTGTTCGCTGCTATGCTTTTGTGGCATAAAACACCGCTTTTATCTATGCAGCTTCTTTGGATTAATCTGGTTACGGACAGCCTACCGGCCATTGCGCTTGGTATGGAAGCTGTGGAAGCGGATGTTATGGAGAAAAAGCCAAAGCCGAAAAATGAGGGGATTTTTGCGCACGGTCTCGGCGTACGCGTTGTTTTGCAAGGTTTCTTATTTGCAATTTTGACATTAATCGGCTTTAAAGCTGGGGAACTGGCAACCGGAACGTTAGAGGGGGGACAGGCCCCTGCTTTTGTGGTTCTTGCTCTTTCGCAGGTGGTGCAGGCCTTCAATATGCGTTCAGAACGTTCGCTGTTTGCAATCGGACCTTTTACAAATCGGAAACTTTGTGGTGCGGCCCTTATCTCCGTTCTTCTTGTCTGCATTGTTTTGTTTACGCCGATTGCGTCCGCATTTGGTCTTATTCTTTTACCCGGCAAGATGTATCTTTTAGGTCTTGTGCTGATTTTGTGTCCGCTTCTTGTTATGGAACTTTTCAAAGCAGCACGGCGCGTATTTCAAAAATAAACACGATTTTAAAAACAGCGCAAGTCATTTGCGCTGTTTTTTCATAAATAGCACGATATGCAAAAAAAACTGCACATTTAAACATGGACATGGATGGCATAAAGCGGTATACTATACTAAAAATAACAAAAGGAGAAGTGCAATGAACATTTTTGAAAATCACAAGATTTTACATGAAAATCGTTTGCCGTCCCGCGCATGGTACATTCCGTATGATACTGCAGAGAAGGCGCTCGTTGGCGATCGCACCGCATCCAAGTTTTATATGGACTTAAACGGCACTTGGGATTTTAAGTATTATGAAGCATATGGCGACGAAGGGGAAGTAGAAGTAGCCTGGGACAAAATCCCCGTACCTTCCAATTGGCAGATGCATGGATACGGTCAGCTGGCGTATATTGATGACCGCTATCAGTTCCCGATGGATCCTCCGTATGTGCCGGATGATACACCCATGGGTGTTTATAGGAGAACATTCTCCATTCCTTCTTTGTGGGAAGCAAGAAAGACTTGTATCGTATTTGAGGGCGTTGACTCCTGCATGTTCTTGTATGTAAACGACAAGTACGTAGGCTATAGCCAGGGTACACACATGCAGTCTGAATTTGATATTTCCGGCTTCCTTTGCGAAGGCGAAAATACACTTACGGTTAAAGTTCTCCAGTGGTGTGACGGTTCGTATCTCGAATGTCAGGATATGATTCGTATGTCTGGTATTTTCCGTGATGTATATCTTCTTTCGCGTGACCCGAAAGGACAGCGCGATTTCAAAGTTACTGCAAACACAAAGGAAATTACCGTAGATGCCGAAAAATATTCTATCTATTTTGAAGGCAAAAAGGTGGAAAAGCCGACCCTTTTGTGGACAGCTGAAACGCCGAATATCTACACGGTTATTGTTGAAAATGGAGACGAATTCATTCCGTTCTTTGCCGGTATGCGTGATGTTGCCATTTCTGAAAAAGGTGAGTTTTTAATCAACGGCTCTCCTGTAAAATTCCGTGGCGTCAACTACCATGAAACCAATCCGGAAACTGGACATACTGTTTTTGATTTTGAGTCGGATCTAGTGCTCATGAAGGAGCTGAACATCAACTGCATCCGTACTTCTCACTATCCGCCGCACCCGCGGATGCTCGATCTTTGCGACAAAATGGGATTTTATGTAATGGACGAAGCGGATTTGGAGACACACGGTTACAAGTGGTCTGACATGGAATACCAAGGCTATAACCGTCACTTCTTTGATAAGAATTGGCTTTGCTGCAAGCCGGATTGGGATGATGCTTTTGTAGATCGCGCAGAAAGAATGTACGAACGCGATAAGAACCATTCCTGCGTCGTTTCCTGGTCCCTTGGTAATGAAAGCGGCTTCGGCAGAGGGCACGCTAAAATGAGCGAATTTATCCGTTCTAAGGACCCGATAAGACCGATCCACTATGAACGTGCCTGCCAGATGGGGTCTCCTAAAGAGGTTGTGGATATGATCAGCGTTATGTATCCGCCGAGCGGAGAAGATTTGGACGCTTTTGCACAAAGACTCCGTGTGTTCGAAGAGAAAAAACCCTTCTTCTTCTGTGAGTATGCTCACGCAATGGGTAACAGCCCTGGCGGTATGGAAGATTACTGGAGAAAGATTTACGAGCATGATAACTTCATCGGCGGCTGCATTTGGGAATGGCGTGACCATGCAGTGCTTCGTAACGGCGTTTATCTCTATGGTGGCGACTTTGGCGAAAAGATTCACGATAAAAACTTCTGCTGTGACGGTATGACGCTTCCGGATCGTTCTCTCAAAGCAGGCACTCGTGCCATCGCTGCTACGTACCGTGGCTTTAACACGGAATATGCAGATGGCATTTTGACTGTTACAAACCGCTATGACTTTTTAAATCTCGACAACTTCACCTTGCGTTTTTCTGTAGAAAATGACGGCGAAACTGTAAAAGCTTGGGATAAAACGGTTTCCATTGCTCCGCACGAGAGCGCAGTAGTGGAGGTGGAACTCCCCGAAATTGCCACTTCGAAATGGGGCGCATTCCTTACTATATCGCTCGTAGATAAAGATGGCAAGGAGGTCGCCTTCCGCCAGCACAAGCTTCCGGTTGCAACTACACTTTCCAAGAGCGAAGCTACAGATGTTAAAATGGAAAAAGAAGGCCGCTACATCCGCATTACAGAAGGCAAAAACGTATATGTCTTTGATACACGTCACGGCTCTCTTGTCGACATTTGCGGTACGATGACGGCACCTGCGTTATTTGACGTATGGCGTGCGCCTACCGATAATGAAACACGTGTGCGTTTTGAATGGGGCGTTTTGAATCAGGGTGAAATCAGAACTTCGCAGCAGTATGACTATACAAGAGTTAAGGTGTACGATTGTACAGCGGAAGGGAACGCAATTCGTGTAACCGGTATGATTTCTGCAAACTCTCGCTTGCCGATTGCTCCGTTCGTTTGCACATATACCTTCGTAAAAGACGGAGTAGAGGTACATATGTCCGGTGAAGTTTCCAAGCGTAACCCGTATTTGCCGCGACTTGGTTTTACCTTCGCCTTGAAGGCGGATGACACCGCATTTTCGTACTTTGCAGGCGGCCCGTGGGGTTGCTATTCGGATATGGAACAGCATACGAAGGTTGGCCTTTATGAAAGCACTGCGGATAAGGAATATGAACCGTATCCGATGCCGCAAGAACACGGCAACCACAACCGTGCGCGCATGCTTACGGTTGGCGGCCTCCGCTTCGAAAGCGAAAAGGATATTGAAATCAATGTTTCGCGTTATAGCGCGGAAATGCTTACGAATGCTGTGCACCCCGACACACTCCAGAAAACAGATACAATGTATGTACGTGTAGACTATAAGTGCAGTGGTGTTGGTAGCATGAGCTGCGGTGAAAAGTTGCCCGAGCGCTACAGAATGACGGATGGAAAATTTGACCTCGCATTCCGTATTCAGCCGACGACAAAATAAAGTAAAAAGTCTAAAAAGGGAGAACGAAATCATTCGTTCTCCCTTTTACTTTTATATTTTGAGGAATTTTGGAAACACTAGCTTTTGAGGTGAATAGTTTGGAAGCCTATTATCAAAAAAATCAAAACGGAAGTCTTGATATTATTCTATATGTATCGGCGGCCGAGATGGCGCTTGATTTTTCTGCGCTAAAAAAACTGTTTTTTCCACAGGCGGAAAAAATGAAACGCGTGGCCCTTATCCGCTGCGTAAAAATTGTGATTGGTGGTACGCTTGTTCTCTCTATCCCATTTTCCTTTTTTGCAAAAGTGGGAGCAAGTGAGCGCTATGCCATGAGTTATGTGTATTATGGGTCAGGCGAAGCGCAAATTGAAAGCGTAAAAAAGGCCGAAGAAACGCTTTCGGTGGTTTCACCCAGTTATTTCAATCTCGAAGAAGATGGCACGCTTTCGCTTAGTGGAATCAGCAAAAGCTTTATTGAAAAAATGCACGCTTCCGGTGTGCGGGTAGTCCCATTTTTAAGTAATCACTGGGATAGGGAAAAAGGGGTACGTGCGCTTCAAAACAGGGAAACGCTTGTGCGTGAAATTGTAGAGGCTGTCAAGACATACGGTCTTGACGGCGTAAATGTAGATATCGAAAACGTAACGGAAACCGAGCGCGCGGCGTATACCGACCTTGTACGCCGTCTTCGAAATAGCCTTCCAGGGGGCAAAGAGGTTTCGGTAGCAGTGGCCGCCAATCCATGGGGCAGCGAAAAGGGATGGGCAGGTTCTTACGATTATGCGGCACTTGCGTCATATTCTGACCATCTTTTCATTATGGCGTATGATGAGCACTATCAAGGGGGCGAACCGGGGGCGGTTGCAAGTCTACCTTTTGTGGAAAAATCCATCCAATACGCCCTTACGAAAGCACCTGCAGAAAAACTGGTGCTAGGCATCCCGTTTTACGGCCGAATCTGGGGCGGAGGGCTTGCTGGTTATGGTGTGTCTATGCAAAAAATTCAAGAATATGCGGGAAAATATCGAACGGAAATTCAATATGATACGAAAACAAATACGCCACAGATGCACTTAACAATACAAAAAGGCGAGAATGGACCCACGGTTGGCGGTAAAAAGCTTGGGGCGGGAAAATATGTTATACATTACGAAAACAGCGATTCTATAAAAGCCAAGCTAGCGCTAGTTTCAAAATACAATTTAAAAGGGGCAGGAAACTGGAGCGCAGGACAGGAAACTGCGGATGTATGGGAGTATTATCAACTTTGGCTCGATGGCGACTATTTCTCGGATATTTCAAACCATTTTGCCAAGGATGAAATTCTTCGCATCACGGCAGACGGAATCATGCAGGGGCAAAGTGACGCGGTATTTGCACCAACGGCACCGCTTACAAGGGCGGAGGCTGCGGCGATTGCCGCGCGTCTCTTAAAGCTTCCTGACGGGAAAGGTACTTTTTCAGATGTACCCACCTCACATTGGGCATATACTTCGATTTTAAAAGCAGAAAAGGCAGGGCTTATGCGCGGATATCCTGACGGCACATTTCGTCCGGATACAGCTGTAAGCCGCGCAGAAATGACACTTCTCCTCGCACGCATGATTACAGAGTCTTACATGGGTGAAGCAGAATTTCCGGATGTGCCGCGCGGGCATTGGGCAGAAGAAGAGATAGCAGCACTTGCAAATATGGGAATACTCTCCGGTTATCCCGATGGCACTTTTCGTCCCGAAAATAAAATAAGCCGCGGCGAGGCCGCGGTTATTTTAGAAAGAATTCAAAAGTGGTTATAGCGAGTATTTTTTGAGAAGAGAAGCACGGAGATCCCAAAGCTGTTGCGATAAGTCTACGTAATATTTATGCGGATTTTCAAAGCGCTTAACTTCATCCCAAAGTTTTTCAATTTCAGACGAGGCATATTCCTTTATGGCAGACAGATGTGGCGAGTTATAGCACAGTTTCCCTTTGTCGAAGATTTTAATCAGAAGTTTTTCTGCACGGAAATCGGTGATTTTCTTGCGTTTCCAAGCATGCTCCGGATCGAAAATTTCATATGGTACTGTTTCGTCGATTTCCTCGTCGTGCATAGTGATAACGTCTGCAATTGCCTTGTCTGTGTCTCTCTCGTACAAGCGATACACCTGCTTGAAGCCGGGAAGCGTAATCTTTTCTACATTCTCGCTCAGCTTAATTTTAGGCTGCATTTCGCTGCCGTTCCAAGTGGCGGCTAGTTTATAAACACCACCAAAGACCGGTTCAGACTTGGAGGTAATAAGCCGCTCGCCAACGCCAAAGGAATCGATTTGCGCGCCTTGCATCAAGGTGTCGCGAATGATGTATTCATCCAGAGAATTGGAAACAACAATTTGACATTCCGTAAGGCCGGCTTCGTCCAAAATCCTGCGGATTTTCTTTGTGAGGTAGGTGATGTCGCCACTATCAATACGAACACCGGCAAGGCGGCATCCCATGGGTTCCAGAATTTCTTTGTGTACACGAATTGCGTTCGGGAGACCGGATTTTAATACATTATAGGTGTCAATTAAAAGTGTGCAAGCCTTAGGATACGTTTTGGCATACGTGGCGAAAGCTTCGTATTCTGTATCAAAGGATTGTACCCAGCTATGTGCCATGGTTCCAAGTGCGGGGATCTGATACAAAACGTCAGAAATCGTGCACGCAGAACCTGCACAGCCGCCGATATAAGCAGCGCGAGAGCCGGCGATAGCAGCATCAGCGCCCTGTGCACGGCGAGAGCCGAATTCCATAACGGGTCTGCCGGCGGCGGCACGAACGATGCGGTTTGCTTTGGTAGCAATCAGAGATTGATGGTTCATGGTGAGAAGTACCATGGTTTCTACGAGCTGTGCCTGTACCATGGGGCCTTTCACAATTACAAGCGGTTCACCGGGAAAACACGGTGTACCTTCGCGCATGGCGTATACATCGCAGCAAAATTCGAAGTTTTTCAAATAGTCCAAAAACGCTTCGGAAAAGATGCCACGGCTACGAAGATATGCGATATCTGTATCTGAAAAAGATAGGGACTGTAAGTATTCAATCAGCTGTTCAAGGCCTGTAGCAATGGCAAAGCCGCCGTTATCCGGCACTTTGCGAAAGAACATATCAAAACAAGCTGTTTTTTCGGCAAGGCCGCTTTCGAAATACCCGTTAGCCATGGTAAATTCATAAAAGTCGGCCAGCATTGTTAAATTATTTTTCATTAGCCATTCTCCAAGGCGTCATTCAGCCAGTACTCAGCAATGTCCATAGCGGCATACATGCCGTCACGTTCTGCC
This sequence comes from Clostridia bacterium, assembly GCA_045578225.1. Taxonomy (GTDB): domain Bacteria; phylum Bacillota; class Clostridia; order UMGS1883; family UMGS1540; genus SIG447. Next base: position 13 of record JAZNJV010000054.1, on the reverse strand, counting down.
TGTTTAATCATTT
>JAZNJV010000053.1:0-14973 GCA_045578225.1 Clostridia bacterium | reverse complement strand
CGTGTCGAGGTTTCTCGGGTCAATCATCAAAACGGCTTCCTTCTCGGAAATCATGCCTTCGTCTACAAGGGCGCAGGCAATTTTGAGCGCAGCTGCAGCTGTTCTCTTGCCGTTTCTTGTCTGGAGCATATAGAGCTTCTTATCTTCAATCGTGAACTCCATATCCTGCATGTCTCTGTAATGCGATTCCAGTTTGCCACAAATTTTTGTGAATTCTTCGTAAACTTCGGGCATAACTTCTTTTAGCTGGTCAATTTTCTGCGGTGTTCTTACACCTGCAACAACGTCTTCACCCTGTGCGTTCATAAGGAACTCGCCGAAAAGCTTCTTTTCGCCGGTTGCGGGGTTTCGGGTAAAGGCAACGCCCGTACCGGAGGTTTCGCCCATGTTACCAAATGCCATCATCTGTACGTTAACAGCTGTACCCCAGTCATACGGGATATCGTTGTCACGACGGTAGATGTTTGCACGGGGGTTGTCCCAAGAACGGAAAACGGCCTGGATAGCACCCATAAGCTGTTCCTTCGGGTCTGTCGGGAAGTCCGCACCGATTTTTGCTTTGTATTCGGCTTTGAACTGGCTTGCCAGTTCCTTGAGGTCTTCCGCAGTAAGGTCCACGTCCTGCGTGATGCCCTTCTTTTCCTTCATAACGTCGATAAGCTGTTCGAAGTACTTCTTGCCTACTTCCATAACTACATCAGAATACATCTGAATGAAGCGACGGTAGCAGTCCCAAGCCCAACGCGGATTACCGCTCTTTGCAGAAAGTGCTTCTACAACTTCTTCGTTTAAACCGAGGTTCAAAATCGTATCCATCATGCCGGGCATGGAAGCGCGAGCACCGGAACGAACGGAAACAAGAAGCGGATTTTCCATGTCGCCAAACTTTTTGCCGGTCACTTCCTCCATCTTGCCGATATATTCCATGATTTCTGCCTGAATATCTTCATGAATTCGTTTACCATCTTCATAGTAACGTGTGCATGCCTCCGTCGTTACGGTAAAGCCCTGCGGAACGGGCATGCCGAGTTTCGTCATTTCTGCGAGGTTTGCGCCCTTACCACCGAGGAGGTTACGCATGCTCGCATCGCCTTCACTGAACAAATATACATACTTATTTGCCATGTGAATCACTCCTTTCAAATTTTTCTTTATCTATTCTTTCCTAATTTAATACGCTAAGAGTATTCGACGCAATTTTAAAAATTCCTTCTTTTTTTTCTAAAAGTGCGATATTTTTTTAAAAAAGTGGTGTTTTTTATGTATTTACGGCTTTCCAGACACATTTTTTTGCATATTGGGCTCTTGTTTCTTGCGGTGCTTTCCTTTTTTTCGCCCGCGGGGGCACAGTTTCGGCTTGTCTTTTTCTTTGCGGCACTCCACGAGGTCTGCCATTATCTGGCCGCTCGTATTTTAAAGGCGCCCGTTCTCTCCCTCGCGCTTTTGCCGTACGGCTGCCACCTGCGTCTTGGCAAAACAGAGCTTCGGACAGAAACAAAAATCGTTTTGGCCGGGCCTTTGGGAAGCTTACTTTTATCCCTTCTTTTTCGCGGCAGTGACATCGGCCGCATAAACGGCATGCTGTTTCTAATAAATCTCCTCCCGGCCCTGCCGCTTGACGGCGGCCGCCTTTTACGTCTCTATTTATGGCGCACATGCGGCACCTTTCAGGGAAATCGCACTATGCGACGGATGGCTTTTTGGGTGAGTGCTTCCCTTTTCTTTATGGCCGCGTATCTCCCTGCGCCGTTTCTTTTTTGCATTTCGGCGCTTCCACTTCTCTCCATGCGCTCGATTCCCATGTGTTCGCCCCTACTCCAGAAAAAGGCCGCCGGCACGCAGAGCGTAAAGACCTTTTCAGCGCGGCCGCGGGATTCGCTTCTTTCCCTTTCCCACGCCTTTTCCCCTTTTTACTATGCACAGTTTTGCGTGCGCGGCACGGACTACATTCTTTCCGAGGAAACAGTTTCCTCCGCCCTTCGCCAAAATGCTGCCGCAAGAGTTTCGGATATTTTAGAAAGCAAAAGAGGCTACAGAAAGTAGCCTCTTTATATTATTCTTCTGTTTTTTCTTCGGTTTCTTCTGCTGCCGGTTCTACCACTTCCGAAACTTCTTCGATTTCCTCAGGCACTTCTTCGCCTTCAGCTTCTTCCATTTCTTCGTCGGTTTCTTCGTCGATAGCATCAAAAACGGGGATAGCATTGCCCTCTTCGTCGATAAAATAGGCATCAGGGCCGTTCTTCTTTTTAGCAATTACAACAATAAGTGCAGCTGCCAAAAGCAAAATGGCAATGCCCATACCGAAAATAACGGGGTTTATAGCGGTTACGGTAAAGTACACCTCTTTTTCCGGTGCGTCCGCCGTCACAGCCCAAGTAAGGGTGCTTCCTAAAAAGCCCTTCTTATCTGCATTGCTCTTCGAGAATGCCAAGGGGAACTTAAAAGAGATACTTGCGGCGGCATCTTGAATTTTTTCCTGGCGATCTGCCTCTGCCGCATCAAATTCCGCCTTATAGGCCTCGCCACCGTACAGATCGATTTTGCCGGAAGCGGTATACTTTGTACCGAAAAGTGTGCGTTCTTCTTCGATTTTTAAACCGTTGCCTTCACCGTCTTGGACAAGCGGTGTGGAACGCAAAAAGTTAAGAAGCGTAAAAGAAGCCGTCATATCGGTTACATTTTTATACTTCATACGAAGGAGCGCACCGGACATGCCTGCTTCTTCCGCATCTACACGCGTCATCTCCAAACGTTCGCCTGTTTCCTTCATGCCATACATCGAAGCATAAAGATCAAGCTTTTCCGCATCGAAAGTTTCGATAAGTGCATCCGCATCTTCCACGCCTGCTGCCTCATACATTTCAGGACTTGCAAGGAGTACAGAGGTCACTTCCACGCCGCCGCTCGTAGTAAAATCGAGCGTGGTTTCGGACTTATAGCAGCCGCCCAAAGTAGAGACCAGTAAAAGTGCGGCTAAAATTCCAGCTAATTTTTTCATGATAAACCCTCCCATTTCTTAATAGGATTATTATACCAGTATTTTCCCGCAGTTGCAAGCTTTTTTTATCTTCCGCATGTATTTTCACAAAGCGCGCACGTCCTGCACGCGTGCGCCCTACCTTCAAAGACCTGCATCAGCGTTTCCAAAAGGCGTACATTTTCAAGATTTTGCACGCCGTGCAGCGTAAGCTTTTGCGGGGACAGGGTAATGAGCGTACTTAAAAGGATATCATCTTCGGAAAGCGCACCCATATCATTTCCGTCCATATACAAGGACGTCTCAATTTCTTCGCCCTGTCCGTCAAGGAGGGTATATCCCCCTTCCTCCGGATGCACAAGAACATGTACCGCAGGTATAAGCGAGGGCCCTGTGCACACAAAAAGCTGGAGAAGTGTGATAAATTCCGCATACTCCTTTTCAGCAAGATATACATCGACCGCCGCCCGCGCCGCCTTTTTGAGAAGGGCCGTGTATTCCTTAAGCCGAAACTGCACAAACCCATCCAGAGAAAGGCGCGCGGAATGTGACAAAAAATGATAAAGCTTTTTTTCGATATACTCGCCGCGCGCAGCCGTCGGCATTTTTTGCACAGCTTCTCTTGCGGAATGCAAAACTTCTCGCCGCTCCGTCGGCAAAAAATACGGATGGGCCGCCGCAATAAAACCCTCAAGCTTTTTTTCTTCGTACTCGTTTGTAATACTATCTGCAATTTCAAATGCCAAAATACGTTTCAGCCGCTCCATATCTTCCTCCGAGGCGGCTAAAAAAGTGGTGGCATCTTCCTCACTTTCTACTTCCACACCACAGACCGAGGGCATATTGCCTTTTGGGATATGCCCCAAAACCGTTAACCTGTGCTGCAACTTATTCGCTCCTTTCCATGGCTGTCACCCCGCAATAAGCGGCAAGACAGACCCAATGTCTATGGATATAGGAATGCTTCCTTCTTTAATTTTTATGCCTCTTTCGTGCAAAAATTTTTCTATGGCAGGTTGCGAAGGGTGTGCGGAAATTTTTCCCGTGAAAAATAAAGTATCCGGTGCCAGTTTTCCGGTGGCACCACCTAAAAATCCGTACGGAAAGCCTGAAAGCTCTACACCGCCCGGCAAAATTTCCAAAACGGAGAATCCCGCATCGCTCGCGGCACGCGCAATCCCCGGGTCGGCGGTGATGAGAGATGTTTCATCCACCGGCACGAGCGCACATTTGGCATATCCCTGCCGCACAGAAATGACAGAAATTTCGTGCTTTTCGAAAAAGCGCAAGGCAACAGGATCCGTAATTTCAGGGTTATGAATGGCTGCATTCCCAATTCTCGCTATATTATATGCAGCGTCACCGGGGTAGGTACTTTGTATACGGGTTTCTCCACGCAAAACGGAAAAGCCCAAAGGTGCGAGGGTCTTTTCGTAAAAGGAAAACACTTCGGGCGCCGCTAAAATATAGGGGCCGCCAAGATGACAAATTTGTAAATCTGCATGCATTTGCATGGAGGGCGGAAGACATGCAATTTCGGGTGGCTTAATGCACTGTACGCCCTCTATCGGCACGGCCGAAATGGCAACTGAAACCTTCTTTTGCGGCAAATTCGGCGCCTTTACGATTTCTCCCGATGCGGTCACGGTTTTCCCCTTCCCTTCATAAAATGTACTGTACAGCCGCGGCTGTTAATATATGCAAGGGGCCTTCATTCGGTTTTTCCGTTTGAGGCCCCTTTTCCGATTTTTATTATAAAGATGCAAAGGCGTTTTGGGAAAGATCTCCCCTCTCGCCTGCCCGATAGGCATAGTACCCCGCGCACGATATCATGGCGCCGTTATCTGTGCAAAGCGAGAGCGGCGGCATATACATTTGCATGCCCTCTTTCTCTGCTGCTTCCATAAGTGCTTTTCGAAGCGTTTTATTGGCTGCCACGCCACCGGCCAGTGCAATTTTGGAAATACCTTCCCTTTTCGCAGCTTGTATGGTAACCGTTTTAAGAACATCCACAATCGCCGTTTCAAAAGACGCAGCAATATCTTCTTTAATAATAGGTTCCCCTTTTTGCTCAGCGCGATGCACATAATTTATAACAGCTGTTTTCACGCCGCTAAAGCTAAAATCAAGGCCATGAATCGGGCGTGGGAACGGGATGCTTGCTTTTCCTCCCTCCGCACACGCGCTTACAAGCGGACCGCCGGGATATCCAAGGCCTAAAACCCTGGCCACTTTATCAAACGCTTCGCCCGCGGCATCATCCATCGTAGCGCCAAGCACGGTAAAATGATTATAGTCCGTCACGCGTACTACGTGGCTATGCCCACCGGAAGCTACGAGACACAAAAAAGGCGGCTCAAGTTCGGGATGCGCAATATAGTTTGCGGCAATATGCCCGTGCAGATGATTGACAGGCACGAGCGGTTTTCCGAGTGCATATGCAAACCCCTTTGCCGCAGAAAGACCAACAAGCAGTGCCCCGATAAGACCGGGACGCACCGTGACAGCCACCGCATCGAGTTCTTCCTTTTGTATACCCGCTTTCTCTATCGCTTCTTCTATTACCTGCGTAACCGAAAGAATATGATTCCGGGAGGCAATCTCCGGTACTACCCCGCCGTACTTTTTATGTATATCCGCCTGCGAATATACAACGTCACTCAAAATTTCTCTCCCATCCCGGGAAACGGAGGCCGCTGTTTCATCGCAAGAAGATTCAATGCCTAAAATATATGCCATATGCTTCCTCTTTCTCTTGTTTTCTTATAGCATACCAAAAATTGAATCAAATTACAAGATATAAAATATTACATTTTTATTTTTTGTTTTTGACATTGAAAATCTCGAAATTTCGGCATTTCTTGATTCTATTTCGTGTAATATTTTTCTAACAAATTAAATAAATTGTTAAAAAAGTTTGACAAAATGAAATATTTGTGTTATACTTAAGCCTGTTGAATGAAAAATCTGCGCGAATTTCTTCGGCAAAAAGAAAGGATTTAGTATGAAAAAACAAATCAGCGCGGCACTTACTGCCGCCACCATTTTATTTACATCTGCCGCCGCGTATGCGGATACCGGCACCATTACAGCAAGCGTTTTGAATGTGCGCCAGGCCCCCGGCGCCGGCATTATCGGCCAGCTTTCCTACGGGGAAAACGTAACCATCATTGGCTACGAAAACGGCTGGTGCCAAATTCAGCTTGGTGACAAAACAGGCTACATCTACGGAAACTATGTAAACATCACGCCCGAAGAGGCTGCAGAAGCCGCAGCCGAAGCTACGCTCTCTACCGGAAACAGCGTTGTGGAATACGCTAAGAACTTTCTCGGTATTCCGTATGTATACGGCGGTTCTTCCCCTTCCGGCTTTGATTGCAGCGGTTTCGTAAAATATGTATACGCAAACTTCGGCGTTTCCCTGCCGCGTACCTCGTATTCCCAAATGTACTGCGGCTACCCCGTCAGCACCGCTGACATGCAGCCCGGCGACCTTCTCGTCTTCCGCGGCGGTGGCCATGTTGGCATTTACGTTGGCAATGGTCAGTACATCCACGCCCCAAACACCGGGCGCACCATTTCTATCGATCCCTTAGACCGTCGGATCACGGCTGTGCGCCGCGTTCTGTAATTTCATTTGACATACCCTTTCGATGTATGGTATACTAAAAAGGTAGCTTGGTTTCCTACGGAGGGCTTTATTATGAAGAAAATAACTGTTTTTTTAGGTTCCCTTGTGGTAGGTATGCTTTTTCTCGGTATTACCGCCCTTGCGGATACAACCGGTTTTGCCGCAGGTGACGTTATCAATGTTCGTCAGGTGCCTGCAATGGACGCAAAAGTACTTACTGAAATTTATCTTGCCGACCCCGTTTCCGTAATTACAACGGAAGGGTCCTGGTGTAAAATTCGCATAAATGACCAAATCGGCTATGTGCATAAGGATTTAATTGTATTTGACAGAAGTCTCGTGCCCGAGCCCACGCCGGTGGCACGTACCACTTCCCGCCCCTCCTCATCCGGCGGCGGCAAGTCTTCCTCAAGTACACCGGTCTCAGCACCCGATGCATCGCTCGCTTCCCAGATTGTAGCTTACTCGAAGAATTTCCTCGGTGTTCCCTACGTTTGGGGCGGCACTACGCCGAATGGGTTTGACTGCAGCGGCTTCGTACAGTATGTGTACCGCCACTTCGGCATCTATCTGCCGCGGACAACCTATTCACAGATTGCGATGGGACGGTCTGTTTCCCGCGCAAACCTCGCCCCCGGTGACCTTGTCTTCTTCCGAAGCGCCAGACATGTGGGCATATACGTTGGCAACAACCAATACATCCACGCACCGCAAACAGGCAGAACGATTAGTATTGACAGTATGGCAAACCGTTCTCTTTATGCCGCGCGGCGCATTATATAAAAAGCAAAAGGAACTGTAAATAGTTTTTACAGTTCCTTTTTACGTATAGCGAAAAGGCAGCCTCTAGGGCTGCCTTTTCTATATGGGAGAAAAAAGACCAAATTATCTCTTTTGCTGGAGATCGTAATGTACGTCGTAGGCTTTTTCTTCATCCGTGTACTTACGGAGTGTGTTAATCACCTCGCCGTTATTCCACTTTCTGTCTTCTACATCCTCTGTTGTACCCATAACGGTTACATTGAGCTGACGATGACGAGCACGTACGTGATCCCAGTCAATGAAGTAAATGTGGGCGAATTCGCCGCCATCGAGGATACCGTCCTTAATAGTCATCGTTTCGCTTCTGCCGAAGAAAACGCTGCGAAGGTGACCGTCTGTATTCATGCTTGTGTAGTCACCGGGTTCGTTTACGTATCTGCCGAACTGCGAGTGAATCGGGCCCGGATGACGGTACTGATGTTCTTCTGCAAAGTCCGGAATCATCTTGCGCATGATGTCGAGAAGGTCATGCTGCAAAAATTCAAGGTCAAAAGAATCGATATCGTGCGAGCATTCCTGAATCATAACAGAGCAGGTGGTGTGATGGGATGCGATACATACAGTACCGTTCTTAACACCGGAAGCTTTTACGATTTCCATGATTTCCTTCGACACATCGTGAAATGTGGGAATCCAACCTCTCGATTGTAATTCCAGTTCTTTCTGATACACTTTAAATTCCATGTTTCTTTCCTCCTATTTTTTATTTAGCCTTTCCCCCACAGCACCGCCGGGGTGAATTAAGGCAAATTGTTCATTTTGGTAATCGGTTTCTTCGATCAGCGCCGCCTGGAGCGCATGGAAAATCATGCAAAGTGCCGTGGATGACGTTGTGCCCTGTGCATTATACTTATCGGTTTCGCGGTTAACGTACTGCTTTAAAACAACGTCTGCATCCATAGCGAGCGGAGATTCCATGTTTTCCGTTATGGTAATCGTTTTTACATTTTTCTTCTTGCAAATCTCCATAATCGGCAAAAGTTCCTTCGTTTTGCCGCCGCGAGACGCGAACACCATCACATCCCCCTCCTGCAGAAAACCGGTTGCACCATGCACAGCTTCTGCCGGCGAAATGAAACGGGAAGGTCTCTCAATGCAGCAAAGTAAATGCGAAAAATGCTGGCACATAATGCCCGAATGTCCACAGCCGCATGTGCCGATGCGCGTAGCGCCCGAAAGAAGCTCTACTGCCTTCGAAAACGCATCCTCATCAAAATACGAAAGCATTTCCATAAGGCATTCACTCTCAATTTTATATGCGTTTATAGCCGCCGCTTTCGCTTCTTCTCTCATTTGTGCAGTTCGTCCCATGCCTTTCTGAGATTGTAAATCATTTCCTCTACCATCGCATACGGATCAGCCGCTTTGATGATGCCGCTTGTAGAGCCTGTGGCCTGTGCGCCGAGCTTTATGGTGTTATATACATCCTGCCCGTTCGAAATACCTGCGCCCTGCAGCACCATAATATCGGGATTGATTTCGTTTACAGTGCGAATGGTGTCAAGCACATAGTTTGAATCACTCGTCTGCCCCGTGCCGATAAGATCGGTCGGTTCTGCCACAATGAGGTTCGGTCCCATTTTCGCAATGGCCTTTACATCTTCTACCGTGTCGGCACAAACGATTGTGGCAAGACCCACCTCGTCTGCACGTTTAATGGTTTTTTCGATTTCTTCAAAAGAAATCGGCTTTTCTGCATGGTTTAACATAACACCGACAGCACCTGCTGCCTTTACAGCTTCCGGCAATACGCTACCGAGGCCACGGCCTATGGGCAGAGAATCCATGTGCTGTGCAAACACTAAAATTCTTTCGGTATTATCCGCCAGCAGTTTAATATCGGTATACTGCGGCGTCACGATAATATCCACATCGTATTTCATAGCCGTTTTATCAATCACCTTTGCCAGCGCCAGCATTTCCTCCCCATAGAGGTATGCTTTAGGACCTATTTCGAAAAACGGTGGTTTAATGGTAAGACCTTTATACATACTTTTTCTCCCCCTTTTGGTTTCGTTTTGTTTCCTTATACGTTTTGTTCGCTTTCGTTTTTAGTATTGTACCACATTCTTCCCCATTTGTCAATACTATTCCCGTTTAAATTCTGCACGGTAACGCGTTGGCGGAATACTGCAGTATTTTTTGAAAATACGTGCAAAATAAGAAGTGTCAAAAATGCCGACTTTTCGGGCAATCTCCTCTACTGTCAGGGTTGTCCCCGCCAAAAGCCCCATCGCCTTATACATTTTCATGCGGTTAAAATATGCCATGGGCGGAATGCCGTATGCCGCGCGAAAACGCTTTATGAAATAAGTAGGCTGCATAAAGACGAGTCTTGCCAGTTCTTCGTTCTTTGCAGTTTTATCAATATTCTGCGCCATATATTCGAGCACAGGGCGAAAAAGAAGTGTATCTTCCCCGCTAAGTTTCTGCCGTTCTTCCGCATAAATCCGTATGATGTTGATGATATTGGCGCACCACGCTACGTCATACAAGGGATTTTTGAAAAGCTCCTTACGATGGGAAGTTTCAAAAAGGGCGCTCATTTCCTCTTTATTGGGGATGTCCACTACAAAATTCTGCGTGTCAAGCCCAAGAAGCGGCATGAGTTCCTCGCCGTTTGCTCTCGCCACAAACGCCATTTCGTACATCGAAAACCGTTCAGACGCATGTGTATAGGCGCGCATTTTTCCCTTTGGCAAATAGGCAAGCTGACCGGGACGCACAATATAGCTTTGCGAATCAATGCTTACAAAGCACTCCCCCTCAAGTACCCAAAAGAAAATATCGTTAAGCCCTATGTGCCCTACAGAGTCCCCCTTCCAGACAATGGGCGGCACATATAAAGATACCTCTACCGGTTTTACGGAAAGCTCCTCCAAAGAAAATATTTGTTTTTTCATTTTTCACCTCTGCATTTTTATCCTGTGTACTGCAGTATTATCCTTTTTATTTTTAAGAATTACGTTTTTATGCCATTATATATTTTAATGTTTTGCAATTTCGTCCTAAAAAGAACAATTTTATCCCTTTACAAGATAAGCATACCATACTATACTGAACTTGTCAATGCCCTTTGTTTTGGAAGGAGATATTTTGTATGAAAAAATATGTGCAGGTGGGCTGCGGTATACGCGGCGCAGGTGCTTTCGGCGTACCCCTTGTGAAAGAATTTGGTGACTGCGGGGTTCTTTTAGGCGTATATGATACGAACAGAAAGCGCGCAAAGCTTTTAGGGAAGCTTGCGGAGTGCGACGTACCTGTCTACGATGATTTTGAAGCTATGCTCGAGGACGCAAAGCCGGATACGGTGATTATAACCACAAGAGACTGCGACCACGATCGGTACGCGATCGCCGCCATGCACGCGGGCTGCGATGTGATTGTGGAAAAGCCGCTGACAACCACCTTCGAAAAGGCAGTGGCAATTCGAAAGGTGCAAGTAGAAACGGGGCGTGAAGTGATTGTAACCTTCAACCTCCGCTTCCATCCTTTCTTTAAACGAATCAAAGAAATCCTCTCGAGCGGTGTGCTCGGTAAAATCGTAAGTGTGCACTACGAGTGGATGCTGGACACTGACCACGGTGCCGACTATTTCAGGCGCTGGCACAGAGAGAGGAAGAATTCAGGTTCTCTTCTTGTGCATAAGTCCACCCACCACTTTGACCTTATCAACTGGTATTTAGAAGAGGACCCTGTGGCGGTAAATGCCTTCGGCGCACGCCGTTTCTATGGCACCACGCGCAAAGAGCGCGGAAAGCGTTGCCTCACCTGCCCTCACAAAACGACCTGTGAGTTCTTCATGGACATTCACGGCGAACATGAAGAAATGTACTTTAAATGCGAAGATGTGGACGGATACCTGCGCGACGGCTGTGTCTTCTCCGAAGAAATCGATATTGAGGATACCGTAAGTGTGAACGTAGAATATTCGGGTGGCGCGGTGATGAGCTATTCTCTCACGGCACATTCTCCCTACGAAGGGATGCGGATGGTTTTAAACGGCACGGACGGTCGAATGGAAATTACCGTTTACGAAAAGCACAGCGCAGGCTTTTCTACGAAAGGAAGCCGCTCTGTGAAAATTTACAACCGCCTCGGCGAGGTAATCGATATTATGATGCCGGAAAGTGAAGTAAAAGGGCACGGCGGTGCCGATGACCAGATTCGGGAACGACTTTTTAGAAACAAAAATCTTCCCGACCCCCTCCATCAGATGGCAGATACACGCGCAGGGCTTATGTCTATCGGCATAGGCATGGCCGCAAACATCTCGATGGCAGAAGGGCGGCGTGTTATGCTCTCGGAATTTTACGACGAAAGTATATAGGAACAGAAAAGGAGAGCCGCATTGATTACGAAAATTAAAAATGCTGTTTTTGTTACAGAAACACTTGCGCGCCACAAAGCGCTCTACATAAAAGACGAAAAGATTCTGGCATTTACGAATGCGTCTATCCCCTTTGACCGCGAAATCGACGCGGGCGGTCTCTATGTTTCCCCCGGATTTATCGATATACATACGCACGGCGGTGGCGGCTATGATTTTGCCGACGGCACCAAAGCGGATATCCTTGCAGCCGCAAAGGCACATGCCAAATGCGGCACTACCACCATTTTCCCCACAGCCCCTTCCCTCACTTTCGACGATACGCTGAAGTTTGTTGAAAATGTGCAATTGGCAATGCTGGAAAATGCGCCGGGCAAGCCTTTTATTGCCGGTTCGCATCTGGAAGGTCCGTATTGTTCAGATGCCATGCGCGGCGCACAGGATCCGAAATGCATAAAAGCGCCCGTCCCCGAAGAATACAAAACGTTTATTGAACGCGGCGGCGGTACCGTACGAAGGATAAGCTACGCGCCGGAGCTTCCGGGTGCTGATGCGCTTTGCCGTTTTTTGAACGAGCACAGGGTTATTTCCGCCTTCGCGCATACAGATGGAATTTATGAAGAAATAAAACCACTTGTCGATTTAGGGTGCCATCTTGCCACGCACCTATATTCGGGCATGAACACCGTAACAAGGCGCGGACTTTACAGAGAGCTCGGCGCAGTGGAAACGGCATTCCTTGAAGACGATGTGTTTGTAGAGGTGATTGCGGATGGTGTGCACCTGCCGCCTCCCCTTTTAAAGCTCATCTACAAAATAAAAGGTCCCAAGCGCATCTGTCTCGTGACAGATTCGATGCGCGGCGCCGGTATGGCTAGCGGTCCTTCCGTACTCGGGCCGAAAGCGAGCGGCATGGCATGCATCGTGAAAAAGGATGAAGTCGCCTATCTCCCCGACATGACCGCTTTTGCCGGAAGCGTTGCCACGTGTGACAGGCTCGTTCGCGTGCTGTGCAAGGACGTAGGCGTGCCGCTTCCCGAGGTCATTCAAATGATAACGAGAACACCAGCCGAGGTAATGGGCATAGAAGACCGCGGTGAACTTCGCGAGGGGTTCTTTGCCGATTTGGTATTTTTTGATGCAGATATAAAAATAAAAAAAGTAATATGTAGCGGAAAAGAACTTTAATACAGAAAGGAAAGAAGAAAATGGAAATCAGAGTATGCAAAGACAGCGTAGAGCTCGGGAAGAGCGCTGCAAAGTATGTGGCAGAGGTGCTTCGCGAAAGCATTCGGGAACATGGCAGTGCAAGAATCGTTCTTTCGACAGGCGCTTCCCAGTTTGACACCATCTCCGCCCTCGTCGAGGAAAAAGGGATTGACTGGAGCTGCGTTGAAATGTTCCACCTTGATGAATACGTGAATCTGCCCGAAACACATCCGGCAAGTTTTCGCAAGTACCTGAAAGAACGCTTTGTAGACAAAGTGGGTACTTTAAAAGCGGCACATTTTGTAGACGGTACCGAAGAAGGCATTCAAACGTTAACGAAAGAAATCCGAAAAGCTCCCATCGATATCGGTCTTATCGGCATCGGTGAAAACACGCACATTGCTTTCAATGATCCCCCTGCAAACTTTGAAACAAAAGAAGCCTATTTTATTGTAAACCTTGATGACAACTGCAAAAAGCAACAGATGGGCGAAGGCTGGTTTGCCACCATTGACGATGTACCGGCGCAGGCTGTTTCTATGACGCCTTACCAGATTATGGAGTGCCGCAAAATCGTATCCTGCGTGCCGTACAATGTAAAGACAGATGCCGTTTCCAAGACACTTCGTACAAAAGAAGTGACGCCCCTTGTTCCGTCCACACTTTTAAAAACACATCCGGATATGATTCTCTATGCGGATCTTGACAGTTTCTCCGCCATTGCAGATGACTTGACACTTTAAAAAAGAGAGGGATATTTTTGATTATCACCGAAAAATCTAACCTCACCGTCCTCCTCCCCGAAGATGCTACTCCGAGAGAGCAGTTCGCGGCGGAGGAACTATCCACGTATCTTACAAAAATTTTCGGCTGCAATGTCTCCATCACAGCGGATGCTACAGCTGCAGGCAATATGTTCATAATTGGCGGTCCCATGCGAAATGCACATGCTGCCCGCCTTATAAGCAAAGAAGACTTTTGTGCCGCCGCGCCCGGTCCCGAAGGGATGTTCATAAAAAGCTATGGGGATGCCGTTCTCCTCGCAGGTAGCCACACAGACCCCGTTACCGAGCGCGAGCGTGGTACGATTTATGCCGTATATGAATTTTTAGAGCGGTACCTTAACGTAAGCCTTGCCGCGCCATACAACGAGTGTGATGCCGGCGTGCGCCCGATGGAATCTGCCGATCTCTCAGACATTTCGTACTGTAAGCCATGTGCGGATTTGCCGTACAGAACTGCTATCGTGCAGTATGGCGACTCCCAAGGGAATCCCGACCACGCACTGAATGTGCAGTTTCTAGACTGGCTCGTGCGAAACCGCTACAACCGCATCCTTACCTGGAGCGGCATCTATGACGGCTACAAGAAAAACAAAACGCTCGAAGAAGCCATAAAAAGAGGCTTCCTATTCTCCGCAGGGCATCATGCGGCGTCGAAGCTGTTTCTGCCGCCAAATGGAAACGCCGATTTCCCTGAAAAGTATTATGAAACGCACCCCAAGTACTATAAGCTTACGAAAGACGGCTCGCGTTTTTATTCAGAGGATTTCAAAGGGCAATGGATTTTCTGCAGCCGAAATGAAGACTGCATAGAAGAAGTTTCGAAAAATATTATCGCTTGGATTTCGAAAAATCCGGCGGTGGATATTATCGCATTTTGGCCGCAGGACGGTATCGATGACCAGTGCACCTGCGAAAAATGCCAGAAGTACTCGAAAATTGAAAACTATACGTACTTCTTAAATGCAGTTGCAAAGCGCGTTTCCGCTGTGCATCCGCATGTGAAGATTGATATGCTCGCGTATGTAGACTTATGGGATCCGCCGAAAAACATGGAGCTTGCGCCCTGCCTTATGATTGACGAAGCCACATGGCACATAAGCGGTCTTCGAAAAGGCGGCGCAAAAGACGGGAGCGCTATTATCGGCACTTTGTTTGAAGATACGCTCCTGAAATGGAAAGCACTCGGTGCTGAAGTTGTATTTTATGATTACTATATGGC
>JAZNJV010000052.1:0-8365 GCA_045578225.1 Clostridia bacterium | reverse complement strand
ATGGCGGCATACCTCTTAGCCGAATATATGGGAAAGGATACCGCGGCATCCCTTTCCGCCGGCAAGCCCTTTACGGATTTTGAAGACCTTTCCGAAGAGATGCAAACGGCCGCTGCCTTCTGCATCGAAAACAGCATTATGCGTGGCATGGGAAACGACGCACTTAGCATGGAAGAAACGGCCACACGCGCACAGGTTGCCCAGATTGCTATGAATATCTATAACGCATTTAAATAGGAGGCAGAACATGAGAATTTATGAAAGCATTCAGGACCTTGTAGGACACACGCCGCTCTTAAGGCTCGGGAATTACGAGAAAAAGTACGGCCTTTCCGCTACGCTGCTTGCAAAGCTCGAGTCGTTTAACCCTGCCGGCAGCGCGAAAGACCGCGTAGCGCTCTCCATGCTAGACGATGCAGAAAATCGCGGCCTTATAAAGCGCGGAAGTGTACTTGTAGAGCCCACGAGCGGCAACACCGGCATTGGTCTTGCGGCCATGGCCGCCGCACGCGGCTACCGCGTCATTTTAACGATGCCTGACACGATGAGTATAGAACGCCGCCGCCTTCTCGCGGCATACGGCGCGGAAATTGTGCTGACAGACGGCGCACTCGGTATGCGAGGGGCCATTGATAAGGCAAACGAGATTGCCGCGTCTCTTCCCGAGAGTTTTATCCCGGGGCAATTTACAAACGCCGCGAATCCTGCCGCGCACCTTTCCACGACCGCACCGGAAATCTGGGAGGATACGGACGGGCAAATTGACGTTTTTGTTTGCGGCATCGGCACCGGCGGCACCATTTCGGGTATTGGCTCCTATTTAAAGGCGCAAAATCCTGCAATTCGTATCGTCGGCGTAGAGCCGGCCGGCTCTCCCGTCTTATCGGGCGGAAGTGCGGGCGCGCATGGTCTTATGGGGATTGGCGCAGGGTTTGTGCCGGAGATTTTAGATACGGAAATTTATGACGAAATTATCGCCATCCAAGAAGAAGAGGCATACGAGGCCGGGCGCAGTATCGCAAAGCTTGAAGGGGTTTTGGTTGGTATTTCTTCCGGCGCCGCACTCTCGGCCGCACGCACGGTGGCCGAAAGGCCTGAGAACACGGGCAAAACCATTGTAGTGCTTCTTCCCGATTCGGGCGAACGCTATCTCTCCACGCCTATGTTTACAAAATAGAAAGTACATATAGAAAAGGCCGAACAAGTTCGGCCTTTTTATTTATTTTGTGGGGTGTTATGTGACACCCCACACCCCCACAGGGCGCGCGCACTAAAAGCCCGCGGCTTTTGTCGCCTTTCCGCTCGGCAAGCCTTTTCGAGGAAAAGTCTTCCTCGTCTATCTCAGGCAAGCCGCCGCATTTACAAGTACGCGTCTTCCTTCGAGCCGGCGACACGTTTCGCCAAAGCGCCCGTTTGGGCTAGTGCGAAGTTCCCGTTTTTCCCTTACATATCGACAAAGAACATTTCCTTGCACCAAGAGGGATAGGAGAAATGGATGTAGAACGGCAAAAAGGCTTATAATAAAGGGACTCTCCGGTGTGGAGAGTCCCACTTATTTTTGATTTCGCTTTATCGTGCAAAGGCTACGTAAATATTTTCTCTTTGCCTTTTTACGGTGTGCGCCATTTTGCTATTCCTCATATTACGAAGCCGCCGTTTGGTGCAATAATCTGTCCTGTTAAGAAAGACGCTTCGGCAGCGTAGAGCGTAGCCTCTGCCACGTCCTCGCCCGTGCCGATACGCCCCAGCGGCGTTTCTTCCATAAGCGCCTTTTTATCTTCTTCGGAAAAGGCGGCCATCATATCCGTTTCAATCACCCCGGGGGCAATACAGTTCACGCGGATATTCGAGGGCCCCAGTTCTTTTGCGAGCGCACGCGTCATACCGATAAGCGCGGCTTTGGCAGTGGAATAATGCACCTCGCACGAGGCGCCAACCTGCCCCCACATAGAAGAAATCGCAATAAGGCTACCTTCTTTTGCCCGAATCATATCGGGTAAAAACGCCTTGTAAAGGCGGTATGCACCTTTTACGTGCACATCCATCATGCGGTCCCACTCTTCCTCTGTAATGTCACAAAACAGCTTTTGCGCAGCAATACCTGCAGCGTGAATCACCACAGAGGCAGGGCCTGCCGCCTCATAAAATGCGGAAACGGACTCGGGGGAGCATACATCCACAAAAAGGGCGCGCGCAGAAAGTTCGCGTGCGAGTGCCTCAGCTTTTTCCTTAGAGCGGTTATAGCCGATTACAACGCTATACCCTGCTTTTTGAAACCTTCTTGCGATGGCGCTGCCAATACCGCCTGCGCCACCAGTAATCACCATTGTTTTCATAGGTATCTCCGCATTTCAAACTAAATTTGAATACAACAAATCAACCATAAGCCTACGGCTATGGCTGATTCAAATGCTGTTTCTCTCAGAAAATTAGGCAGCGAGTGCCTTAAGCTTCAGAGCCATCTGCGACTTCTTGTTGGAAGCTGTGTTCTTGTGGAGAACACCCTTTGCAACGGCCTGGTCGAGCTTCTTAACTGCATAGCGGAATGCAACAGTAGCTTCTTCTGCATTCTTGCTTGCAACTGCAACTTCGAAACGCTTGATAGCGGTCTTCAAAGCAGACTTAATCATCTGATTTCTCAGCGTCTTCTTTTCAATTACGAGAACTCTCTTCTTTGCAGACTTAATGTTAGGCATGATTTCACCTCCCGTTTTAGTGACTATGATAGTATACCATATAAATTTTCAAAAAGCAAGAATTTTTTTCATTTTTTTCAAAAAATGTTCTTTCCATATTTTGCCGCGTGTATTTTTTGCGCGAATACATAAAATGTAAGAGGAATCAAGTACGGCAAGCGTAAAAATTTTCTTTACATTTTGCCGCAAAAAAGGAGTTGGATTTTTTGGATAACACCGCACTTGTACTTGTGATTCTCGGGGCCTTAAACTGGGGCGCCATCGGTTTGTTCGGCGTGGACATTATCGGTTCCATCTTCGGCGGACAATCTGCCCTCATCTCCCGCATCATTTTTTCTGTTGTGGGTCTGGCAGGTCTTTGGAGCATTACTCTTCTCTTTAAAGAGAAGCTTCCGGCACACCGCTCCGAATAACCGATTTGCAAAGGCAACTGTCTGCCTTTGCGCTTACATACTTTAGAAAGGCGGTGACCCTTTTTGCAGACAGAAAACGCTTCCGACGCTTCTGAAATCGTAGAAAGCGGCAGTACAGAAATCCATTCGCCACGCGGCAATCTTTACTGTATGACGATCATTGGGCAAATCGAGGGACATATGCTCCTGCCGCCGCAAAATAAAACCACCAAATACGAGCACGTGATTCCGCGGCTTGCCTCTATTGAAGAAAGCCGCGAGGTGGACGGTCTTCTTTTGATTCTCAATACCATGGGCGGCGACGTGGAGGCGGGCCTTGCCATTTCCGAAATGATTGCCGGCATGAAAAAGCCAACCGTTTCCCTCGTGCTTGGCGGCGGACACAGCATCGGCGTACCGCTTGCGGTCTCCGCGGATTTTGCCTTTATCGCGCCCACGGCCACCATGACGCTACACCCCATTCGCTACAGCGGCACCGCCATTGCCGCACCGCAAACGTTCGAGTATCTCTCTCGTATGCAAGAGCGCGTTATTCAGTTTGTTTTGGCACACTCTCATATTCAAGATGCAGACTTTCGCCGTCTCCTATTAAATACCGGGGAGCTTTTGGGGGATGTGGGATCTGTCATTATGGGCGAGGAAGCCGTTTCGTTAGGTCTTATTGATAAGGTGGGCGGTCTTTCTGACGCTATAGAAAATTTGTATGCACGAATAGAAGAAACAAAGCGGACTGCGCAGTAGCAGTCCGCCTTTTATTATTTCTCTTGTTCGGCTTCCGCCTTTGCCTTCTCCATAATCGCCTGTGCGACATTCGAAGGTGCTTCTTCGTAGCGTTCAAAGTCGAGCGTGAACTGACCGCGTCCCTGCGTCATGGAACGGAGATCTGTAGCGTACTTGTGCATCTCGCTCATCGGCACTTCGGCTTCTACAAGCCCCATACCCTTACCGGTGTGGTGCATGCCCAAAATGCGGCCGCGGCGCTTATTGGCATCGCCTACGATATCGCCCATGTAGCTTTCGGGAATCACAACCGAGAGTTTTCCGATAGGTTCGAGAAGTACAGGCCCTGCTTGTTTTAGACCTTCCTTATACGCGAGCGAAGCGGCTACTTTAAAGGCCATTTCAGAAGAGTCAACCGGGTGGTAGGAGCCGGCTACCAGTGTGGCCTTAAGGCCTACAACGGGATAGCCTGCCAAAACACCCTTTTGGATACATTCGCGAAGTCCCTTTTCAACAGCCGGGAAGAAGTTCTTCGGAACGGCGCCGCCGAAAATATTGGTTTCGAAAATCAAATCTTCTGTATCGCCCGGTTCAAATTCAATCCAAACATCACCGAACTGGCCATGACCGCCGGACTGTTTCTTGTGGCGACCCTGTACCTTCACCTTCTTGCGAAGCGTTTCGCGGTACGGTACGCGCGGCTCAATCAAATCGACATCTACGCCGAACTTGGCCTTTAGCTTGCTGACGATAACGTCAAGATGCTGTTCGCCAACGCCCGAAATGACCTGCTGTCTGGTTTCGGTGTTGTTTTCCACCTTGAAGCACGGGTCTTCCTCTTCAAGCTTATGGAGACCGCTGCTGATTTTTTCTTCATCGCCCTTCGCCTTCGGCACGATGGCAAGGGAAAGATTCGGTCTCGGGAACAGAATGCCGGGAAGCGTGAGCGGCTCGCTCGGACTGCAAAGCGTATGCCCTGTAAGCGTTGTGGCAAGCTTTGTAACGGCACCGATATCGCCGGCAGAAATCGAATCGACTTCAATCTGCTTTTTGCCGCGGAGTACATATAATTTACCGATTTTTTCCTGTGCGCCCGTATTCGGGTTCAGCACGGTGGAATCTGCCTTCAGCGTACCGGAATATACGCGGAAAATCGAAATTTTACCTACAAACTGGTCAGCAACCGTTTTAAACACGAGTGCCGCCAAAGGACCATCCGGCTCATGCGGAAGCACCTTTTCGCCCCCGTCTTTTGTGGTGGCGCGTACTTCATTTGCAATGAGGGGGGACGGGAAGTATTCTGCGATTGCATTCATAACCACGCGAACGCCAAGGTTTGCCGTGGCACTGCCGCAGAAAACAGGAACAATATCGCCTGCCTTAAAGCCTTTTTTAACGGCCACGGCCATTTCCTCTGCCGTGAATTCTTCGCCGGCAAAGTATTTTTCCATAAGCTCCTCGCCCGTTTCGGCGATCGCTTCCATAAGACTTACACGGCTACGCTCTACCTCGGGCATTACGGCATCGGGAATCGGGAATTCCTCAAGCTCTACACCCGTAAAGCGGTATGCTTTCTTCTCAATCGTATCGACAACGCCGATAAGCTTGCCGTTTTCCCGAATCGGCACCTGGAACGGGGCAACCCCTACGCCGAATTTTGCCTCAAGCTCTGCAATCGTATTGGCAAAATTGGCATTCTCATCATCCATTTTGTTGATAAAGAACGCGGCCGGAATTTTTTGCTCCTGTGCGTATTCCCACGCCTTCTCCGCGCCAACGGCCACACCGCTTCGTCCGGAAACGAGAATAATAGCGGCACCGGCTACACGAATGCCTTCTTTCACTTCCCCTACAAAGTCAAAATATCCGGGCGTGTCAATCACGTTTACCTTATTATTTTTCCATTCGTACGGTACCATGGTTGTATTTATCGAAATAGAACGTTTGATTTCTTCAGGGTCATAGTCCGAAACGGTCGCACCGTCGGCTATCTTACCCAGTCTATCCACCACGCCTGCGTTATAAAGCATCGCTTCGGCAAAAGACGTTTTACCCGCCCCGCCGTGGCCCATAAGCACAACGTTCTTAATCTTTCCAACTGCATACTTATTCATTTCCGTTTCCTCCTATATATAATACTCTTCTCGGTATATCACAAATACGTAAAATCCGATACTTTTATTATAATATAAAAAGAGGTTTTGCGAAATGCCTATTTTAAACAATTATTTTTTTATTTTTTTGGTTATAATGCACAAAATTATTGTCGCGCATCATAGAAATACTGTGCGCCTTCTTCTGTCTCGATGCGCCACGTGGGTACGGCGTCTGCCGTTCGGTATCCATTTTCCGTAAGAAGCACCGCATACCCGCACGTTATGCTCGTAACCGTTTTGGTATTTTGCGCCTCACGAAGGAACATCAAAAGCGCATCGGCGGCAGAGCGAATACGTGCTTTTTCCTGCGATTTTGCCGTAATTTCCGCCCAGATGCCTTCCATAGCCGCTACCGTACCGTCCGCAGCAGGGTATACCCTAAGATAAAAATCAAAAAGACGAACACCCTCTATTTTCTGTACGAATAAGACGGCTCCGTTTTCGAGCACACCGTCAGCATGCTCCATCGAAATGCCCATTTCCGTAAGGGCCGTGCGCATGGCGCTTACGCTTCCACGCTCGGCAGATACGCGCGCTTTGCCGCTTTCATACCGAAAGCCACGCTCTAAAAACGTAACTTCCCGCCCTTCTCTCCGCCACGCATCGCCCATTCTAACCGCGCGACCGCCCAAAATCCCTGTCGCAAAGTTTTCTGCATCCGCCTTCGGGTTTTGCAAGGTGAGCGTTGCGAGCTTTTGCGTTTGGTGCGGTACTTTGGCAGAAACCGTGATGCCATTTTTTTGCAGCAGCGAAACGGCCGCCTCTACAGTTTCCTTTTCTGTTTGCCGTACGGACAACCATTCCGCTCCAAGAAGCCCGAGCAGAAACAAGTTAATCGCCAAAAACAGAAAGATTAAAACAGTTTTCATACGGTACCAAATCATACGTTCACCCCTCTATGATTTTTTCTAAGAAGAAAAATATGCCAAACAAAATCGGTTGATGCAAAAGATAGACCTTAAGGCTGTGCCGCCCTAAAAAGCCGAGAACGGGAAACTTTCCCCCGCCTTTCGGAAGACGTAAATTGCCAAGAAAAAATCCGGCGGAAAATAAGAAGATGTGCGGCAGAAGCGGCACATAGTCCATACTCTGGAAAAACGGGTCCGCAAAGCCGAAAGGCGTTAAAAGACCGCCGGCGTACCAAGCGCGCGGCAGCGAAAGCGAAAGCAAAAAACCGTCCGGCACGCGGTAGGTAATGGCAAAGAGCAAAAGGGACGCGAAAACACCCGCAATAGGCGGCACCTTTTTCCCGTATTTTCCCAAAGCCGCCGCGAGCAGCATGCAAACGCCAAGGCAATGTAAAACGCCAAACCAGATGACGGCATCGGGGAATACAAAATACGTAACTGCCGTCACCGCAAGTGCACCGAGGATGACGCGCCCGGCACGAAGCAGCGGGCGGCGCGAAAGGTGGGAACAAACACCGGAAAGGCCTAAAAACACGCCGATAAAAAGAAGCTGGAGTGCCCGAAACGCGCCACTTTCGAGAAAAACAGAAAGGCCGTCTGTCGGCAGCTTCACAAAATATACAATATTAAAAGCTATGTGATGCAAAATCATGGCGACGAGTGCAAACCCACGAAGCTCGTCTATCCACAGGATGCGCCCATTCGTTTCCTTTTCCACATTCACCGCCTCCTTCTCTACAGTTTACCACAAAAGGGATGTAAAAACAAGTTTTACATCCCTTTTTATCGTTCATCGCTTTTTAAATATGATAAGCTCCGGATTTTCTCCGTTTTCGGCATATGTACACACAAGCAAAAACTCCATGTTTGCGATAACGCCAAAGCAGTGGCTCGGGTCAAACTCGCACGGAAGCTGCGTACCGAGATAGGTGACCCCGTCCTCGAGAAATTTAACCTGGCTTCCGTTTGGGAGTCTATAAGAAAAGCTTGCATTCTAAAATGAATCGCAAGCTTTTTTCTTTTACAGAAGCTTTTTACGAAGCGCGGCCGGCTCTTCGATATGAATATAGGAAGGAGCCACGTCGAGAACCGTTTTACAGCCCGAGATGCCCTCTTTCTGCAGTCTGTACGCCGCGCGTGCATACGCGCAAAGGACAGACGAGGTAAAGGCAGGATTCGACTCGAGCGTGAGGCGGTATTCTATCGTGTGCTTAGCTCCATCTCCCGTTTCGCCCGTGCGGATGACCATGCCGCCGTGCGGAAGACCGCTGTGCTTTTCAAGTAGCTCTTCTTTCGAAATAAAATGCACGGTCGTATCATACTCAGCAAAATAGTTCGGCATTTCACAGATTTCTTTTTCGATGCGTGCCGTGTCTGCGCCCTCTTCTGCAACTACGAAGCATTCGCGCGTGTGCTTTTCGCGCACGGAAAGCGTCGGGGTTTCGCCGCTACGCACTCTCTCGAGTGCCGCA
>JAZNJV010000051.1:0-4130 GCA_045578225.1 Clostridia bacterium | reverse complement strand
GTGACACACGCTATGTATACACCGCTTGAACTGGAAAAGATAGAATTCGGTAACGCTTTTATGGGCGGCTATAAGCGCGAGGACGTTGAGGAGGTTTTCAACGAGCTGACCGCAGATTATGAAACGCTTTACAAAGAAAATATTGCCTTAAAAGATAAACTTTCTATGCTTGAGAGTCTTGTAGACAAATACAAGACGATGGAGGATGCCCTCCAAAATGCGCTTCTTCTGGCACAGACCAGTAGCGATGCCGCTATTCGTGCCGCACAGGAAAAGGCGCAGAATATCGTAAAAGAGGCAGAAAGTCGTGCTGCATATCTTGTGAAGGAAGCCGAAGAAAGCGTAAAGCTCCAAAACCAGAAAGAACTGGATTTAAAGCGGAATATCAGCGTGTTTGCCGCACGGAACATTTCGCAGCTGCGTACCCAAATTGAAATATTAAACGGTATGGTTGTGCAGGAGAATGAACAGGCTATGCCGTATGTACCGGAGATAGTGGTGCCGGAAGTACCTGCGCCTTCCCCGATGGAAGCCACACAGGTTGCAAAGCCCCTTATCGAAAAGACAGAAAAAGAGAACTAAACCGAAAGGATTGAACACTATGGATTATGGCAAAACATTAAATTTGCCCGAAACCGAGTTCCCCATGCGCGGCAATTTGCCGACGCGTGAGCCGGAAACACAGAAGAAATGGGAAGAAAACGATTTATACGGCGGTCTTATGGAAAAGAATGCCGAAAAACCGCTGTTTATTTTGCATGACGGTCCTCCGTATGCAAACGGCGACATGCACATGGGGCATGCGCTGAATAAAACGCTTAAGGATATCATCGTTCGCTATAAGAACATGAGCGGCTACCGCGCACCGTATATTCACGGCTGGGATACACACGGCCTCCCGATTGAGCGCCAGGCTATCAAAAAGCTCGGCATCAACCGTAGCGAGGTTTCTGTTTCTGCGTTTCGTGAAGAGTGCAAGAAGTTTGCACTCGGGTACGTGGAAAACCAGAAAAGCCAGATTCGCCGCCTTGGTTCTCTTGGCGATTATGATAATTCGTACCTGACGCTCGCACCGGAATTCGAAGCTAAGCAGATTGAAATTTTCGGTGAAATGGCAAAGAAGGGATACATTTATAAGGGTCTCAAGCCCATTTACTGGTGTCCGGACTGTGAAACGGCCCTTGCAGAAGCGGAAATCGAATACGAAGAGGATAAGACGAATTCCATCTACGTAAAATTCCGCGTGGCGGACGATAAAGGTCTTTTCGCGGATGTCAAGGAACCTGTATACTTCGTGATTTGGACCACCACCACCTGGACGCTTCCGGGTAACGTGGCCATCGCCGTAAATCCCGACTTTACGTATAGCCTCGTTCGCGCAGGCGGCGAAGTGTACGTGATTGCCGAGGAGCTCGTAGAAAACGTTATGCGCGTCGGTAAAATCACGGAATACGAAAAGATTGGCGAATATCGTGGCAGTGACCTTGAATATATTACCTGTAACCATCCGTTTATGGATAGAACCTCTCTCGTTATCGTAGGCGACCATGTTACGCTCGACGCCGGTACCGGCTGTGTACACACGGCGCCCGGCCACGGCGGTGAGGACTATGTGGCATGCCGTCCCTATAAGGAAATCCCGATTTTGGTGCCTGTAGACAGCAAGGGCTACTTAAACGAGCTTGCAGGCGAATTCTGTGGTCTTCATTACTCGAAGGCAAATCCTGCCATTGAAGAAAAATTGACGTCTCTCGGCGCTCTGTACGCCATTGAGGAAATCATCCACCAGTATCCGCATTGCTGGCGCTGCCATGAGCCGATTGTATTCCGCGCAACCGAGCAGTGGTTTGCATCGGTAGACAGCATTAAGGATGCGGCGGTAGATGCCATCCATAAGGTACAGTGGATTCCGAAGTGGGGCGAAGAACGCATTTCCAGCATGGTAGTGGACAGAACGGACTGGTGCATTTCCCGTCAGAGAACATGGGGCGTACCGATTCCGATTTTCTACTGTAAGGATTGCGGCGAAGCACTCATAAATGACGATACCATTCGTGCCGTTTCTGCGCTCTTCAAAGAAAAGGGCAGCGGTGCATGGTATGAAGTGGACGCCTCTGAAATTCTGCCGAAGGGCACCGCTTGCAAATGCGGCTGCACCGAATTTACAAAAGAAAAAGACATTATGGACGTATGGTTTGACTCGGGCTCGAGCCATGCCGGCGTTTTAGATGTAAAAGAAGGCCTTCGTTTCCCGGCAGATTTGTATCTCGAAGGAAACGACCAGTACAGAGGCTGGTTCCAGTCCTCGCTTCTCACCTCGATTGCAGCCCGTGGCGTAGCACCGTATAAATCGGTTATTACGCACGGCATGATCGTGGATGCTGACGGGCAGAAAATGTCCAAATCCAAAGGCAACGGCGTAAGTCCGCAGGATATTATCAAGGACTTCGGTGCCGACATTTTGCGTCTTTGGGTTGTCTCGGCCGACTTTAAGACGGATATGCGTATCTCGAAGGAAATCCTCAAACAGATGTCCGAAGTATACCGCAAAATCCGTAACACAGCACGCTACATTCTCGGCAACATTCATGACTTTGATCCGAAAAAGGATAGCGTTGCCCTCTCTGACATGAACGAGCTTGACAGATGGGCCATGATGCGCCTTGACGAGATGACCGAGAAGGTACTCGCTGCGTACGAAAATTACGAATTCCACCTTATCTACCACGCTATTCATAATTTCTGCGTTGTAGATATGAGTAACTTCTACCTCGATATTATTAAGGATCGCCTGTATGTAGAAAAGGCAGATAGCACCGCTCGCCGCGCCGCACAGACGGTTATGCATGCAGTTCTCGATACGATTGTAAGATTACTCGCACCTGTGCTTGTGTACACCACCGAGGAAATCTGGCAGTACATGCCGCACAGAGAAGGGGATGACGCACGAAGCGTACTCTATAACGACATGCCCAAAGTAAGCGGTGCAGACTTTGGCAAACTTTCCGAAAAGTGGGATCGCTTTATTAAGGTACGCGCCGATGTTTCCAAGGCACTTGAAAATGCACGTGCCGAGAAGAAAATCGGTAACTCTGTCGGCGCAGGGGTAGTCTTTTATGTATCTTCTGAAATGAAGGCATTTTTAGAAACCTTCGGCGACACACTTTCCACACTTTTCATCGTTTCTTCCGTAAAGATTTCCGAAGAAGCGGCACCCGAGGGCGCGTTCTGCGGGGAGACGGAAGGTCTTGCTGTTGAAATTACAACGCCGGAAGGCGAAAAGTGCGAAAGATGCTGGCTTTACAGCAAGACGGTTGGGACAGATGCGGCGCATCCCACCCTTTGCAGTCGTTGCGCCGAAATTATTAAAGAGTAGGAGAACACAAAATAATGCTTTGGCTTCCTGTTATCATGGGGATTGTGACCTTTCTGGCGGATCGCCTTTCGAAGGCGTACATCGCCGCGAACATGAAACTCGGACAAAGCATACCGGTTATAGAAGATATTTTCCATATCACTTTTAAAACGAATAACGGCGCGGCTTTCAGTATCCTAAGCGGAAAAGTTCCGTTTTTGATACTGGCAACGCTTCTCATTATTGTGGCGTTAGTCGCGCTGATTGTCGTGAAAAAGCCAAAAAGTAAAATATTTCAGATAGCGGTATCGCTCATTATTTCCGGCGCACTGGGGAACTTGGTGGACAGAATTTCTATGGGGCACGTAGTTGATTTTTTAGATGCCCGGTTTATTAACTTCCCGATTTTCAATGTGGCGGATATCTGTGTAGTTTTAGGAGCGGCATTGTTTTGCGTGTATATTTTGCGAAGCACGGATTTTGAGTAATGGAATACGAAGCGTTTTTGGGGGAAAGACTCGATAAGGCCATCACAGCGGTGCATACAGAGCTTAGCCGCTCGTATGTGCAGGAACTGATTGAAAAAGGGTACATCACCGTTTCTGGAAAAACGGTGCGCCCAGGCTATAAGCTGCGCCCGGGCGATGCGGTCGCGGTGCAGATTCCCGACCCTGTGAAAATTGAGACGGTGGCGCAGGAAATCCCCCTCGATATTGTATATGAAGACGATAGCGTTTTAGTCATTAACAAACCGGCCGGCATGGTGGTACACCCT
>JAZNJV010000050.1:0-29001 GCA_045578225.1 Clostridia bacterium | reverse complement strand
GAACCGCGAAGCTTGCAACAAGTTCTATGAAAATGTTCCGGCTGTTGTAGAAGAATACATGAACATGGTAAATGCCAAGATCGGCACAAACTACGGTCTTGTAAACTACTACGGCGCACCCGACGCCGAAAAGGTTATCGTAGCTATGGGCTCCATCTGCGATACGATTGAAGAAACCATTGATTACCTCACCGCACAGGGCGAAAAGGTTGGTCTTATTAAGATTCGCCTCTACCGTCCGTTCCCGGTGGAAGCATTCCTCAATGCTCTTCCGAAGACCTGCAAGAAGATTGCGGTTCTCGACAGAACAAAGGAACCCGGCTCCATTGGCGAACCGTTGTATCTTGACGTTTGCGCTTGCTTTACCGGCAAGGCCGACGCTCCGATGATTATCGGCGGCAGATACGGTCTCGGTTCGAAGGATACTGTGCCGGCTGACATTATTGCAACCTACAGAAACCTCGATAAAGCGGAACCGGTTCGCGGCTTCACACTCGCCATCACGGACGACGTAACAAACCTTTCTCTCCCGCGCGAAGAAAACCCCGATACGTCTGCCGAAGGCAACACAGCCTGTAAGTTCTGGGGTCTTGGCTCTGACGGTACCGTTGGTGCGAATAAGAACTCCATTAAGATTATCGGCGACCATACAGACCTGTATGCACAGGCATACTTCTCTTACGACTCGAAGAAGTCGGGCGGTATCACCGTTTCCCACCTTCGTTTCGGTGCAAAGCCGATTAAATCCACCTACCTTATCAATAAGGCTAACTTCGTAGCGTGCCATAACCCGTCTTACGTAGATAAGTACGACATGGTACAGGACCTCGTTCCGGGCGGCAAGTTCCTTTTGAACTGCGCTTGGGATGTGGAAGAACTTTCGAAGCGTCTCCCTGCAAAGATGAAGCGCTACATTGCAGAAAATAACATTTCGCTCTACACCATTGATGCTATCGGCATCGCAAAGGAACTCGGCCTTGGCAACAAGACCTCTATCGTACTCCAGTCCGCATTCTTTAAGCTTGCAAACGTTATTCCGTTTGAAAATGCTGTAGAATACATGCGCGATGCAGTTGTTCGCTCCTTTGCTTCGAAGGGTGAAAAGATTGTTAACATGAACCACGCCGCTATCGTAGAAGGCGAAAAGAATATCCGCGAAATCGCAGTACCGGCTGACTGGAAGAATGCAGAAGATGCACCGACGGCAGAAAAGGAAGTACCGTCCTTCGTAAAGAACATCTTGAAGCCGTGCGAAAAGCAGGCTGGTGACAGCATTCCGGTATCTACCTTCGTAGAATATGCAGACGGTCACCTTCCGCAGGGCTCTGCTGCTTACGAAAAGCGCGGCATTGCTGTTGACGTTCCGGAGTGGATTCCGGAAAACTGTATCCAGTGTAACCAGTGCTCTTTGGTATGTCCCCACGCCGCAATTCGTCCGGTTGTGATGAACGCCGAGGAAGCAGCCGCAGCACCTTCTAACATGAAGCACAAGAAGATGAACGGCAAGGATATGGATAAGTATGAATACGGCGTAACTGTAACGGTTATGGACTGCAGCGGCTGCGGCAACTGTGCTAAGGTTTGCCCGGCAAAGGAAAAGGCTCTCGTTATGAAGCCGATCGATACGCAGCGTGACCAGCAGGCATGCTTCGACTATGCTGTTTCCGCAGTTTCCGATAAGGAAGAACTCTTGGCTCTTCCGATCAACGTAAAGAATTCGCAGTTCCACCAGCCGCTCCTCGAGTTCTCGGGCGCATGTGCCGGCTGTGGCGAAACACCGTACGCAAAGCTCGTTACCCAGATTTGCGGCGATAGAGCATACATCTCGAACGCTACCGGTTGCTCCTCTATCTGGGGCGGCAGCGCACCGTCTACTCCGTACACCACAAACAAAAAGGGCAGAGGTCCCGCTTGGGCAAACTCCCTGTTTGAAGATAACGCAGAACACGGCCTTGGTATGGCTGTTGGCGCAAAGCAGCTTCGCGAAAGACTGCGCGAGCAGGTTGCAGCCATTTCCTGCGACAGTGTAAAGGCAGCTGCCGAAAGCTGGAATGCCACCTACGATGATGGCGATGCTAACCAGAAAGCAACGGAAGACCTTATCGCAGCACTCGAAGCTTGTGGCTGCGAGGAAGCCAAGGCAGTTCTCGAATTCAAGGAATACCTTTCCAAGAAGGCTGTCTGGATCTTCGGTGGTGACGGCTGGGCATACGATATCGGTTACGGCGGTCTCGACCACGTTCTCGCTTCCGGCGAAGATGTAAACGTGCTCGTATTCGACACAGAAGTGTACTCCAACACCGGCGGTCAGGCTTCCAAGTCCACCCCGACAGGTGCTGTTGCACAGTTCGCGGCAGGCGGTAAGCCGGTCAAGAAGAAGAACCTCGCTGAAATGGCTATGTCCTACGGCTATGTATATGTAGCACAGGTAGCACTCGGCTATGACATGAACCAGACCGTAAAGGCTATCCGCGAAGCGGTAAGCTACAACGGCCCGTCCATCATCATCGCTTACGCACCGTGCATTAACCACGGCATCAAGGGCGGCATGACCGACACCCAGAAGATTATTAAGAATGCCGTACTCGCAGGCTACTGGCATACTTTCCGTTTCGACCCGAGACTGAAAGAAGAAGGCAAGAATCCGTTTACAATGGATTCCAAGGCACCCGATGCTTCCTACCGCGACTTTATCATGAACGAAGTTCGTTACAGCTCTCTCGCACGTAAGTTCCCCGAACGTGCAGAAGAACTCTTCGCTGAAGCTGAAAAGCAGGCAAAAGAGAAGTACGAACATTGGACAAAGTTCGGCAAGTTATTCGAATAATAGACAAAGGCGAGAGAGTATTCACTCTTTCGCCTTTTCTGTGCAATCAAAAACGAGGCAAGCGATGCTTGCCTCGTTTTTATTTTTGAAACGCAAAAAACTTCATCAGTAAAAATGTAATGGGGATGCCGAGTATGGCGGCCAGGATGTACGTGAGCATCTCGGGAAGTGATAGAAGATGGCACAAAAGAAACACCGAGAGCGTCTGCACTATAAAGTTCGGGAGGTAGGAAACGACGAATTTCCAAAAACGCCCGAAAGAAGGCTTTGCGCGAAAGGTGAGCTTCGCGTGCAGGAAAAATGAAAGAAGCAACGTTGTGATGTACCCGAGTGCGAAGGAAAGAACGGGCAGAGACAACGCAGCGAGATATAGCCGCCCTAGAATGGCTGTCAAAATGGTGCTTGTGCCGCCTACTAACAGAAACCGCAAAAATGCGGGGGAGAGAAACAGCTTTTTTGCGCGAGAACAGCGCGAAGGCACGTAGCTTTCCCACGGCATGATATTGTCACCGCGCACAATAAAGCTTTCTTTGGCGAGAAGTGCCATGGGCGTGTCGGACAGGGAGTCCGAATAAAATTCTTCCACCACGGCATCAGGGTACAGCGCCCGAAAACGCGGCGGTTTTTCTGCACCGTAACAATTTTCGCCCGTGTAGGCCCCTGTCTTTTTATCTACAAGGGACGCAATCGGCGGCGTAACACCAAGCCGTTCGCACGGGATTTCCAAAAGAAAGGCCGGAGAGGCGGAAATGACAACGTCATCCGTCCGCACATCCTTAAGATACCATTCTTTTATATTGCAAAAATGCGTTTCCCAAAAATCCAATACTGCCGCATCTATATCCGGAATGTGGCGGAAAAAGCGGTAGAAATGCGCTTTAAAAACCGTTTTTCGTTCGACACCTGTGGCAAAAAATAGAAAATGAAAAAACTGACGCGGAAGTTCGAGAGCCACGCGTGGATATTTTTTGAGACAGTAAAAATAAAAATCACGGGTACTGTCTCCGTCATATATCGTCTCATCAAAGTCAAATGCGCGCATATTTTTCTCCTTCCCGTGGCGTTTTTTTGATTGTACCATAGGAAGGCAAAAAAGTCAAGCCTCGGCACAAAGTGAAAAAGAGTAGAATTTTGACGAAAATTAGTTGACAAGGTGAAAAGAGTATGGTAAAATACTAAGAGAGAACGTATGGAGTATCAATTCGGCAGGAGGAGAAAGAGAAAATGGAAATTTTCGATGTAATTGACCAGCTTGAGGACTTAATCGAAAACAGCTTTACTTGGCCTATTTTTCATAAGACAATGATTGATAAAGAAGACTTTATGGAGCTTATCAGCGATATTCGTCTGCGCCTTCCGGAAGACCTGAAGAAGGCAAAGTGGGTGACGGAGCAGAGAACTTCTATTATTGAAGAAGCCCATAAGGAAGCGGCGGATATTATCCGTAGCGCGGAAGAGCAGAAGCAGCAGCTCGTAAACGAGCATGAAATCACCAAGAAGGCGTACGACCAGGCAAATGAAGTGCTGGCAAACGCACAGAAGAATGCCCGTGAGATTCGTCTTGGTGCCCGTCAGTACGCTGACGATGTGCTTGCCGGTATTGAACAGCGCCTTGGTAACATGGCTGCAGAAATTCAGGCCGGTCGCGAAGAATTACGTAAATAACAAAGAACAGAATGTGGCTGTCGCAAAAGCGGCAGCCACTTTTGTTTTCCCCCTTCATATTTCACGCCAAGCGTGCATAGGGTGTAGAAAAAGGGGGTGGCGCCATGCTCGTCATTTTAAAACGGGGCGGCATTTTGTTTTTGGCACTTTTATGTATTGTATCGTTTCTCATTGCAAAGCTTTTTCATCCAAAGGCGCAGGATGTGGCGGCAGAAGACGCGAAGTGCATCGTGATTGACGCCGGACACGGCGCGCCGGATGGCGGCGCCGAAGGGAAAAGCGGCGTTTTAGAAAAGGATTTAAATTTGCAGATTGCCACACGTTTGTCCGAAAAGTTGGCGGAGTCCGGTGAGCATGTTTTGATGACACGTGCGGACGACCGCGGCCTATACGAAAACGAATCGGCTTCCATCCGCGAGAAAAAAAGAGAAGATATGAAAAAACGCGTAGCGCTTTCAAAGGCCGAGGGAAATCTATGCCTTGTCAGCATCCACATGAATCATTTTTCGGATGCAAAGTATAGCGGGCCGCAGGTATTTTATTATACGGGAAGCGAAGAGGGGAGGCGCCTGGCCGAATCCATTCGCACAGCGTTTTTAGAGGAAATCGGGCCGCATTGCACGCGCGAGGTAAAGCCAACGAGTGATTTATATCTCCTTCGCGAAAGCGAGATTCCGGCGGTTATTGTAGAATGCGGCTTTTTGTCAAACGCTGAAGAAGAAGCGCTACTTTGTGATGCGGCGTACCAGGAAAAAATAGCGCACGCCATATGTCGTGGCATACAAAATTTTAAAGAAAAGGCATAAAATACCGAAAAGCAGACTATACTTGTCCGTAAAGGGGGAATTTGGAAATGACATTGCCACGAGATACCATAAAAAATATTTGCACACTTTTACATCTTAAAAAAGAAGAGCCAACCGAAAGTCGGGACGAAGCGCTCCGCGCACTTCTTCTCGAAACGCAGAAAGAGCTTGCGGCATGCCGTCGAAATTTAATGTTTGCAAATTCCGACGCGCTGACCGATATGTACATTTACGCTATCAAATCGCATGAAATACGGTATGCCCATCTTTTAAAAATGGCAAAAGAACAAGAAGCTGTCTAAAAGAGCGTTTTTATAGGATATGCCCCAAAAAGTTTACCTTTTTGGGGCATATCTTTTCTCCGTATACAGTCAATTAGTTTGAAAAGTCATTTTCTTTTATATAGTCAATAAAAACCTTCAGGCTTTGTGACATCCATTTGTTTTTGTGATAAATAAGCTGCTTCCAGATTTCTATATGCATATCGCATACATCCAGGTAACATAAATCTCCGGATTCTATCCTATCACGGGTAACAAAATCGGGCAGGAATGAGAGCATATCCCCTTGCGCTATGAGAGAGGTAATCATATCTGTTCTGCCGATTTCGAGGATGGGCGTTATTTCTAATGATTTTTTTGCAAGTTCTTTATCAAAAACCCTTCTGTAGCCTTGCCCATATTCCGTTAAAATGAAAGGCTCACTGATAATATCGTGAATAGAGAGCTTACTTGCCTTGGCAAATTTTGACTTTGCATTCGCCACAAAATGCATGGAAAGAGGTTCTTCCTTTGCGATGACATTGTCTTTGTGATAGGAATGGCTGTCAAGCGTCATAATGATATCTGCTTCGTTATGGTCAAGCATATCAAACATGGCAGAAGTATCTGCGGTCGTAAATTTAATGGAAATCGAAGGATATTTCGTATGAAAATCCATGTAGCTCTTGCTTAGGATTTCATCACATACGGAATCGGGCGTTACAATATGGATATGCCCGCTACATTCTTTTTCTCCCTCGAAATTTTCCTTAAATGCATCTGTAAGGGTGCGAACTTGATGCGCATAAGAAACAAGCTCGCGTCCGCGTTCTGTCAGCGTTATCGTGTGATTGATTCTTTCAAACAAAAGACAACCAAGCTCCTCCTCAAGCTGCTTAATTTGAAAAGATATTGTGGATTGTGAGTAGTCGAGCTGCTTTGCGGCTTTGGTAAAGCTACCAAGTTCTGCTACATTGATAAATGTAATTAGATTCCGTAATTCCATCCCATTTCCTCCAACATTTAAAATTTCGATGATAAACATCAAAACCATTCGTTTGACTAATCTTTGGAAGTATTATATACTATATCACAGAAAAAAGCAAGACTTGGAGGAAATTCAAATGACAAACGCGCAACTTTACACAATCATTGCTCTTTGCATTTATGCAATTGTAATGGCGCTTATCGGCTGTATCAGTTACGGTAAGTCCAAAACACTTGACGGATTCCTGATTGGGGGAAGAAACATCGGTGCGTGGGTTACCGCTTTTGCGTATGGGACGACATATTTCTCGGCAGTTGTTTTCGTTGGCTATGCTGGGCAGCACGGTTGGAACATTGGCCTCGGAAGCATCTGGATTGGTATTGGTAATGCTGTTTTAGGCTGTCTTCTTTCCTGGCTCTTATTTGCAAACAGAACGAGAAAGATGACGAAGAAGCTGAATGCCAGAACGATGTCTGATTATTTTGGAAAGAGATATGCTTCAAAAGGCATGAAGGTTTTGGCGGCCGTGATTATATTTGTATTCCTTGTTCCCTATTCTGCGGCAGTTTACAAAGGCCTCGGTTCGCTGTTTGGCGCCGTTTTCCCCAGTGTGGAAACCTGGGTATGGATGCTCCTTATCGCTTGCCTTACAGCGGTTTATCTTGTTGCAGGTGGTTACGTTGCGACAGCCTACACAGACCTTGTACAAGGGATTATTATGATAGCGGGTGTTGTGTGCCTCATTTGTGCCGTGCTTGGGCACGATGCAGTCGGCGGACTTTCGGGGCTTGTGGAAAACCTTAAGAATTTCCAGTCGCTTCCCGGCGACCCCAACCCGACAACCGGTGCACAGCTGACAAATATCTTCGGTGGTTCTGCGTTTAAGTTCCTTTGCTTTAATATTATGCTTACAAGTTTTGGCACGTGGGGACTTCCGCAGATGATTGGTAAGTTCTATGCCATAAAGGACACGGCAGCCATTAAGAGAGGCACAATTATTTCTACGATCTTCTGTATCATTATCGGATGCGGTGCATATCTGATCGGCAGCACATCCAGACTTATCTTAGGCGGCGTTCTTCCCCAAGGCGGCGTGGATTCTGTTATTCCCACTGTTCTTATGGAAGTTTTAGGCGGGGGGACACTCGGTATTATCCTTTTGGCAGTTATTATGATTCTTCTCCTTTCGGCATCCATGTCAACGCTAGAAGCGGTTGTTTTGACCTCTGCATCGGCAGTTGCGGTTGACCTTATTCCGTCTGTTCGAAAGAAAGAGACAAAACCGGAGACGCAGATGCTCCTTACCAGACTTCTTTGTCTTGTGTTTGTAGCTTGTTCGTTTGTCTTTGCAACCCAAAATATTCCGATTATTGTAAGCCTTATGTCTTTCTCTTGGGGCATTGTTTCGGGTTGCTTTATCGGGCCTTACATTTGGGGCTTGTTCTCGAAGAAGATTACAAAGATTGGGGCATACGCAGGTATTCTTTCGGGCCTTTTGGTGGTAGGCATTTCCACACTTGTGATTAGCCTACAGTCCGGCTTTGCAGCCGCCGCTGCAAAATCACCGGAGATGGGCGTTGCTGCTATGGCAGTTTCTATGGTGATTGTGCCTTTGGTGAGTGTATTTACCAAGAATAAGGACACGGAAAGAGTGGAAGAAATCTTTGCTTGCTATACCGAAGAATAGTCCTATAAAGCTCAAGCAGGTTGCACATTTTTGCGCAACCTGCTTCTTGTATAACGAAAACCACGCGATAGTCGCGTGGTGCAATAGAGGTTTACCGGTGAAAGAAATCCTCCGAATGTGTTATAATGGAAAAGACCTGCCAGTCAAAACCAAAAACACATTAGGAGGATTTATCTATGAAGAAAGTGAACATAGACAAAAATAGTTTAGCACATACAAAATGGGATTGCAAGTCCATATTGTGTTTGCGCCAAAATATAGACGGAAGGTATTTTTTGAAGAGAAGCGACTGGAAATAAGAGAGATTTTACGCCAATTATGGTAGTGGAAGGGGGAATCATCGAGGGGGAAGTTTGTCCAGACCATATTCATATGTTAGTAAGTATCCCGTCCAAAATGAGCGTTTCGGGTTTCATGGGGTATTTGAAAGGAAAGCGCGGATATTACGAGTGGCAATCACCCGGCGAATAACAAGACGGTACAAAGATATATGTATATGTGCGAAAACCCGTCGGAAAATCCGTTTATAGATGCATCTGTATGGGGGGACAGCTGGATATCATGCAGGTGAAGCTGGATGATTTTATTGCCAAGGACTATTGATGAAAAAGGAGAATGTACGATGAATCACCCCTATGGACTGCATTTTTCTCCGGAAATCCTGGAGGAAGTAAAAGAACAGTTTTTATATGTGGATTATGATAAATTTATTGGCGAGAGATTGTTCTTCGATAACGCAGGCGGCTCTTTTCGCTTAAAGAGTGCGGAAAAAACCGGCAGAGAAGTGCGCGTTGCCGATAGCAACAAGGAAACGGGCGGTGTGGACGCCGATACCATAGTGTCTCTCATTGACGAGAACACGGCGCTTCTCAGCGTGATGTATGCCTCCAACATGACCGGTGCTATTTATGATATCGAGGAAATTGTAAAGAAAGCAAGAGCAAAAAAGCCTGACCTTACTAAAAGAGATTTAATTCTCGCTATAGGCTTTGAAGATATCGGATACACCGAGGCAGTGCGCGAGTACGAAAAACGAAATGTTATCGTGTATGACCGTCTCGCGAGCAGCATTTATTCTAAAAGAATGCTTGCTTCGTTCGGTCTTGACGGTGCCGTAAGAGTCTCGCCGCTGCACTGTAACAGCCGAGAAGATATGTATAGCTTCCTTCGCACAACGAAAGAAATCATTGCAGCGTATAAAAAATAAACATGTTCAGAAAGACAATCTTTTCTTTGAAAGGGTTGTCTTTCTTTGTGCTTAATGCTATAATAAATGAAAAGTGCCCAGAGCAGAAAGGGGAGGAAAAATGTTTTATCATTTTGATTCGCAGGAAGAACGGCGAATGGCGGGAGGCTCCGCTTTTATAGAAATGCAGTTTTGCAAAAAGCCGTACGGCACAAAAATAGAGGAGATTGTGTCGGTAGACAACATTGACCATTGGAGAGATGACTCTCTCTACATAGCCGATGAAAGTACGTTTTTCATAGAGTATGGCCGCGTGTTCGATGGTGGTGTTTACCACAACCTTGAAAGTGGCCCCGTGGATGTGTACGGCATTAACTATTATGCGCCTTCTGAGGTAGAAGAAATCATAGGGAGACTTCTCGCGGATGATCCCGAGCCGGACGAAATGCTGCTTTCCTGGCTTGAAGAGGCGATAGAATATAACGGGTTTTATATTCTGGGGCTATAAGACTGTACCAAAAAGGAATTGGAAGGTGAACAAGCATGGCAAAGAAAACAGGGAGAAATACAAAAGGCAAAATTATCGTTGCGGCGTGGAAGCTTTTCTATGAGCAGGGGTATGACGATACAACCATTGAAGAAATTATAGAAGAGTCCGGCACGTCTAAAGGCTCCTTCTACCACTATTTTGCGGGGAAGGATGCGCTACTCAGTTCTCTTTCGTATATGTTCGACGAAAAATATGAAGAACTTCGAGAGCTGATAAACCCCGACATGCACAGCTTTGATAAGCTCCTATATTTAAACCGTGAGCTGTTTTTGATGATTGAAAACAGCATTTCGCTCGACCTCCTTGCCAAGCTCTACTCTTCGCAGCTTACCACAAAAGGCGAAAAGCACCTTCTCGACCATAACCGGATTTATTATAAACTTCTTCGCAGTATCTTTTCGGAAGGGCAAAAAAAGGGCGAGATTACAAAGGATCGCTCTGTAAACGAGCTTGTTCGCGTGTATGCCATGCTCGAACGTGCCTTTTTGTATGACTGGTGCCTCTCAAACGGCGACTATTCTTTGACAAAGTATGCCGCAGATATGTTTCCGAAATTCTTAGAAAAATTTAAGATTTAATTTTATTACCAAAATTTGTACTTATAAAAGTACAGGGTATAAACAA
Organism: Clostridia bacterium; assembly: GCA_045578225.1. GTDB lineage: Bacteria > Bacillota > Clostridia > UMGS1883 > UMGS1540 > SIG447. The sequence continues at coordinate 18,408 of JAZNJV010000050.1, read as the reverse complement.
CGTAATTTCGACAAAAAAACAAAAAATATAAAAACGAAGTACAGAATTCATTCTGTACTTCGTTCTGTGTTGCATTCTATAAAAAAGTATGATATAATAGCAAAAGCAGTAAATTAAAGGCAAAGGAGAAATGAAAGAAATGGATATTTTAGCATTTGTACTGTATTTTATAGCAATGATTGCTATCGGCCTGTTCTTCTTCGTTAAATCGAAAGCTGTTACAGAAAAGGATTATTTTTTAGGTGGCAGGTCTATGGGGCCCTGGGTAACCGCAATGAGTGCCCAGGCATCCGATATGAGCGCATGGCTTCTGATGGGTCTTCCGGGCAGCATCTTAGCATTTGGCTTTGGGCAGGCTTGGATTGGTATCGGTCTTGCCATTGGCACGGCGGCTAACTGGATTTTGGTTGCGAAAAGACTTCGAAAGTTCTCCAAAGCTTCCGGCGATGCGATTACGCTTCCGCAGTATCTGTCTAACCGCTTTGCATCCAAGAGTTACACTGTAAGCATTATATGTGCGGTTGTGTTCCTCGTGTGCTTTACCATCTATGTTGCCTCCGCATTCGTTGCAGGTGCGGACGTGTTCACGACACTGGTTCCGGCATTGTCGAGAACAAATGCCATGCTGATTTTTGCGGCGATTGTTGTGATATACACATTCCTCGGCGGCTTTAGTGCTGTATGCTGGACGGACTTCTTCCAGGGGCTTCTGATGCTCGGCGCACTTTTGATTGTTCCGATTGTTGTAGGATTTACAAGAGATCTGGAACCTGCGGCGCTGACCACTATTTATGCAGGACCTAACGGTGAACAGTTCCAGTTTGTTGCAAACTTCTTTAATGCAAGCTGGAAGGACATCTTGTCCGGTCTTGGTTGGGGTCTTGGCTACTTTGGTATGCCCCACATCATCGTTCGTTTTATGGCGATTGAAAAGCCGTCTATGGTGAAAAAGTCTGCAACGGTAGCCATTATCTGGGTAGTACTTTCTCTTGCGGCGACCATCGTAATTGCATACCTTGGCAGAATGTTCGTATATTCGAACGGCACAGACCTTTCGGCAGTTCTTTTGGCAGAAGGAAAGCAGTCCTTAATCTTTGTGGAACTGGCGCGCGATGTTTTCCCGGCATTTATTGCAGGGCTTCTTCTTGCAGCTATTATTGCGGCAAGTATGTCCACGGCAGACTCGCAGCTTCTCGTGGCCGCCTCTTCTTTCGCAAGTGACTTGTATAAGCCGATTATCAGAAAGAATGCATGCAACAAGGAAATGCTCTGGGTAAGCCGAATTGTTGTTCTGGTTATCGCGGTAATTGCCTTCTTTATTGCAAGCAGTAAGGGCAAAGCGGCACAGGCAATTATGGATCTCGTATCCAATGCATGGGGCATCTTCGGCGCGGCATTTGGTCCTGCAGTGCTCTTATCTTTGTTCTGGAAGAGATTTACATATAAAGGCGCAGTAGCCGGCATTTTGGTCGGCGCGGTAGTCGATATGCTGTGGCTGTGGCTCCCGGTGTCCGGCGGTCTTGCACTGACGGCAATCACAGGCATTTATGAAATTATCCCCGGCTTTATTATCGGTGGTGCGGCCGCTATTTTGGTTACGCTTCTGGATAAAGCACCTTCGAGGGAAGTGGAAGCCATTTTTGAAAAAGCAACGGACAATACAATTGACGACTAATTCCGGCAGCATACAAGACAACCTCTCTCGGGGTTGTCTTTTGTTTTTAAGGAAAAGAATTGAAAATGGGGATGGGGTGTGGTATAATGATTGCAAGCAAAACTTGAAATCGTCGATACCAATTCCTTGTGAAATTTGCGATATATCAAAGAGCGATATGTCCCTTCGGGACGAGAAAATGAATTTATATCATGTCGCAACGAAACAAAGTGGAGTTATATCGCCAAAACATATGGCATCTAAATCGTTTACTCATTCTATAGCGAGGGGCAATAAAGATGCCATGTACACCTTGCGGTGCGCCAAGGTAATTCGGCAAATGGAGAAACAAGATATGCAAGAATTTGGTTTAGTTTCGGTCACATACAGAAATCTTGCGCCCAGAGAGATTATAAAGGCCGCAAAAGAGGCGAGGCTCACCTGTATTGAATGGGGGAGCGATGTGCACGTTTCGGAAAAGGACCTCGCATTGGCCGAAAAAATTGCGATAGAGACGCGCACGGCAGGCCTTTTCGTCTCTTCGTATGGCACGTATTATACGCTCGGCATGAGCCAGGCATTTGCGCCATACCTCGCGGCAGCAGAGGCCCTTGGTGCCCCTATCCTGCGGATATGGGCAGGAAAAAAAGGCTCGCGGGATGTCACGGCAGAGGAGCGCGCCGCGCTCGTTTTAGAGGCACGTGCAGTTTGTCGCGCAGCTTCCGAGAGTGGGAAAACGGTATGCTTTGAATACCATCCACGCACGCTTACGGATACGGCGGAGAGCGCTGAAAGGCTTTTGGAAGAAGTGGGCATGGAAAATTGCCGCCTGTACTGGCAGCCGTTTTACGAGCGCTCCCTTTCTGAAAATATAGAAGATTTACGAAGAATTATCGACCATGTTTCGATTGTGCATCTTTTCTATTGGGAAAACCATGTGCTTCGCCGTCCGCTTTCTGACGGGGCGGCATATATCCGGGCTTTTTTACGCGAGCTTTCCGGCCGCGATATAAAAATACTACTCGAATTTGTGCCGGAGGATGCGGTGGAGTGCCTTAAACGGGAAGCGGAAACGCTCTATGCGCTTTCGGGCGAGGAGGCAAAAGAATGAAGGCGGCATTTGTAGGAAACAGCGAGAAAAATATACATACTGTGTATTCGAAGGCGTGTGTACGCGCTCTTTATGAAATGTTTGATTTTTATGAGGGGGTGTATACGAAGGACACGGTGGAGAGCATCCCCGATGTAGAGTGCATTTTTTCCACGTGGGGCATGCCTGTGTTCACCGAAGAAGAAATACGGAAGTTTTTCCCCAGCCTTTCCGTGGTGTTTTACGGGGCAGGCAGCGTGCAGGCGTTTGCAAGACCGTTTTTAAATTGCGGTATTTCGGTGGTGAGCGCATGGATGGCCAACAGCGTGCCCGTGCAGGAATATACGGTGGCGCAGATTTTGCTTGCCAATAAAGGCTTTTTTGGATGTTTGAATTTATATAAGAGGACTTCTTCGCGCGCGGCCGTATCGCCGTTTCCCGGAAACTATGATACGCCTGTAGGACTGCTTGGCCTTGGCGCCATTGGCAAGGGCGTTGCCGAGCGTCTAAAGTCCCACCGTTTACAGGTTTTGGCGTACGATCCCTTTTGCAGTGCAGAAAAGGCGGCGGCACTCGGCGTATGCCTTGCGCCGCTGGAAACCATTTTTCAGGAATGTCAGGTGATTTCGAACCACATAGCCAATCGCCCTGAAACGGAAAATATGCTGACGTATCGTTTGTTTTCTCTCCTGAAAGAAAATGCCGTGTTTATAAACACCGGCAGAGGGGCGCAGGTGGTAGAGGAAGACCTCGTGCGGGCACTTCGGGAAGAACCCTCACGCGTGGCGGTTTTGGATGTTACGCGGGAAGAACCGCCCCAAAAAGGCTCGCCGCTGTATGAAATGGATAATGTATTTTTAACGCCGCATATTGCAGGCTCCCTCGGGCACGAGTGCCTGCGTATGGGCGAATATATGGCAGAAGAGGCGGGACGCTATCTTAAAGGGGAGCCGCTTCGGTATAGCGTGACGATGGAAATGCTTGCGACGATGGCATAGAATAAAAGAAAGGGGCCAAGTAGGATGCCAATATCAAAAACGAGAAAAATATACTTTGCAAGGCTATTTGGGCGGTGCATTCTGTTTCTTTTGGCCGTTATATGGTTTTTCTGCGACAGGGATGCTTTTTCTGTCCTTTCCGGATGGGGCTTTTTTGAGAAATTTTCGCCCTTACATATTCTTTGGGGCATATGGCTTTGGGATATGATTTTACAGCTCATGCCCGTCCGCGCGCATATTTCCATTGGGTCACAAAAACTGTTTTCGTCGCTGTTTCGCCCAATAAAAGAAAAAGTGAACGTAAAAAATCTTAAAAAATATATTGCGGATACTACAAAAGCCGCATACAAGGTGTTTATTCTTTGGGTGGGACTGCATATCCTTATTGGAGCGCTGTATGTAAACGGATGCATCGGGAAGGAAATGATCTTTTTAATTGCCGTGTTCTTTTATGTGTGCGACCTTATTTGCGTTCTCATCTGGTGCCCGTTTCGCCTGATTATGAAAAACAAATGCTGCACCACATGCCGCATTTTTAACTGGGACCACCTTATGATGTTTTCGCCGTTTATCTTTGTGCCGGGTGTGTACACCTGGTCGCTTCTTATCCTTTCTGTGATACTATGGCTCATATGGGAGATTTGTGTGTTTACATATCCTGAAAGATTTTGGGAAAACAGCAACATGGCACTTCGTTGTTCGGAATGTACAGATAAGCTCTGCACACAGTACTGCCGAAAGCTGCGCGCAAAGTAGATTTTTATCCTATATTTTCCCCCGAAAATTATTGCAATTTTTGGGAAAGTGTGATATCATAAAAAATGATTTTTAAAGGGAGGGAAAGCATATGAAGTGTATCATTGGCGGAAAGCTTATTCTTGCGGATGCGATTTGTGAAAATATGGCCATCGTTTTCGATGAAAAAATTCGCAAAATCGCGCCTGAGGCAGAGATAGATTTGTCGGCATATGAAGTGATAGATGCCGGCGGCAAGTACATAGCACCGGGCCTTGTGGATATGCACGTGCACGGGTACCTCGGAGCAGATGCGTCTGACGGGGATGCCGAAGGCATTCGAAAAATGGCGGAAGGGATTATCGAAAACGGCGTTACGGCTTGGTGCCCCACGACGATGACGGTTTCCAAAGCCGAAATTGAAGCGGCGTTTGACTCAATTCGCGAGGTGAAAGAAAGCGAAGGGTATTACGGCGCCAGAATTTTAGGCGTAAACAGCGAAGGCCCGTTTATCAATCCCGCAAAAAAAGGTGCACAGGCCGAAGAACATATTTTAAGGCCGGATGCGGCTTTTATCAAAAAACATCAAGATATTGTGAAGGTATTTACCGTAGCGCCTGAAGTAGACGGGGCGCTCGAATGTATAGAAGAAGTGGCCCGCGATACGGATGTTCTCATATCCATGGGGCACTCCAATGCAAAGTACGAAGAAGCCCTTTTGGGCATTGAGAAAGGCGTTCGTCATACCACGCATCTTTTTAATGCGATGTCGATCCTTTCGCACCGAAGCCCCGGTGTTGCAGGCGCCTCGCTTTCCTCCGAGGAAGTGAGTGCGGAGCTTATTGCAGACACTTTCCATGTAGACCGCGGCATTTTCGGCATTATTGCAAAGTTGAAAGGCGATAAGCTTTGCCTTATCACGGACTGTATCCGCGCCGGCGGCATGCCGGATGGCGATTACACTTTGGGCGGACAGCCGCTTCACAAAGAAGGCATTCAGTGCCTCATGCCCGATGGCACGATTGCCGGAAGCGTTTTGAAGCTGAACGAAGCCGTTTATAACTTGTATCAAAATACAAATCTGCCTCTTTATAAGGCAGTGGCATGCGCGTCTTTGCACCCTGCAAAGGCCCTCGGCGAGGCTGATGAAATTGGCTCACTCGAAGAAGGAAAGCGTGCAGACATTATACTGGCAGATGAAAAATTTGCTGTTTCGATGACGATACTCGGTGGAGAAATTCGATATAAAGGAGAATGAAAAATGATAGCAAAGCTGGATCCTAAGTTTATGCCTATGGTAAAGGTGATTGAAGAATTCAATAAAAACGTTGCCATGGGAGAGAGTAATGAGATTGCCATTTGCGTAGAAAGAAACGCAGGCCTCATGGCCGTATATAAGATGTCCGTGTATAGTGATGGTACAGGGCATGATGATGAAAATTACGGCATCGTAGAAAGAATCGTAAAGACCCTTCTTTGGGCAAAGGGCGGCTATAAGGTGTATATTGCCGGCTCCAAAGAAATCTACACACGCCTTGCAGATGCGTACAGAAAGGGCGGCGCGAGAGAATTTGATTTTAACTTCATGTCTCGCGTGTATGAAAAGCCGTTTGAAGTTTTGTATGTAGAAAATTTGGCAGATGCCCCGAAGGAAAATGACACATCCTCTCCCGTTGGCAGACATCTGGATGGTTGCCGCATCGGTTTTGACGCCGGCGGAAGCGACAGAAAGGTTTCTGCGGTTGTAGACGGCGAAACCGTTTACTCTGAAGAGGTTGTATGGTTCCCGAAACTGCAGGATGATCCGAAGTACCACTACGACGGAATCCTTAGCGCCATGAAATCGGCTGCTTCCCATATGCCGCGCGTGGATGCTATCGGCGTTTCCTCCGCAGGCGTGTATATCGATAATAAAATCATGGTAGCTTCTCTCTTCCTCAAAGTATCTGATGAGGATTTTGAAAAGCATGTAAAGAACATGTACCTCGACGTAGCGCGCGAAATCGGGGATGTTCCGGTGGAAGTTGCCAATGACGGGGACGTTACGGCACTTGCAGGTGCTATGAGCCTTGAAGATAATAACGTTTTGGGCGTTGCGATGGGTACAAGTGAAGCCGCAGGCTACGTAGATTCTGACGGCAATATCACCGGCTGGCTCAATGAGCTTGCCTTCGTACCGGTGGACTTTAATCGCGAAGCTATGGTAGACGAATGGAGCGGCGATTACGGCTGCGGTGTTAAATATTTCTCGCAGGATGCCGTAATTAAGCTGGCCCCCGCGGCAGGCATTGCACTTGACGAAGCACTTTCTCCTGCAGAAAAGCTGAAGGTTGTACAGGGCCTTATGGAACAAGGCGATAAGAGAGCTGCCGATATCTACGAAACGATGGGTACATATTTCGGCTATACCATCGCCTACTATTCCATGTTCTATGATATTAAGCACGTTCTCATTATGGGCCGTGTTACGAGCGGCGAGGGCGGTGCCATCCTTCTGGAAAAGGCAAACGAAGTGCTCGCGGCCGAGTTCCCCGAGCTTTCTAAAAAGGTCACCTTGCATATCCCGGACGAAAAAGCCAGACGCGTCGGTCAGTCTGTGGCAGCAGCAAGTCTTCCGCGCCTTAAATAACACACAGGCAAAAGACAAGACACACGCGTGTCTTGTCTTTTCTTGGCTTTATGAAGGAAAGGATTGACATTTTGGGTCTTAGTAGCTTATAATGCAAGTAAGACGATAGAAACAGAGGTCTTTTTATGAATATTTTTATTGTAGGTTGCGGCAAGGTAGGCCATAAGCTTATCGAGCAGCTTTCCAAAGAACAGGAACATGATATTACGCTCATCGACACCGATGCGAAGGTAGTATCGGAGATGGTAAATGAATACGATATAATGGGCGTTGTGGGAAGTGGTGTAGACGCGGATGTTCTCGTGGAAGCCGGCATTTCGGAGGCGGATGTACTCATTGCGGTTGCAGGGTCTGACGAGCTGAATCTCATGCTTTGCCTCATGGCAAAAAAACTTGGGAATTGCCAGACGATTGCGCGCGTGAGAAAGCCGGAGTACTTTAAATCCATTCATCGCATCAAAGACGACCTTGGGCTTGCGATGGTGATAAATCCCGAGCACACGGCCGCCAGCGAAATTGCGCGTGCACTTCGCTTTCCGTCCGCCATTCAGATTGATACGTTTGCCAAGGGCCGCGTGGAAATTTTAAAATTCCAGGTGGAAGAGGGGAGCCCCCTTGCGGATATGCGCGTTATGGATATTGCCGCAAAGCTTCGAAGCTATATCCTCGTTTGTGGCGTGGAACGCGGCGAAGAGGCGTTTATTCCGTCCGGTACTTTCGAGATCAAAGCAGGCGACTATTTAAGCATTGTAGCCCCTATTGGCGAGGCGGGAGCTTTTTTTAAAACGATTGGTATCCGCACAAACCGCGTGCGTGACGCACTCGTTGTCGGCGGTGGCGACACGGCCTATTATCTGGCAAACCAGCTCCTCGCGCGTGGTATTCACGTTAAAATTATCGAAAGAGATGCCGCACGCTGTGAAGACCTTTTTCACCTTTTGCCGAAGGCTTCTATCACGCATGGAGACGGCACAGACAACAAGGTTCTCCTTGAAGAAGGGCTGGAACGCTTTGATTCCTTTGTGTCTCTTACCAATATTGACGAGGAAAATGTAATGCTCTCTCTCTACGCGAAAAGTAAAACAGAGGCGAAAGTAGTTACGAAAATTAACAGAATTGAGTATGGCAAGGTTATCGGGGATTTGCAACTCGGTACAATCATTTATCCAAAGAACCTTACAGCTGAATATATTGTACGCTTTGTGCGTGCACTGGAGAATTCCAAGGGTAGCAACATTGAAACTCTGCATTACATTTTGGGAGGAAAGGCGGAGGCTTTGGAATTCAGAATCCGCGAAAATTCGCCGATTTCCAATATTAAGCTGGAAGACTTAAACCTGAAGGAAAATATTCTGATTGCTTGTATTACCCGAAATGGAAAGCTGATTATTCCGCGCGGTCAGGATATGATTTTAGAGGGCGATTCTGTTGTTGTGGTTACGCTCAAAGAAGGATTTATGGACATTAGCGACATACTGGAGTAGAGGATAAAACGATGAATTACAGAATGATTTTACATATCCTCGGGTGGGTGCTGAAAATAGAAGCGGCTTCGATGCTTGTGCCGCTACTTTGCGCCGTTTGTTTCGGGGAAACAGCCGAAATATTTACATTTTTACTTTGTATAGCGCTTTGCGGAAGTAGTGGCATTGTCATTTCCGCACGCACACCGAAAACGGAGACGATGTACGCACGAGAAGGGTTTGTTACCGTGGCGCTGAGCTGGGTAGTGCTGAGTATATTCGGCGCATTTCCGTTTTTGATTTCCGGTGCCATTCCGGGATTCGCCGATGCCATTTTTGAAACGGTTTCGGGCTTTACGACCACGGGCGCGTCTATTCTCACAAATGTAGAGAGCCTTCCCAAATCGCTTCTCATGTGGCGAAGCTTTAGCCACTGGCTTGGCGGTATGGGTGTTTTGGTCTTTTTGATGGCCATTTTACCGCTTTCCGGTAGCGGAAACCTTTATCTACTTAAGGCAGAGAGCCCGGGCCCCTCTGTGGGAAAGCTTGTGCCAAAGGTAAAGGCAACAGCAAAGCTTTTGTATACGCTCTATATTGTGTTTACGGTTTTGCAGATTATATTGTTGCTTCTCGGTGGAAACGATCTGTTCACTTCCATGACGCTTTCGTTTGGCACCGCCGGCACGGGTGGCTTTAGTATTTTAAATTCCGGCGCCGCCACGTATAGCCGCTACACGCAGTATATCATTACGATATTCATGATTTTGTTCGGTGTGGACTTTTCGCTGTATTACATGCTGTTTTTCAAAGAAAAGAAAGCCTTTTTCAAATCCAGCGAACTACAGACGTACATAGGGATTATTGCCGTTTCCATTCTTTTGATTTTTGTAAATTGCCGCGGCCTTTTCGAAAGTGCGGAAGAAACCTTTCGGCATGCTGCATTCACAGTTGGCTCCATTATTACGACCACAGGATACGCTACTTGCGATTTCAATTTGTGGCCCGAGCTTTCTAAAACCATTTTGGTAGGACTTATGTTTATCGGTGCCTGTGCAGGCAGTACGGGTGGTGGCATTAAGGTTTCCCGTATCATCATTTTGGTAAAGAGTATTATTAAGGAAATCCGCATGTACGCGCATCCCAGAATCACCTTAAAGCTGAAAATGAACGGGCGCACGGTCGAGCATGAAACGGTGCGTGGTGTAAACGTATATATGTCTGCATATGTATGTATTTTCGCTCTTTCCCTCCTTATTATAAGCCTCGACAACTTTGGCTTTACAACGAATTTTACGGCCATTGCGGCAACCATCAATAATATAGGACCAGGTCTCGGAATGGTAGGCCCTATGGGAAATTACGCTTCCTTCTCCGCACTTTCAAAGCTTGTAATGAGCTTTTGTATGCTCGTGGGAAGACTCGAAATATTCCCGATGTTACTTTTATTTAGCCCCTATACTTGGAAAAAATAAGAAGGGAGAGGGCAGAATGCCTTTCGGACTTAAAACGAAAAACTTTTTGCTTTTAACAGCGGCAGGTCTAATCAACGCATTCGGTGTCACGGTGTTTTTGGCCCCTGTAAAGCTGTATGATAGCGGTATTTCGGGAACTTCGCTGCTGCTTTCGCAGATTACGCCGCCGTACCTTTCGCTTTCCCTGTTTCTGTTGCTTTTGAATATTCCGCTTTTCATTTTTGGGTATAAAAAGCAAGGCAAAACTTTTACCATTTATTCTCTTTATACTGTTTTTATCTATTCTCTCGGCGCATGGCTGATAACAGACGTATTGCCGATTGATGTATCTATGGCGTCTCCGCTTGCCGGGAATGACCTTCTTCTGTGCGCTCTTTTCGGCGGCATCATTTCCGGCGTGGGCAGCGGTCTTACCATTCGGTTTGGCGGCGCGATTGACGGCATTGAAGTTATGGCGGTTGTGTTTGCTAAAAAAATGGGCGTTACGGTGGGCACATTTGTAATGGTCTACAACGTAATTTTATATGTCCTTTGCGGTGCTGTTTTAAATAGCTGGATATTGCCGCTGTATTCCATTGTGACGTATATTGCAGGCCTTAAAACAATCGACTTTATCGTAGAGGGTATTGACCGTTCGAAAGCTGCGATGATTGTTACATCGAAGCCCGAAGAGGTTTCTGCGGCACTTGTAGAAACGTTTTCCTGCGGCGCTACGGAGCTTTCCGCGCGCGGGGGCTATTCCAAAACAGAAAAGACGGCCATCTATTTTATACTGGACCGTTTCCAGATTTCCAAAATGCGTGAGCTTGTGCACAGCATTGATGAGCACGCCTTCATTACCATTACGGAAGTTGCCGATGTATTTAAAGCCAATATGTAAAGGTGTATGTTGGCCGACAGAAAGAGACAAAAGGGGTTGACAAGATGCAAGACGCACATGCGGAACCACAAAAAGAAAAGCGTTTTTTACATATCGGTATGCGAAAAGTAAAAAGTCTTTTGGCAGTATTGGCTTCTTTTTTTCTATGGCAGTTGGTGCGCCTGCCGTTTCCGGGGCTTGAGGTGCATCCCATTTATATGTATATCTACAGCCTCATCGAAGTGAGGGACACTTCCGAGAAAACGGTAAGCTTTGGAAAACGAAGAATTAAAGCCACCTTCGTAGCATTCTCGGTAGGACTTCCCACGCTGGCGCTGACCGAGATTTTACAGGCACAGCTTTCGCTTCCCTGGGCGCACGAGGCAGTGGAGATTGGTTTGATTCTTCTGGGCGTGCTTCTTTCTATAAGCCTTGCGCAAAAGGTGGGTTGTCAAAACTTTTGCGGCCTGGCCGCGGCGATTTTCATCATTTTAGTTGTTTCCCACGGCGATGACGAACGGTATATTTATTGCGTGCTGCGTGCTGCGCAGACGATAGCAGGGGTACTGGTGGCATGGCTTATTAACGTAAAGCTTTTACCGTATCCCCGAAAACCAAAAGAAGAACCTATGACGGAAAAAACGGTATAGAAAAAGGGACTTTACAGTCCCTTTTTTGCTATTTTATTTCACTTTTTCGGTATCAGAGTGCGTCGATATAGTCGCAGGCGGAGAGTGCTGCGATAGCACCGTCCGAAGCGGCAGTTGCCACCTGACGGATTTTCTTGCTGCAGCAGTCACCGGCTACAAAAATGCCGTCCTTTGCGCCTTCTCCGGCCGCATTGGTTTCTGCATAGCCGTAGCTGTTTAAGGTGAGTACGTTCGCAAACGGCTCGTTCTGCGGCACAAGACCGATGGCTATGAACATGCCGTCGGCACGGATTTCGTCTGTTTCTCCGCTACGTGTGTTCTTTGTACGAACGCCCTGGAAGGTACCGTCTCCTATAATTTCTTCCACGACGGTTTCAAAATAAACCTTTACATTCTCTTTTTCGAGAAGCTGGTCGGCGAGTGCTTTTTCACCCGTGAAGCCTTCTAGGTTTTGGAGCACATACACCTTTTCGCAAAGCTCGGAAAGAAGAGGCGCTTCCTGCATTGCCGAGTTTCCACCGCCAACGACGGCTACGGTCTGCCCTTTGTAGAAGGCACCGTCGCATACGGCGCAGAAGGAAATGCCGTCCCCAATATAGTCGGCTTCATTCGGGATGCCGAGAAGGCGGTGACGTGCGCCGGTGGCAATAATTACGGCACGGCCTTCAAAATCGCCCTCGTCCGTGACCACCTTTTTCACAGGTCCGTCTTCAATGCGAAGTACCTTCGCGCATTCCATCTCCGCACCTTGATGCATTGCCTGCTCTGTAAGCTTTTCGGCAAAGGCGCTTCCGGAGATGCTTTCAAAGCCGGGGATATTCTCCACCTTCGGCGAGAAGGTAATGTGCCCGCCGAAGGTATCTTTTTCAATTACGAGCACGCTTTTGCCAGCGCGTCTTGCGTAAACTGCCGCGGTAAGCCCTGCCGGGCCGCCGCCGACAATAATAATATCAAACATGTCTGCTCCTTATGCTTTCAGGTACTTCTTGATATCCGAAACGCCCGTGTATTTTTCCACTTCGCCGCCGCGTACGATGGCGAGCGTGGGCGCCTGCTTTATACCGAGGGCCGTGGCAAGCTCTGCGTTTTCATCAGCTAACAGCTTTTCGAACGCGACGCCTGCTTTTTCCAGCGTCATCGCAGCCACTTTGCAGTTCGGGCAGGTGGCGGTGGTGAAGAGGTATGTGCCATCAGAAGCGGCACAGGCTGTAGAGGCCATAGGCGCGGCTTCGGCTTTCTTTGTTAAGTCTCTTTCTGCAGCACCCGATACATCGTATACGAGTCTGTCTTTGTATTCCTGGCTCTTACCGTCGTTCCAGTTCTGTACCGGACGGTAGTAACCGGTAATACGGCTGTATACTTCCGTGTTCTCGCCGCAGTCGGGGCAGGTAAACTGTTCGCCTGCGAGGTAGCCGTGGTTTTTACATACGGAATAGGTGGGCGAGAGTGTGTAGTACGGGAGGCTATAGTTTTCTGCAATCTTTCGAACGAGCGTTGCCGCAGCTTTCCAATCCGGCAGCTTTTCGCCGAGGAAGGCGTGGAAAACAGTACCGGAGGTGTACAGCGTCTGCAGTTCGTCCTGAATATCGAGGGCGGAGAAGATATCGTCCGTATAGCCTACCGGAAGGTGAGAGCTGTTTGTGTAGTAGGGCGTGCCGTCTGTACCGTCAGAAGCGGTGCGGATATCCGGATACTTCTTCACGTCATGCTTGGCAAGACGGTATGCGGTAGATTCCGCAGGTGTTGCTTCGAGGTTATACAGGTCGCCATACTGTTCCTGATAGTCAGAAAGACGTTCGCGCATGTGGTTTAATACTTCCTTAGTAAATTCCTGCGCGTCTTTTTGTGTAAGGTCGTTGCCAATCCATTTTGCGTTGAGGCAAGCTTCGTTCATACCCACAAGACCGATGGTGGAGAAGTGGTTATCGAAGGTGCCAAGATAACGCTTTGTGTACGGATAAAGGCCTGCTTCAAGGAGCTTTGTGATAACGGTACGCTTTACCTTGAGGGAGCGAGCCGCCACGTCCATAAGACGGTCGAGCTTCTGATAGAATTCCTGTTCGTTTTGCGAGAGGTATGCAATGCGCGGCATGTTAATGGTAACAACACCTACGCTACCGGTGCTTTCGCCGCTACCGAAGAAGCCGCCGCTCTTTTTACGGAGCTCACGAAGGTCGAGACGAAGTCGGCAGCACATACTACGTACATCACTCGGTTCCATGTCGCTATTGATGTAGTTCGAGAAATAGGGCGTGCCGTATTTCGAAGTCATCTCAAAGAGAAGACGGTTGTTTTCGGTGTCAGACCAGTCAAAATCACGCGTGATGGAGTAGGTGGGAATCGGGTACTGGAAGCCGCGGCCGTTGGCGTCACCGTCAATCATAATTTCAATGAATGCACGGTTTACCATGTCCATTTCCTTCTGGCAATCCTTGTACTTAAAGTCCGCTTCCTTGCCGCCGATGATGCAGTTGAGTTCTGCAAGGTCGCTCGGCACTACCCAGTCGAGCGTGATGTTGGAGAAGGGAGCCTGTGTGCCCCAACGGCTCGGCGTGTTTACACCGTATACGAACGATTCGATGCACTTTTTCACCTGGTCGTAGGAAAGGTTGTCCGCCTTTACAAACGGAGCAAGGTATGTGTCAAACGAGGAGAACGCCTGTGCGCCTGCCCATTCGTTTTGCATAATACCGAGGAAGTTTACCATCTGGTTGCAGAGCGTTGCAAGATGCTTTGCAGGGGCAGAGGTAATCTTGCCGGAAACACCGCCAAGGCCTTCCTGAATCAGCTGCTTTAAAGACCAGCCTGCACAGTACCCTGTCAGCATCGAAAGGTCATGAATATGAATGTCGGCATTTCTGTGTGCTTCGCCGATTTCATCGTCATACACTTCGCTGAGCCAGTAGTTTGCCGTAATGGCGCCGGAGTTACTTAAAATAAGACCGCCTACGGAATACGTAACGGTGGAGTTTTCCTTTACACGCCAATCGTTAATGTGCAGATAGTTGTTTACAATGTCCTTGTAGTCCAGAAGCGTAGCGCTGAGGTTACGGATTTTTTCTCTCTGCTTACGGTAGAGAATGTAAGCCTTTGCTACCTCGTCATATCCGGCCTTAATCAGAACGGATTCCACGCTATCCTGGATGGCTTCTACAGTGATGTGATTATTCGTAATTTTCGGCTCGAACTCTGCAGTAACTTTCAGAGCCAAAAAGTCAATGATGTCAGAATTGTACTGTTTTTCACAAGCATCAAAAGCCTGCTGGATGGCGCCGCTGATTTTAGAGAGTTTAAAATCAACGGTTTTGCCGTCTCTTTTGATTACATCATACATATCATTTTCTCCTTCTCTAGTGGAATGTGTGCTCATTATACCATATATTGATATAAAAGTCAAGAAAAAACTACATATATTGTGTTTAAATGCCCCGAATGGATACGTTTTCAAGGAGGCCTTGTGCGCGAGACCGCATTCTTATCATGTTTTCTTCGCTGTGCGCCGAAAGACCTGTCCCGATTAAATTGCCGGAATCCACAAAATTTTGTAGGTAAAAATGCTTCGCACCACAAATTCTGGTAGCAATTTTCTCGATATCCTCCTCTGTATGGAGCTCTTTTACCACCGTTGTACGAAACTCGTAGTCGACTTTGTCCGCAAGGAGCAGGTCAATGCTCTTTTCGATGGCAGAAAGGTCGATTTCGCACCCCGCCGTAAGGCTATATTTTTCGAGGCTGTTCTTAATATCCATCGCCACAAAATCTAAAAGTCCCCTATCCACAAGGGCGGCAAGACGTTCCGGAAAGGAACCGTTTGTATCCAGCTTCACCAAAAAACCCATGTTTTTGATTTTTTCGATAAAATCCGGTAAATCCTTTTGCATAAGGGGCTCGCCGCCGGTGATACACACCCCGTCTAAAATGCCGCGTCGCGTTTCCAAAAAGGAAAAGAATTCGTTCTCCTCCATAAAAGGTGTTTCGGAAAGCGCTGTTACAAGCGGCGCGTTGTGGCAGAACGGGCAACGAAAATTACACCCGCCTGTAAACACGGTGCAAGCGGTATGCCCTGGAAAATCTAAAAGTGTAAGTTTTTGCAGTCCAAAAAGTTTCATGGCCGTGCCTCCTTTTTCTTCTTTCATAAGTGTACCATATCGCCGTCTTTTTGTAAATGCTTTTTGAAGATAAAAAACTTGACAAGACATGAATTTTTATGCTATACTTAAAATACCCCCAGGGGGTATAAGGAGGGACATATGGAAAACTGTACTTGTCATAAAACAAAGCAGCGAAGCGGGGCGGAATATCGGGCACTTTTAAACCGCCTTTCCCGTATTGAAGGGCAGCTGCGCGGCATTCGCCGCATGGTGGAGGAGAGCGCCTACTGCCCTGATATTCTTTTGCAGGTATCGGCTGCGGATGCGGCCATGCGCGCATTTGGCCGCGAGCTTTTGTCGAGCCATATCCAAACGTGCGTTACGGAGGATATTCGCGAAGGAAAGACGGAAACCGTAGAGGAGCTTTTAGGGCTTCTGCAAAAAATGATATGAAAGGAGAAGGGGATATGCAAAAATACAAGGTAACAGGCATGCATTGTGCGGCGTGCAGCGCAAGGGTGGAAAAAGAAGTGTCAGCCGTTTCGGGCGTTACGTCTTGTCAGGTCAATCTTCTTACAAATTCCATGGTTTTGGAAGGCACGGCTTCGGCAGAAGACGTCATCCGCGCCGTGAAAGAGGCCGGGTACGGCGCCTCTCTGTTTGGAAAAGAGGGAAAAAAGGAAAAAGAAACGCTGGATAGCGCAGAAACACCGGTTATTCTTCGTCGCCTTCTCTCTTCACTATTCTTCCTTCTTCTTTTGATGTACGTATCTATGGGGCACACGATGCTCGCTTTTCCTCTGCCGCCGTTTTTTACGGGCAATCCTTTGGCGATTGCGCTTTTGCAGCTTCTTTTGTCAGCAGCGGTGCTTGTCATAAATCAAAAATTTTTCATAAACGGCGTGCGCGGGCTGCTTCGCAAGGCGCCAAATATGGATACGCTTGTCGCTCTCGGCAGTGGTGTTTCCTTCCTATATAGTACCTTTCTTGTGTTTATGATGACAAGGGCAGAAAATGTGCACGCGTTTTTGCACGGGCTGTATTTTGAATCGGCGGCAATGATTTTAGTGCTCATTACCGTTGGTAAGTTGCTCGAGGCGCGCGCTAAGGGGAAAACGACGAATGCTATTAAAAGCCTTATGGAGATGGCGCCGCGTACGGCAATCGTTCTTGAAAACGGGAGCGAGAAAGAAGTGCCGGCCGATTCTCTTCGCGTAGGGGATATTTTTATTGTAAAATCGGGCGCCGCCGTGCCTGTAGACGGCCGTATAGAGGAAGGGCACGGAAGCGTGGACGAATCTGCGCTCACGGGGGAGAGTATCCCCGTGGAAAAGGAAGTGGGCGCGGCCGTTTCCGCCGGCACGGTGTGCCGTACGGGGTATCTACTTTGCCGCGCTACGGGCGTTGGCGAGGATACAACACTTTCTAAAATCATCCAGATGGTTTCGGACGCTACGATGACGCGTGCACCGATTGCGAAGATGGCCGATACGGTATCGGGCATTTTTGTGCCCGTTGTCCTTGGCATTTCGGCGTGCACGGCGGTGCTTTGGCTACTGTTTGGAAAAGATGTGGGCTTTGCCCTCACAAAAGCCATCTCTGTTTTAGTCATCAGTTGCCCGTGTGCGCTCGGGCTTGCTACGCCTGTGGCGATCATGGTAGGCAGCGGCGTCGGCGCAAAAAACGGCATTCTTTTTAAAACAGCGGCGGCACTCGAAGAAGCAGGGCGCATTCGCATCATTGCCTTTGATAAAACAGGAACTATTACAAAGGGACATCCCGTTTTGACGGACATTCTCCCCACGGAAGACATCGGGGAAGATGAAATTTTAAAGCTTTCGTACGCGCTCGAGTATAAAAGCGAGCATCCTCTTGCGGTGGCCATTTGCGAAGCGGCCGAAAAAAGAGGGATTTCGCTTTGCGAGACGGAGGATTTTCAAGTCCTTCCCGGTGGCGGTATATCCGCGCGTATAGACGGCAGCGAGCTCCTTTTGGGGAATATGCGTTTTGTTTCAAAAACAGCATCCTTAGAAGATGTAGAAGAGAAGGTACAACCTTTGACGGACGCCGGAAAAACGCCGCTTTTCCTCGCAAAAGACGGGAAAATCTGTGGTATTTTAGCTGTTCGTGATGCTATAAGGGAGGAAGCGACCGCCGCGATAGAAACCCTTCGCAAAATGGGGCTGCACACGGTGATGCTCACGGGCGACAACGAAAAAACGGCAAAAGCGGTGGCCAAAAGCGTAGGCATAGATGAAATCTATGCAGGTGCGATGCCTGCAGAAAAAGAGGCGGCGATCCGCGCGCTTTCGGAAAAGGGACGCATTGCGATGGTGGGGGATGGCATAAACGATGCGCCGGCCCTTACGGCGGCAAACCTTGGCATTGCAATAGGCCGTGGCACAGATGTGGCAATAGAGGCGGCAGATGTGGTGCTTACCAAAAGCACGCTTTGGGACGTAGTAGGCGCGGTGCGCCTTGGACGCGGCGTCCTACGGAATATCCGCCAAAATCTTTTTTGGGCCTTTATCTATAATATCATCGGCATTCCGCTCGCGGCAGGGGCGCTGTACCCAATTTGGGGTATATCGCTTGCCCCTATGTTTGGGGCGGCGGCTATGAGCGTTTCGAGCGTTTGTGTAGTGACGAACGCACTTCGCCTAAACTTTTTAAAATTGCAAACACAGGGGAGTGCGCTACGCATAAAAGAAGAAAAGGAGAGTATAAACATGGAAAAAGTACTGAAGGTTGAGGGCATGATGTGCCC
>JAZNJV010000049.1:0-4047 GCA_045578225.1 Clostridia bacterium | reverse complement strand
TACTTTGGCGCATCTTACGTGCGTGTCATCCACACGCGAAACGGTACGGGAAAAAATCCGCGAGATGCGACAAGCAGGCATTGAAAACGTAATGGCGCTTCGCGGCGACCTTACGCCCGAGCTTATGGAAAGCGACCGAAGCGGCTGGGCCTATCGGCATGCGATTGACCTTATTCACGATATCCGCGAAAGCGGTGCTGATTTTTGTATTGGTGCGGCGTGCTATCCCGAAGTCCATCCGGAAAGCGAAACGCAAAAGGACGATATCCGCTATTTGAAAGAAAAGGTGGATGCCGGTTGCGCTTTTCTGACGACGCAGATGTTTTTTGATAATAATCTTCTGTATAACTTCTTATATAAAATTCGCGAGGCCGGTATTACGGTGCCCGTCATTCCCGGCATTATGCCGATTACAAACGCCAAACAAGTGGAGCGCGCGATTACGCTTTCCGGCTCGTTTATGCCGCAGCGCTTTAAGAGTCTTGTGGATAAATTCGGGCATTCGCCCCTTGCAATGCGTGATGCGGGCATCGCCTACGCCACCGACCAGATTATTGACCTTTTTGCAAACGGCATTCAAAACGTACACGTATATTCCATGAACAAACCGGAGGTTGCCGAGAAAATTCAAAGCAACCTGTCCGCTATTTTAGGGTAAGATGGAGAATATTGTATATACAAAAACATTTCCCGCGCCGCCTGTGGTGTACGAAGAAATTCTCCGCTACGCCGCAGCGCCCGTCGACGAAATGGACCTTTTAAAAGCGTGCCTTTTAGAAGCTTCGGAGGAGATGCAGTATAAAGTTTGCTATTTGGAGCTTCCGATAGAACATACGGAGAAAGGCGTAAACTTTGGCCCCTTCACGCTTTTGGGGGAAACGGCAAAAAAATATCTTGCAGGCTGCCATGCCGCCATTTTGTTTGCCGCCACCATCGGGATAGGCATTGACAGATTGATTGCAAAATACGGCGCCATATCGCCTTCCAAGGCTTTATTTATGCAAGGCCTTGGTGCCGAGCGCATCGAAAGCCTTTGCGATGCATTTTCGAAGGAGATGGAAAAGAGCTGTGCGGAGAAGGGCGCATATACGCGGCCGCGGTTTAGCCCGGGGTATGGCGATTTGCCGCTTTCGGTGCAAGAGGATATCTTTCGCGTGCTCACGCCGCATAGAAAAATCGGTCTTTCTTTAAATGAAAGCCTTTTGATGTCGCCTACAAAATCCGTAACGGCATGTATCGGGATATCCAAAACCGCCTGCAGGGGAGAGGAAAAGCATACCTGCACAATTTGCGGGAAGAAAGATTGTGCATTTAGGAGAGAAGTATGAACATTTTAGAGTATTTAAAAGAGAACATTGTATTTTTGGATGGCGGTACAGGTACGCTTTTGCAGGCGGCAGGTCTTATGCCGGGCGAACTTCCCGAACGCTGGAACCTTTCGCATCCGGAAACCGTGAAAAATATTCACAAGGCGTATTATGATGCCGGCAGTAACATTGTAAGCGCCAATACGTTCGGCGCAAATCTTTTGAAGTTCTCGGAGGCAGAGCTTGAAGACGTTATTCGCGCGGCCATGGAAAACGTCTTGGCGGCGCGAGAAGAAAGCTGCGGCACGCAGGAAAAATGGGTTGCCTTTGACATAGGCCCCACCGGCCGTATGCTCGCCCCGTACGGCGATTTTGATTTTGAAGAAGCGGTTTCCGTTTTTGCGGCATCTGTCCGTCTTGCCGAAAAATACGGCGCCGAAATTCTGTTTATTCAAACGATGAATGACAGCTACGAAACAAAAGCTGCCCTCCTCGCGGCAAAGGAAAACAGTAGCCTTCCCGTTTTTGTAGGGAACGCGTATGGGGAGGACGGAAAGCTTATGACGGGCGCATCCCCGCACGCTATGGTGGCGCTTCTTGAGGGGATGGGCGCCGATGCCATCGGCGTAAACTGCTCGCTCGGGCCGCGTGCCCTTTCGGGCGTTATTGACGAGTATCTTGCGCACGCCTCCGTGCCGGTGCTTTTAAAGCCGAACGCAGGACTCCCGCGCGCCGAAGCGGGCAAAACGGTGTATGATGTTTTGCCGGAGGAATTTGCGAAAGAGTCTCTGGCACTTATCGAAAAAGGCGTTCGCATCGCAGGCGGCTGCTGCGGCACAACGCCTCTTTATATAGAAGAACTGGTGAAAAAGGCAAAGGACGTAAAGCCTTTAGAAATCCTGCCGAAACGGGAAACGGTGGTCTCTTCCTATACGCACGCCGTTTCGTTTGCAAACGCGCCCATTTTAATCGGGGAACGCATAAACCCCACGGGAAAGAAACGGTTTAAAGAAGCACTCCTCTCGTCGGATATGGGATACATTCTCCGCGAAGGCGTAGCGCAAAAAGAACGCGGCGTACACATTTTAGATGTGAACGTAGGCCTGCCTGAGATTGATGAGGTACAGGAGCTTCGCCGCGCCGTGTGCGAGCTGCAGGCAGTTATCGATTTGCCGCTTCAGATTGACTCGTCCGACCCCGTTGCCATGGAAACGGCGCTTCGCCGCTATAACGGAAAAGCTATGATAAATTCCGTAAACGGGAAAGACGAAAGCATGGCGGCGGTATTTCCGCTCGTGAAAAAATACGGCGGCGTTGTGGTAGCGCTCACGCTTGATGAAAACGGCATCCCCGAAAAAGCGGAAGGACGCCTTAAAATTGCCGAACGGATTTTGGCAGTTGCCAAAAAATACGGCATTGATAAAAAGGATATTATTTTTGACCCTCTGGCGCTTACGATCAGCGCCGCGTCAGATGCCGCGGTGGAAACGCTTCGCGCGGTGCAGCTGATTCGTTCGGCACTCGGCTGCCACACCTCGCTCGGCGTCTCGAATGTATCCTTCGGCCTTCCGTCGCGTGAAATCATCAATTCGAATTTCTTTGCCCTCGCGCTTGCGCGCGGTCTTTCGGCCGCTATCATGAACCCGTATTCTCTCGAAATGATGAAAACGTATACGGCGTTTTGTGCGCTTATGGGGAAGGATGAAAACTGCGCCGCATATATTGCGTTTGCCGAAGGCTTACCCAAAGAGAATTCCACTACGCTCGCTTCGCCGAAAGCCGCAGCACAGGAAGAGGCAACCGCGCTCTCCGATGCCATCATCAAAGGGTTTACGAGCGCCGCGGCAAATATCGCACGTGAGCTTTTAAAAAGCCGCGCACCATTAACCCTTGTGCAGGAGGAAATTATTCCTGCGCTTGACACGGTGGGCGTCGGGTTTGAACAGAAAAAGGTATACCTTCCGCAGCTGCTTATGAGTGCGGAGGCGGCGAAAGCGGCCTTTGAAGAAGTACGTGCGGCTTCTAAAAAGGAAGAGGCGGCGAAAAAATGCCCTGTTGTCATCGCCACCGTGCGCGGCGATATTCATGATATCGGCAAAAACATCGTAAAGCTGCTTCTTGAAAATTACGGCTTTTCCGTATACGATTTAGGAAAGGACGTAAAACCCGAAACGGTACTCGAAGAAGTGCAAAAAAGGCATGCGCCGCTGGTAGGGCTCAGCGCGCTGATGACCACAACGGTGCCTGCAATGGAAGAAACCGTAAAGCTTCTTCGAAAGGAAGCGCCGTGGTGCCGCGTAGTCGTCGGCGGTGCGGTGCTGACGAAGGAGTACGCCGAGAGCATCGGCGCCGACCGCTACGCGAAGGACGCGATGGAGTCCGTTCGCTACGCGGAAGAAATTTTTGCTTCGCTGTGATTTGAGCGGACTGCGAAAAATGCAGTCCGTTTTTCTTTTGCTTATAGATGGTCTTTTATAAGATAGATGAAACCGCCAAACCAGAGCAGCTTGCCGATAATTTCGCTGTAGCCCATAAGATAGGCGACAAAAGAGAGAAAAAGAACGAGGCCGATGATAACGCCGCCAAGGCTTATGCCCTCGACGTAAATTTCATCGTCTTCGACTTCTTCTGCGGCGTCCGCCATAGAGGGGAGAGACACGCTGATCGGCAGAGAAAAACTGCCCACGCAGGAAGAGCCTTTCTTTGCAAGTACATCGCTATAGAGAACAGCGTCTCCACC
>JAZNJV010000048.1:0-1935 GCA_045578225.1 Clostridia bacterium | reverse complement strand
AAAAGTAAACAAAAAGTATATTTTTTTTAAATTTCAGAAGAAATGAATGGGACAGATCGTATGATTAAAATCGGCGATAAAATCAGGAATTTACGGCTTAAGAACAATTTAACACAATCTGAGCTCGGAAATCGGTGCGATTTGACAAAAGGATTCATTTCGCAGCTGGAGGCGGATATCACTTCGCCATCTCTCTCTACGCTCGAAGACATTCTGCGGTGTCTCGGCACCAGCTTTCAGGAATTTTTCAGCGATGAGAAGAAGGAAAAGATTGTCTACAAAAAGGAAGACGTAATCGTAAAAGACTTTGGCGACCTTCGCGTTTTTTGGCTCGTAGCAGATGCGCAGAAAAACGAAATGGAGCCGGTTGTTATAGAACTTGAAAGCGACATGGCAACAGAAGAAGAATCCCCGCACGAAGGGGAAGAGTTTGGATACGTTCTTTCCGGCACGGCCACGCTTTATGTGGGCAATACCGTACACAAGATTAAAAAAGGTGAAAGCTTCTACTTCCAGGCCAGAACGCCGCATTATTTAAAAAACTGCGGCAAGACGCCGCTAAAGGTATTGTGGATTTCTTCACCGCCGAATTTTTCATTTGGATAAGAAAGGGAAAAGATGAACAGGAAAAAGACGCTGTACGTAGTTGCATTACTTCCGTTTTTAATATGGATTGCTCTTTTGGTTGTAGTTCCGCTTTTTTTGATTGCCTATTATGGGTTTACCAATCAAGACGGGGCCTTTTCGCTTGCAAATTTTCGCCAGTTCCTGCGCCCGGATTATCTTCGCGTGCTCTGGCGCTCTTTGTATTTAGCGTTTATTTCTACAATATATTGCCTTCTTATTGGGTATCCGGTTGCCATGATTTTAGCCGGAAACACTTTCAAAAGCAAAGCCCTTTTAGTAGTGCTTTTGATTGCACCCATGTGGATGAATTTTCTATTGCGCACATATGCGTGGCTTACGCTACTCGAGGGCAACGGGGTTATAAACACGATTCTGCAAGCAATTGGGCTTCCTAAAAAGGCGTTTTTAGGAAATGCCAACGCCGTTGTTTTTGGTATGGTGTATAATTTCCTACCCTATATGATTTTTCCGGTATATACCGCTATCAGCAAGATTCCACGCAATATTTTAGAAGCGGCGCGTGACCTTGGCGGCGGCAGCATTACCTGCTTTTTCCGCATCATTCTTCCGCTCAGCGTTCCTGGCATCATTTCCGGTGTTACGATGGTATTTGTACCGGGCGTTACCACCTTTGTTATTTCACAGTTTTTGGGAAGCGGAAAAATCACGCTCATTGGTGATATTATCGAGCAACAGTTTATGCACGCCGGGAATTGGGGCTTTGGTGCCGCGATTTCCATAGTCGTTATGCTCGTTGTTATCCTTTCCATGTGGCTTGTGAATCGCTTTTCCGATGATTCGGAGGTGATGATGCCATGATGAAATTCGCAAGAAAAACATATTTCTACCTCGTTTTGCTATTTTTGTATGCTCCTATTTTGACACTTGTGGTTTTTTCCTTTAACGATGCAAAATCGAGGGGGAAGTGGGGAGGGTTCTCCCTTCGTTGGTATAAGGAATTGTTCCAAAACGCTGACATTATGGATGCGCTTGCCACAACGGTACTGCTTGCTGTGCTGGCCGCGGTAATTTCTACGATTATCGGTACCATTTCTGCGCTCGCACTTCATAAAAGCGGAGCATTCTTTCGAAAAAGCATGATAAACCTCACGTATCTCCCGATGATGAATTCTGATATCGTAACCGGCGTTTCTCTCATGCTACTCTTTGCCTTTCTGCATTTTGAGCTTGGCTTTGTTACACTTTTGCTTTCGCACATCACTTTCTGTATACCGTATGTTATATTATCCGTTATGCCCAAGCTGTACGGTATGAACCCAAGCATATATGAGGCGGCGCTCGACCTTG
>JAZNJV010000047.1:0-9001 GCA_045578225.1 Clostridia bacterium | reverse complement strand
TTATGCTATGGAGACATCTGTGTACAGCGCCCCCATTTTTATCTTTATCACAAAAATCGTTCCTACCCGGTTTTTCCCCGTAGCGCGCCACGTGTACAGCGTGCTTTATAAGCTCTTCCACGCCTTCGTTTTTGGCGGCCGAAATGGGAACGACCGGTATGCCGAGGATTTCTTCCATTTCGTTAATATGGATGGTACCGCCGTTTCCGCGCACCTCATCCATCATATTGAGTGCGAGTACCATCGGCACATCGAGTTCCATCAGCTGCATGGTGAGATACAGATTTCGTTCGATGTTCGTAGCATCGACAATATTGATAATACCTTCCGGCTTTTCTTTCAAAATAAATTCCCGGGAAACAATTTCCTCACGGCTAAAAGGGGAAAGCGAATATATACCGGGAAGATCAGTAACCTCTGCCCCGTTTTCGCCGCGAATGTTTCCGGTTTTTCGGTCTACCGTAACGCCCGGGAAATTACCTACGTGCTGACTGGCGCCCGTCATTTGGTTAAAAAGCGTAGTCTTGCCGCAGTTTTGGTTGCCGGCTAAAGCGAAGGTTATCGTTTTGCTCTTCGGGAGAGGATTTCCGTCTGTTTTCACATGATATTTACCGGTTTCCCCAAGGCCCGGATGCGCCGCACGGCTTTCGCGCGGTTTTGCAGTTTGTATCCCCTTTTTCTCCGTTTCCACACGGACACGGATTTTTTCAGCATCCAAAAGGCGCAGCGTGAGCGTATAGCCGTGGATTTCAAGCTCCATGGGGTCGCCCATCGGTGCATATTTTTGCACGGTGACTTCAGCGCCCGGAATAACGCCCATGTCGAGGAAATGGCGGCGAAGGCTACCTTCCCCACCTACTTCTGTTATGGTTGCGCGTTGTCCGATTGCAAGCTCCTTAAGTGTCATACAGTGTGTTCCTTTCTAAAACCCGTGATATACC
Source organism: Clostridia bacterium (assembly GCA_045578225.1). Taxonomy (GTDB): domain Bacteria; phylum Bacillota; class Clostridia; order UMGS1883; family UMGS1540; genus SIG447. Next base: position 8,060 of record JAZNJV010000047.1, on the reverse strand, counting down.
TTTCCCCGCGAAAGCGTTTGTCCCTTGGCCGCTGCAAGCTCGCTAACCGTTACAAGGCGAACGCCTCTTGCCAAAAGCGCCGGCACAATTTTTTCCACGGCTTCTGCCGTACTTCCGTAAATATCGTGCAGTAAAATCACTGCGCCGTCCCACGTGTGGGACAACACATGCTGTACGATTGCATCTGCGCTTTTACTTTTCCAATCCTCTGTATCTACATTCCAAAGCACAAGTGGAACGCCTGCAAGGCTTCGCACCGTGGCCGTATGGTTTCCGTACGGCGGACGCAGAAGCGTTGGCACCTTGCCTGTAGCGCGCATGATGGCATCTTTTGTTTTGGAAAGCTCGCTTTGCACGCGCGAAGCAGAGCATTTCGAAAGATTCGGGTGCATATAGGTATGACTTCCTATTTCGTGACCGGCCGCGGCTACGCGTCCAGCCACCGCGGGGTACGCATCCACCTGCGTGCCAAGCATAAAGAAGGTGGCTTTTACGCCGTATTTGGAAAGTGTGTTTAAAATAGCATCCGTATATGCACCATGCGGCCCGTCATCAAACGTAAGCGCGACACGCGGCGAGGAGAACGGAATGGTGCTCCAGCCAACCGCGAGATATGCCGGCAGATCCATTTTAAAGATGCTTAAAACGCGCCCGTCTGCCGCGTATACATTCTGCACAGTTTCCTCGCGTGAGGCATACCAGCCTACCGCAAGATAGTCCGCCAAGTACGCCCGTGGTATCTCGAGTTCTCTCCCGTCAAGCGCATATACCGTGCAAACCGTTTCTTCCCGTGTCTGGTACCAGCCTACAGCAAGATAGTCCGCAAGGTATGCTCTTGGAATTTCAAGGTCTCTCCCGTCCATAGCGTACACCGTACAAACGGTTTCCTCGCGCGTAGAGTACCAGCCTACTGCAAGATACGCCGCGAGGTGCGCCTTCGGGACCACAAGCTCTCGCCCATCCATCGCGTACACCGTACAAACGGTTTCTTCATATGTTTTATACCAGCCAACCTTGGTATACGCCTCCACATCCGCCTCCGGCACGAGCGTGGTACGCCCATCCTCGGCATACATGGTGACGCTGGCACTCCCTACCGGCATAGCCGTAGCCAAAAGGCACAAAAGGAGAATGCCGGCCACTGTCTTCTTCATGTGTAACCTCTTCTCTTCTTTTTCTTTTCTTTTGCGAAGTCAAAAGCTGTCTACACCCAAAAAGGGGCGGCGCCTTCGCGCTGCTCCTTTTCGTCTTGCTATTATACGGCTGCAAGCGCCTTTTCAATGTCTTTTAAAATATCTTCCACGTTCTCAAGACCTACAGAGAAACGCACCATACCGGGGGCAATGCCTGCCGCTACGAGCTGCTCATCTGTAAGCTGACGGTGTGTTTCACTTGCAGGATGCAACACGCAGGTACGGATATCCGCAACGTGTACTTCGTTAGAGGCAAGCTCTAAAGAATCCATAAAGCGCATAGCCGCTTCCTTACCACCACGGATAACAAAAGAAATAACACCGCTTGCGCCTTTTAAATATTTCTGCGCAAGGGCATAGCTTGCATCGCCGGGAAGACCGGGGTATGTAATACTCTCGATTTTATCGGACTTTGCAAGGTACTCTGCCACTACCTTCGCATTTTCGCAGTAGCGCTGCATACGAACGGCAAGCGTTTCAAGACCGAGATTTAAAAGGAACGCAGAATGTGCGGCCGGATATACACCAAAGTCGCGCATCAGCTGCATACGTGCCTTTAAGATATAGGCCATTTTGCCGTATGTCTTCGTGTACGATAAACCATGATACGATTCGTCCGGCTCGGTAAGCTCGGGGAATTTGCCGTTTGCCCAGTCAAAGCGACCGCTATCGACAATAACACCGCCTACCTGTACGGCGTGCCCGTCCATGTATTTAGAAGTAGAATGAATCACAATATCGGCACCGAAATCCATCGGCTTGCAAAGAACAGGCGTTGCGAATGTATTATCTACAATCAGCGGCACGCCGTGTGCATGTGCAAAGTTTGCAAAGCGTTCAATATCTAAAACAGAAAGTGCGGGGTTTGCAATCGTTTCCCCGAAAACCGCCTTTGTGTTTTCCTTAAATGCGTTCTCAAGTTCTTCGTCCGTGGCGTTCTTATCCACAAAAATGCACTCAATACCAAGTTTTTTAAGCGTCACAGCAAAAAGGTTTACTGTGCCGCCGTACACCTCAGAAAGGCTTATAAAGCTATCGCCTGCCTGACAAATATTGAGGATAGACAAAAGCGTGGCTGCCTGACCGGAAGAAGTGCACATAGCACCTACGCCACCTTCAAGCGCCGCAATCTTTTCTTCCACAGCCATAACGGTGGGGTTCGCAAAGCGGGAATAAATGAGCGACTTTGTCGGATCATCAAATACGGCCGCTACATCCTCCGTAGAATCATATACATATGTGGTGCTCTGCACAATGGGTACCACACGCGGCTCCGCGTTTTTCGGGGTGTACCCTGCATGCAGGCATTTTGTTTCGTCTTTCATGTTTATCCCTCCATAGTCCATGGTAAAATTCTCCTACAGTATAGCACATTTTCCCATAGATTGCAATTAAAATTTTTCTAGGCTTTTACGGGCGCGCGCCGTATGTTTTCGCCTGCGCGGCACTTGCCGGAAAAATAGATGTCGGTTGCGCGGTTTTCGAGTTCCCATATTGGAGAAGGCCCTGAAAACGCGGCAGGTCTCGTAATAATCGGGAGACTGGCCGTTTTCTTCATTTCCTTCAAAATCTCCTGACCGCGGTCCGTAAAACCTAAAACACGGATGTACTCCGGCTTTTCTTTGGCTGTGAGCGCGTTTTGCAGGAGAATCTGCAAAAGAGCACGCTTTAAGGTTGCCATCGGTATATGCCGCGTTTTTGCGCTTTCTAAAAGCGAGGATAGGCTCGATGTGTCTGCCGCGGCGATACGCCTTTTTACAGCCTCTGAAATGGTCTCGAAAGACTGCCAATTTGTAGCTCGCACAGCATATAAAATGCGTTCCGCATACTGCTCGAGTGTGTAGAGCTCCTCTCCGCTCATCGGTTGTTTCATGTATGCATCCACCGCTTCGCCGGCTAAAAGCTTTTGGCGGATGGCCATTGCGGAAGGAAACCCATCTTCGATTTCCTCTGTAAGATAGCCGCTCCCCTCCCTTTTTACGGTGTGCACCATCAAATCCTTTGCAAAGCGCAAATAATGAATCCCTAAAATATTATTGGGCTCTAAAAGAAGCTGTGCGGCTTCTGCATCTACCGCGGCGAGCGCCTCCATGCGAGCGGCGGCATATGATTTTCCATCTCGAAGCTCTTTTTGCAGAACTTCCCGAAAGACGGAAGGCTCCTCTTCTAAAATCTCTGCTGCCCGTTTGAGAAGGGCGATATCTCCACATTCGCTTCCAAAGGAAAGCGTACGGACAACCCCGGTGCTTTGTAGCGTCTCCACGGCGCCGCGTGCAAAGCCTTCCGCAGAAGAAAGTGCATACACGGCGGGCAATTCCAGCACCAAATCCACGCCGCCGAACAGAGCATGAAAAGCCCGCGTCCATTTATCTATGATCGCAGGCTCTCCCCGTTGCACAAAGTTTCCACTCATGACGGCAATAACCCCGTCAGCCGCGGTCTCTTGTTTCGCTTTTTCTATATGATATGCATGCCCCGTATGAAACGGATTGTATTCGGCTACGATGCCTAAAGCGTGCATGTTTACACCTCATTCATTCGATTTAAAAACGCCTTGGTACGTTCATTTTGCGGATGATTGATAAGTGCATCAGCCGTACCGGATTCCACAATATATCCGTCTGCCATAAAGACAACCTGATCCGCTACACCAAGCGCAAATTCAATCTCGTGCGTGACAATCAGCATCGTCATATGCTCCGCGGCAAGGTCGCGGATAACGTGCAGTACTTCCCCCGTAAGTTCGGGGTCAAGCGCACTTGTCGGCTCATCAAAAAACAAAATTTCCGGTTTTAAGGCAAGCGCACGGGCAATCGCCACGCGCTGCTGCTGACCGCCTGAAAGTGCGGATGGATACTGGTCTGCCTTTTCCAAAAGCCCCACGCGTTTTAACAGGAAAAGTGCCATTTCTTTTGCCTCTTCCGCGTCACGCTTTTGTACGGTGATAGGCGCTGCGGTGATATTATCCAGCACCGTCATATGCGGAAACAGGTTGAAGTTTTGAAACACCATACCGGTTTTGCCGCAAATACGCCGTGCTTCATTTTCCGGCACATATACGACCTTATCGTCCACCGTTTCCACAAGCGTTTCCCCGTCAATACGAATCGTACCGGCGGATATTTTTTCAAGGCGGTTCAGACAGCGTATAAAGGTACTCTTTCCGCTGCCGGAAGGGCCTAAAATAGCTGTAACCTGCCCTTTCTCCGTTTTGAAATCAATGCCCTTTAAAACCTTCAGGCTACCGAAATTTTTTTTGAGACCTTCTACTTCCAAAATAGCCATCAGCTTTCCCTCCTTATATGGCGCGAGCACCGTTTCTCCGTAAATTTAAAGATAATCGTTAAAATCAGCGTAAAGAACAGATATAAAAGTGCTGCAAGCAAAAATGCCGTCGTATCCAGGTCGCGGTTTACGGCGCCTTTGGCAGCGCGAAGTAATTCCGAAACGCTGATAGCAGTAATAAGCGCTGTATCTTTTACAAGCGTGATGGTTTCGTTCGTAATCGGCGGAATAATACGGCTTAAGGTTTGGGGAATAATAATCTTCCACATGGTTTGACCGCCGGTAAAGCCGAGTGCTTTTGCGGCTTCATACTGGCCGCGGTCAATCGATTCTATACCGCCGCGGTAAATTTCCGCAAAATAGGCGGCGTAATTCAGCGTAAAGGCTACTACGGCCGCCGTAACCCCATTAAAGGTAATGCCCATATTGGGAAGGCCGTAATACACAAAATACAGCTGCAGAAGTAGCGGCGTGCCGCGAAGTACCCAGATGTATGCGGACGCAAACCATCGAAGCGGCGCCACTTTAGAAATGCGCATAAGTCCAAAAATAAGACCAAGCGGAAGCGACAGCACGAGCGTGAGCGTAAACACCAAAAGTGTAACCTGACCGCCACGCAGGAGTGCCGGCAAAATCCGACCGGAATATGTAAACCATTCTACCACGTTTGCCCAGTTTTCAGCAATAAAATCCATTCTGTAATCCTTTTCCGAAACGCCACGCGTTTCCTTTTCATTTCAGTAAAGAGGGCTGACCGCATTCCTGCGACCAGCCCTTCTTCTCGCTTTTGTTTATCGAAGAACTAAGTCCTCACCAAACCATGTTTTAGAAATTTCGCTTGCCTTACCGCTTGCGATTACAGCGTCGAGGGCTGCGTCAATCTTTTCGGTCAGAGCATCTTCGCCCTTGCGCATACCGATAACGTAGAGGTCTTCGCCAAAGTCTTCACTCGTGAAAGCATACGTACCGGCCTTGAGGTTTGCCTTGTACATACCGGCAACCTTATCGATAATAACAGCATCAAGTCTGCCTGCTTCAAGGTCCATAACAGCTTCATCATAAGTGTCGTATTCTGCAAGACCATCCGCAATATCGCCGTAGATAGCATCTGCCTGAATCATTTCAAGTGCAGCGGAAGCGGCCTGTGTGCCGATGTTCTTACCAGCGAGGTCTGCCTTCTTTTCGATGGGCTTATCCGCTAAGGTCATGATAACGATAGAGTTATTGAAGTAAGCCTTGGAAAGATTCATCTTTTCAACACGTTCCGGGGTTTTGCTCATGCCGTTCCAGATTACGTCAATCTTCTTGCCTTCGAGTTCCATTTCCTTAGCATCCCAAACGATAGGCTTGAATTCTACGGCTACGCCGAGTTCTTCCCCTACTGCGTTTGCAAGGTCAATGTCAAAGCCAACAAGTTCGCCTTCTTCCGTACGGAAGCCCATGGGAGCAAAAGTATCGTCCAGACCGACAATCAGCTTGCCGTTTGTCTGAATGTAATCCCAAGAAGTGTCTTCCCCTACCGGTGCGGAAGGAGCCGGGGTTTCTACGTCTGTTTTGGTGCATGCCGCGAATGTGAATACTACACAAAGGGCAAGTGCCAATGCAATCCATTTTTTCATGTTCATTACTCCTTTACTTTATTGTGCTTCTTTATAGTAGCACTTTATCATGATAAAGTCAAGCCTTTTTTGAAAATTCTTCGTGCTTTACAGGGACTCGTCGTTCTGCACCCAGTCCTGCACGTTTACAATTTCGTACTTATCTTTTGTTTGACGCACTACCACAAGCTCAATACCGGCATTGATAATCATGCGGCGGCACATAGCGCAGGAAGTGGCATTTTCAACGAGCTCGCCGGTTTTAGCGTCTTTTCCGGCAAGATATAAAACTGCGCCTATCATATCGCGACGAGAAGCGCTGATGATGGCATTTGCTTCCGCGTGTACGCTACGGCAAAGTTCATATCTCTGTCCGCTTGGGATGGAAAGCTCCTCCCTACGGCAAGTGCCGCGGTCAATACAATTTTGGCGACCGCGCGGTGCGCCGGTATAGCCGCTCGAGATGATTTCATCATTCTTTACGATAATAGCACCGTAGTTTCGGCGCAGGCAGGTGCCACGCCCAATAACTGTTTCTGCAATATCCAAGTAGTAATTGTATTTATCTCTTCTTTCCAATGTATCCACTCTCCTACGATTTTCTTAAAGAACAGCAAAGGGCTGCCATGTGGGCAGCCCTTTTGAAAGATGTCTTATTTGTTGATTGCGCTTACAACACCGGAACCAACTGTTCTGCCACCTTCGCGGATAGCGAAGCGGAGACCTTCTTCGATAGCGATCGGAGTGATCAGCTCAACGGAGATGGATACGTTATCGCCAGGCATGCACATTTCAACGCCTTCCGGCAGCTGAACAACACCTGTAACGTCAGTTGTTCTGAAGTAGAACTGCGGTCTGTAGTTGTTGAAGAACGGTGTGTGACGGCCGCCTTCATCCTTGGTCAGAACGTAAACTTCGCCCTTGAATGCAGTGTGCGGATTGATGGAACCCGGCTTTGCAAGAACCTGACCGCGTTCGATTTCGTTTCTCTGAACACCACGGAGAAGTGCACCGATGTTATCGCCAGCTTCTGCCTGATCGAGGAGCTTGCGGAACATTTCAATACCGGTAACAACAACCTTGCGAGATTCGTCGGTAAGACCAACGATTTCAACTTCGTCGGAAACCTTAAGAGCGCCTCTCTCTACACGGCCGGTAGCAACTGTACCACGACCTGTGATGGAGAATACGTCTTCAACCGGCATAAGGAAGGGAAGGTCAGTCTTTCTTTCCGGGGTCGGAATGTAGCTGTCAACAGCTTCCATGAGTTCGAGGATCGGAGCGTATTCCGGAGCGCTTGCATCGTTGGAAGCGCATTCGAGAGCCTGCAGAGCGGAACCTGCAATGATCGGAATATCATCACCCGGGAATTCGTACTCGTTGAGGAGTTCGCGAATTTCCATTTCAACCAGTTCAAGAAGTTCCGGATCGTCAACCTGGTCCTTCTTGTTGAGGAATACTACGATGTAGGGAACGCCTACCTGACGGGAGAGAAGGATGTGTTCTCTTGTCTGGGGCAGCGGGCCGTCTGCAGCGGAAACAACGAGGATAGCGCCGTCCATCTGAGCAGCACCGGTGATCATGTTCTTAACATAGTCAGCGTGACCCGGGCAGTCAACGTGAGCATAGTGACGGTTGTCCGTTTCGTACTCAACGTGAGCTGTGGAAATGGTAATACCTCTTTCTCTTTCTTCCGGAGCCTTATCGATCATGTCGTATGCTTCGTACTGTGCTTTGCCCTGGAAAGCAAGAACCTTTGTAATTGCAGCGGTCAAGGATGTCTTGCCGTGGTCAACGTGACCAATGGTACCAATGTTTACATGGGGTTTACTTCTTTCAAATTTTTCCTTTGCCATTTGGAAAATCCTCCTTTAATTTGCTTTTTTTATCGCTTATAGCTATAATAATATAATTTTACAGAAAAATCAAGTCTTTTTTATAAAAAACTACGATTTTTTATTTTTGTTTGCCTGCTATGATTGCT
>JAZNJV010000046.1:0-7802 GCA_045578225.1 Clostridia bacterium | reverse complement strand
GATGGTTATCGTCACACACGAAATGGGTTTTGCCCGTGAAGTTGCCGACACCGTTATTTTCATGGATGAAGGCACCATCATGGAAAAGGGCACGCCGGAGGAAATCTTCTCCTCCCCGCAAAATCCGCGTACACAATCGTTCCTTCGTAAAGTTTTATAAAATAAAAATAGAGAGAGGTTTTGAAAATGAAATTGAAAGAAAACTGCAAATGGTCCTTAGTTGTTCCCACCAGTATGGGTGTCCGTATTACCCCCGAAAACGGTCAGCCGACACACGCAAGCGACCGTTTCGTAATGCAGGCCACAAGTGCTGAAACAAACGTAGCCAGCATTTCTTCCTACTTAGGTCTTCCCGTAAAGGTTCTCACTACCTTCGTAAAAGGAAGCCCCATTGCACACTTTATTAAGAGCAATCTCACCGCACGCCATATGGCCTACGAAGGCAAGGAAGTAGAACAGGGCGGCCCCTGGGGCTATCGTCACCAGTTCAACATTGCTGACAGCGGCTACGGCTCCCGCGGCCCGCGCGTACAGAATGACAGAGCCGGCGAAGTTGGCAGAACGCTCAGCATTCGCGACTTTGACCTTGAACGCATTTTCGGCGAAGAAGGCGTACAGGTACTGCACCTTTCCGGTCTTATCGCTGCACTTTCTCCCGAAACCACTACCTTCTGCCTCGAGCTTGCACGTGCTGCCAAAAAATACGGCACGCTGATTTCCTTCGACCTGAATCACCGCGCATCCTTCTGGATTGGCCGCGAAGAAGAGCTCAGCAAGAGCTTTGCAGAAATTGCAAGCGTTTCCGACATTCTTATCGGTAACGAAGAAGACTTCCAGCTTTGCCTCGGCATGAAGGGCCCTGAAGCCGGCGGCAAGGATATCGCTTCCAAGATCGAGTCCTTCAAGGGCATGATTATGGAAGTAAAGAAGGCATATCCGCATACATCGGTATACGCCACCACACTTCGCCAGGTTGTTAACACCAACTGCCACCTCTGGGGCGGCATCATGCTTGAAGGTGACAACTGGCATGTAGTAGAACCCCGCGAAATCCACGTTCTCGACCGCATCGGCGGCGGCGACGGTTTCGTTGGCGGTCTTCTCTACGCAATTCTCCGCGGTTGGGAACCGGAAAAGTGGATTCAGTTCGGTTGGGCTAGCGGCGCACTTGCTACCACCTTCCTCACAGACTATGCACAGCCTGCTGACGAAGAACAGGTTTGGAGCATCTGGGAAGGTAACGCACGCGTGAAGAGATAATGGATGCACGTATTCTGCGCGTTGCAGAATCTTTCCTCCCCGAGGGCTCTGTTCGAAGCATTCGCCCGCTCGGTCAAGGGAATATCAATGCTTCCTTTATCGTGGAAGGAGAAGGAAAGTTCGTACTTCAGCGCATAAATACAGACGTTTTTAAAGACGCTTCGGCGGTAATGCGAAACATTCAGCTTGTAACGGAGCATCTCACGAAGAAAGTACGTGAGGCCGGCCGTGACACTTCGCGAGAAGTGCTGCAGTTTCTCTCTACCAAAGAAAAGGGCACGCTTCTCTATACAGCGGAAGATGGCAGCTGTTGGCGCATGTACCACTTTATTGATACTGTGGTTACGCTCCAAAATGTCTCCTCTGTCGGGCAAGCGTATAAAGCGGCATTTACCTTTGGTCGATTTCAAAGCCGCCTTGCGGATTTTGACGCTACGAAGCTCTCCGAAACCATCCCCGATTTCCATAACACGGAAAAACGGTGGCAGGCATTTTGCAAAGCTGTAGAAGCCGATCCCGTAAACCGTGCCGCAGAAGTTAGGGAGCTTATTGAGACTTGCGAGCGCTTTTCGCACCTTGCCACCGCCCTTACGAAGCCTTTTTCGGAAGGTGCATTTCCGGTGCGCGTTACCCATAATGACACGAAAATCAACAATCTCCTGTTTGATAAAAAGACGGGACGCGGACTTTGTGTCATTGACCTCGATACCGTAATGCCCGCCACGGCACTTTACGACTTTGGGGATATGGTACGCTCCGGCGCCAATACCACCACCGAGGTGGATACTGACCTTTCGCGTGTATCGCTCAATATGGACTTTTACGAGGCTTTCCTAAATGGTTTCTTAAAAGGTACTGACGGGCGATTGGTGACGGCAGAAAAAGAGAATTTGGCGCTTTCGGCGCTTGTTCTTACCTTTGAGCTTGTCATTCGCTTTTTGGGCGATTACATTCTCGGCGACGTATATTTCTCCATTCGCACGCCACGGCAAAATGCCGAGCGCGCGGCCAATCAGCTTCATCTTCTTTTGGATATGGACAGAAAATACGAAGCGATGCAAAAGTTAATTTTACAGTAACAACTAAAGAAGCACAAGCTTATGCTTGTGCTTCTTTCTCTTTCTATTATTTCTTGTTTCGTCTTGTTGCCGTAATATCGTTTTGGTTCATCGCAAAGTTTGTGTTTTCGGCGGTCTTTGTGTACGTATCCGAAAGGAGCGCTTTGAGGCCTTCCCTGTCGATTACGTCGCTCGGGCAGAACGCATCGCTCTTTGCGTACTGTATGAGTGCGGCGCGTAAATACCGTGCCATCGGGTCTGTATCATCGAGGCGGAAGCCGCATACGAGAAGGCGACCGGAGAGTGCGCGGTACTCAAAAAGAGAAGCCTGCCGCACTACGCACTTATGTGTCGGTGCCACTTCCACAATGGGGTTAAACGGCACACTATCGTCAAAGCATACGGACTTGCCGCCCGTCAAAAGCTCCGCAAACTGCCAGCCACAGAAACCTTCATGCGGAATTTCGCGCATAACGGGATGGTCGGCAATGACGGTGGCAAGATAGCCGCTTGTGCGCCCAGCAAGAGAAATACGGAAGGACGTGTCGCGGCTTACAAACGGCTCCGTACCGAAAATCACAACGTCGCGCCCTTTTTCGAGTGCCTCGAAAAGTTCTTTATCGGTCATGCCACAGCTTACGAGTAAATCCCCTGTATCCGGCATTTCTACCTTCGGGAAGAGATACAGTTCCCATTCGTTTTCAGTGAAAAGTCCGTCGCCGTCAAGCGTTACGTAGAGTTTCATATCCATAGGCTTTTGGACTTCGGGCAATGTAAACTTAAGGTCATGCAGCTTTGAAATTTTGCCGTTTTCGATGAACTCTACCGGTACCTCCTCGCGGTAAATCACTTTTCCCGAAAGCGAGAGGCGTATCGTTAAGACGCCACCCGTAAGGTCGCGCTCCCCAAAGTACGAAGCGTGAATACCCGTTTCGAGCACTTCGCCTTCTGTGAAATTCGAACGGCGGTCAAGGTCCGTAAGAAGCACCGTGGGCGAATTATACATGAGAACATTTCGCACCGTTTCGCCCGGCTTTAATTCATAAAATTCGTTCATCATACCCACGTCGTAGCCGAAGGTATGCCAGTGCGTATCAATCGGCCCGAGGAAATCGTAGCCGCCGAGCTTATGGCAGCGGCGCACAGCTTCAAAACAGTGCTTGCGAATGCGGCGTTGCCATTCGGAGGAATTCTTAAAATACAACGGTGCCTTATGAAGAACACCCTTTTCTTCCAGATGACGTTCAATAGAAGAGAACATATCGGTCTTGCCAATCCTCCAGCCGCGGTAGCGGTCCTTAAGACTTAGGTCTGCATATGTACCGTCAATACAAATTTCGTGCGTAACACGCGGTTTGTTATATACTACGCTCCAGGCATCAATCTTTTTCGGATCGGCAGTCAGAGAATTATAGCTGACCTGCCCGAGCGCATAGCTACTATACATATCCGCGAATTCGCCCGTCAGCTTGAAGCGACCGGGGTGATGCACGAACGGCTCCTTGGACAAGCACGACTCCTCTACCCATTCCGGCGGAAAAACATATTCAAACCCGCGAATGGCATTCATGGGCGAGAACAGGCTGTCCGTTCTCGCGTGCACGTCGGCGGCACATCTGCGGAAGTGTTCAATATATTCTTCATCCACATACAGTTCGTTACCGCCGCAGTAGATGACAACGGAAGTATGTCTTCTGCAGAAGGTAACAATTTCCTTCCACTCTGCCTCGGTGGTATTATTCGGCGTTTCCACGTGCAGAAGAATACCCAGTTCATCCGCTGCCTGCATATATTCTTCCGTCGGAATAAAGGTATGGAAGCGGATAAAGTTAAAGCCGAGCTTTTTGAACGTTTTTATCATTTCGCGGTAATACGAAATATCATGGTCCGGATGTACCGTTTCGGGGAAATAGCAATGCTCGCAGATGCCGCGAAGATAATACGGCACGCCATTTAAACGGAACTCGATGCCGTCCGCCACAAGGCGACGGACACCAAACTGTCTCTCTAAAAGACCGCCCGCACATTCTATGCGAAGTGTATAGAGTTTCGGGCTTTCCGGGCTCCAAAGTGAGAGGCCTTCCGTACTGAAGGAAAAGTCGCCATCGGCTTCGCCTTGCAGAAGCGTCTTTTCTCCGTCTAAAACGCTCCATTTGTACTCTGTTTTGGAAACGGCTGTAATCTGTACAGAGGCCGTTTTACAGTCCTTGGAAATGAGAACCGCCGCATCACGGAGAGGACTTGTATACACGCGAAGCGTCACTTCTCCCGTAATGCCGCCCGTGCATTCATTGGCCGCGCGCGATGTAAGACCGGAAACCGGCTCACCGCCATAGCCTAGGAGGCGGTAATTCGAGATAGAAAGAATGATTTCATTCTCGCCATCTTGTAAAAGTCCGTCAGGAATCTGCACCTCAAACGGGGCGCTGTACCCTTCATGTCTTCCTAAAAAGGTGCCGTTAATCCAAACGCTTACAGCATTTTGTACGCCTTCAAAATGGATGCACGCATCTTTCTGGATATTCTCGCAGGAAAACGTACGACGATAGAAGAAGTTGCCTAAAATGTTCGGCAGCGCCATATCCGGCACTACGCCGGAAATCGGGTACTGCTGAAGACCATAAAGAGGGTTAATTTCGAGCTTACAGAAAAAGGGGGCCATCAAAAAAGCGTCCGTCATATCTTCCCAATATCCCGGAACAGCGTTTTTCACAGGCTCCCACTTTACACTAGGCGCAGCGGAATCAAGATATGCGTCCTTTGCATAATCCATCTCCCAAGTGCCGCCAAGAGAAAAAGAAGTAAACATCATTTTTCTCCTTTCTTTCTTTATATTGTCACCAATATACCACAATACTTTCGCCTTGTCAACGCCTTTTCCAAATTTTTTTCGAAACATAAAAAAGGCGGCAAACTTGCCGCCTTTTTAGCTGTTTTTTTAAAATTCAATGTTCGATTTACGCATGAAATCGGGGAGCTGCAAATCTTCGGAACCGAAGTTCGTCGGCTCGGAAGGCGTTTGCGGTGTGATGCCACGGTTTTTGTCAAACGTCGGCACCTTAAGATCCTCAAGATCCTGCTTTCTGCCGCTTCTGCAGCCTGTTGCAATTACGGTGATGGAAATTTCATCGCCCATGTTTTCGTCAATTGCCATGCCGAAGATAACTTCTGCATTCGCATCTGCGCAGCTATGTATGAGGTTTGCAGCTGCATTTACTTCAAGGAGCGTAAGCTCTTCGCCACCGGTTACGTTAATGAGAATGCCGGTTGCGCCATCAATGGAGGTTTCGAGAAGCGGACTTGCAATGGCCATACGTGCAGCTTCTTCTGCGCGGTTATCGCCGCTTGCGCGACCGATGCCCATGTGTGCAAAGCCTGCATCTTTCATGATGCGTGTAACGTCAGCAAAGTCAGCATTCATGTCGCCTGCTGTATTGATGAGTTCGGAAATGCCGGATACACCCTGACGGAGTGTTTCGTCGGCCATTTTAAAGGCTTCTTTTACAGTGGTTTTTGCGCTGCAAAGCTGGAGAAGCTTATCGTTAGGAATTACAATGATGGTGTCAACGGCTTCGCGAAGTGCTGCAATACCTTCTTCAGCCTGGTTCATACGACGCTTCAGCTCGAAAGAGAAGGGTTTCGTTACGATACCTACGGTTAAAATACCCTTTTCCTTTGCGATGGAAGCAACAACAGGGGCTGCCCCTGTACCTGTACCGCCGCCCATACCGGCTGTAACAAAGACCATATCCGCATCTTCCAAAATCTTTTCGATTTCGCTGCGGCTTTCTTCAGCAGCCTTTCTGCCTACTTCCGGATTTGCACCGGCGCCCTGGCCCTTTGTAATCTTTTCGCCGATTTGAATTGTTTTGTCTGCCTTGGAGCAGGTCAGTGCCTGCTTATCTGTATTGATTGCCACAAATTCAACACCGCGAACGCCGGCTTCTACCATTCGGTTTACGGCATTGCCACCGCCGCCACCGACGCCGACAACTTTAATCACCTGTGCTAAATTCATATCTTCTATAGCCATCATGAATCCTCCTTAGTCTTTATCTACTTTATTGTATCTCTTTTTGCACATTTATGCAAGAGAAATTTGAAATTTTTTATCTTTTTTTTAAATTTTTTCAGTTTTTATTCTGTCTGTAGGAAAACTGTCCCTCGCTTGTCCATCTAAGGACGCCGCTACTGTCTTTATTAAGACCAGCACGGCCACCCTCCAAAATATTGCGGCACATTTGCAGTTTATAGGAAAGCTCGTCCAAACTGCCAAGATGAATTTCCATACCTCCTTTTGTTTCCAGTACAATTTCTACTGCGGAATCAATAGATATACGCGCAAATTCCACCGCCAGTTTCTCCGCTTCAATCGCAGAAAACAAAGTTTTTAAATCGCCTACAAAGCGCGCGTCCTTCATTTGAATTTCCGTGCCCGGCATGGCCGTGGCGACCGTGGCGCCGGAAATAATCGGAAGGTTCTCTTCTTCGGCCGTCAGACGAAGTACGCGGCACTCCTTATCAATTACGGCGTAGCCGCCCGGACACGTGACGGCTCCCGCCTCTTTTCTCTCCGTAACCTGAATGGCCACGCGTGCCGGAAATCTGCGTCCCACCTTGGCCGAAAGCACATACGGCAAGGCTTCCACGCGCGCGGCTGCCTTTTTCATAGACACGCGGTAGGTATTTCGGCCAAGCGGAATGTTTGCTGCATGCAGAATTTCTTCCTCCGGTACCGCTTCCTGCCCCGTAACGGTGACAGACGTAATATTGAATACCGGCGTCGTAAACGTAACGACCACAGCGATAATGAAAAGCAATATTAAGATAAAAATACCGCCTTGGCTCTTTCGTTTTCTTGCCATATGCTTCTCCCCGTTTATTTTTTTCTGATATCTGCGCCAAGCGCCTGCATATCGGAAATGAGTGTGTCATATCCACGGTCAATATGCGCCGTGCCGCGAATTTCCGTTGTGCCTTCGGCCGCAAGCCCTGCAATCACAAGTGCTGCACCGCCGCGAAGCTCCATAGCCTCTACCTTAGCGCCCGTAAGATGCGGCACGCCGCGAATCACGGCAATGCTGCCGCGCGTGGTAATATCTGCACCCATGCGGCATAGTTCGCCGCAATGTTTAAAGCGATTTTCAAAAATGGTTTCCTCCACCATGCTGGTGCCATCCGATATGGTAAGCATCGCGGTGACGAGTGCCTGTGCATCTGTAGGAAATCCCGGATACGGCATCGTACGAAGGAGTTTTATAGGTCTGGGCCGCTTTTTTGCCGAGAGGAAAATGCGGTCACCTTTCGCACGTACCTCTGCTCCCGTCTCGCGAAGAACATCGAGAACTGCCCCGATATGCTCGGGTGCCGCACCTATAAGTTCCATGGCACCCCCCGTCATGACGCCTGCGCAAAGATACGTTGTCGCTACGATTCTGTCGGGAATCACGCGGTGTTCTGCGCCCCGAAGGCGCGGCACGCCTT
>JAZNJV010000045.1:0-3412 GCA_045578225.1 Clostridia bacterium | reverse complement strand
ACTGCACCTTGAAATTGGCTGCGGAAAAGGCGCGTTTATAACAGAAATGGCACGTCGAAACCCTGAAATACAATTTTTAGCGGTCGAAAAAGTATCGAGCGTTTTGGTGCTGGCGATGGAAAAGGCTGCCGCCGCTTCTCTTACAAATGTACAGTTTTTCTCGGGCGACGTACTTCGTCTTGCCGAGTTCCCCCTTGAGAACAAGGTGAGCCGCATTTACTTAAACTTTAGTGACCCGTGGCCGCGCACAAAGCACGCGAAGCGCCGCCTCACCGCACCGGCTTTTCTCGCTCTTTATAAAACGCTTCTCACTGCGGACGGAGAAATCATCATGAAAACAGATAATGTAGCACTTTTTGAGTACTCGCTCGAAACACTCCCCGAAAACGGGTTTGTTCTCGAAAGTGTTACGCGTGACCTGCACGCTGAAAACGACCCCGACAATGTAATGACGGAATATGAAGCCAATTTCTCTTCGCAAGGCTTCCCTATTTGCCGCCTCATCGCAAAGCTTTCTAAATAGTAAAACGGCCCTCTTCGGGCCGTTTTTTAATATTTAACCTCGTAGTTTTCGCCATAAATACCGGGGTGTACACCGCGCGCTATAAGCGCCTCGTTTTTCTCATGGCATAAAATCCACTTATTCTTTTTAAAGAGGAGCTTATCCGAGGATGGTGCATCGAGGAAATCGTTGGTATTTTTCGGCAAAATGACAAGCGCCGAAAAACCGTCATCCGACACTTGGCATGGGCAGAAATGCATGGATGTGCCAAACACTTCCACAGCGTCTCCCTTTTCGAGATAGAACGCTTTTACCTTTGCGGCATCGTAGCGATCCCCTTCCATTTCATATTCGAGCCCCAAAAGGAGAACAAGGGGCGTTACCGCCACATTTAGTTCTGAGCTTTTATGAAATTCCAGAGCGTTCAAAAAATGACTATATCCGTGGCAAAGGCCAATTTGTGCTTCGCAGCCACCAAAAAGAAGCTCACGAAAGGCCGGCGCCGACGGCAGCGTTTCGAGTGCGTCTACACTGAGAGAATACGAGGAGCCGCTTTCCGGTCTTGCAATTTTCGAGGCGGTCTCTACCATTTCACGTGTATCGATATCGAGAACACGTCCGTATTTTTTAAATTCCGCATCATGAATCGAGTAAAAAGGGAGATTCGGGTTTTTCTTTTTTAAATTTTCTAACATGTTATTTCCTCCAAACTACAATTTCCCGGGTAAGGCGGTATTTCCCAAAGCCAATGTACGCCATTTTGCCACCCACTATGTAAGGCGAGCTTTTTCATGGCTTTATTCTATCTTTTTGCAAACCAGCGTGTCAAGGGGTTTTCGCAAATTTTCGTAAATATTTTTACGCAAATCCCCGTACCGAAAACAGCCAAAATGGTACCTTCCCGAATGCCTAAAATGCGGGAGGAAAAGAATACCATGGAAAGAATGGCGGCAAGAACAACGCAAAAGAAATCAAAGGCAATTTTCACATCACCAAAATCCTTGTCCGTTTTATCCGCAAGGACCTTTACAAGCGCCTCTCCCGGGTTCATAACCGTACCAGAAATCACCGTAAGCGAAATGCCAAAGCCGAGCGCAGCAATCCCTAAAAGGCATGCCAAAAGTTTCCATAGGTACGCTTCGAGCGGAAGCGCAGAAAACAAAGCGACGCCCAAATCGGTACAAACTCCAAACAGCATGGAAACCGGAATCTGCAAAAGCTGTACGAGTTTAAACTCTTTCTTTAAAATCAGAATTTGCGTTATAATCATAACGCAGTTCCAAAGAGCCGCCCAACTGCCAAGGGACATAAAGGAAAAACGAAGACTTAGAATATTCGGAACAGATGAAATGGTAGAGAGGCCGAGTTCGGCACATTTCGTAAGCGCCACACCAAGACCCATAAAAAAGCTTCCGGGGAGTAAAATTGAAAATCTTTTTGCCCATTCTATGCTTTGCATATCATTCTCCTCTTCTGTATCATTTGTAGGATAGTATACCGCTTTTTTTCTGAAATTTCAAGTCTTTTCCTAAAATAGAAATGTTATATTTTCTGTTTACTTTTTTGCCGTTTTGTGTTATACTAAAGGAAAAGAAAAGGAGTGGTTATTATGAAAAAATTGATTGCATGCATTTCCGTTTTAAGCCTCGTGCTTTCCCTTCTCCCGATGGCAGCCTTTGGGTACCAAATTGGTGACGTAATAAACTTCGCACAGCCGACAAATATTGTAGCCACCATAAACGGGTATCAGCTTATGTCCTACAATGTGGATGGATATACATATATCGTTGTGGAAGATTTACGCTATTACGGCTTCGATGTGGTTTACGATAATACCACGCGTACGCTTTCCGTAAGCCGTTCAACCGCTACGGAAATTGATCCCCCTTCGAAAAATCCCGGATATATGTTTATCGGGCCTACACGCCAGCCAAAAAACATTTTATATACCGATATTGTTACATATGTAGATAACACTTATGTACCAAGCTGCAACATCGACGGTCTTACCATTATAAACTTTAACACACTCGCCTCGTTCGGCGCTGCCGCTTATGACAATGACAGACGTGAAATTTCGCTCGAAATTGAAGGGTTAAATCACAATGAGGTAGACCTTTTCGTACAGGAAGTTGGGGTTCCTCTGGAAAAAGAACTGGCAAATGGCTATGCGGAATCCTTCTTTGAAGCATACGGCATTCCCGTCTCTGCCACATGTCTTGTGCGCGCGCACGGAACCAGAGTATTTATTGATGTATATTTGCACGGCATTACTTTGACGCAGGAGCAAAGAACAAACGAACAAGCCGGACTTTATGACATACGAGAACAACTTCGAGAAGGTGACAGCATCTTACAAGAGTACTGCCCCTCCATCACAGGCACTACATATCGTTTTCACGACGACAGCGGAGAATGCTTTGCTTCTCTTGCGGTAAACTTTTAAAACCCAAAAGTGAAAAAAGCAAGTCGAGAGACTTGCTTTTTTGTATTTTTGATTACGGTACATACCTGCGATTTAGTTCTGCTGCCTTCCCTTCTTGTACAGAAAGAGAGGTGTTATGCGGCGTAAAGAAGTTTTTAATTTCAATACTGCCGTTTAGAAAATCTTCGGCCGTGTAACGGGTCGGTTCCGCGCCAAAATCCGCTTCATCGGCAAAGACAAAATCCTCCGCTACCGGCAGTGTGATTTCGCCAACTTTGTAATACGTTTTAGCGTCGTTATATCCTCTTTGATAGAAGACCTCATTATCGTCGGTATAGAGTTCTATTCCGCCCTTATCAAGGCCACCATTGAGGCGGACTTCGCCATCGGTGCGTGCAATTTCGTCCACCTGCACACGCTTGCCCGAGACTAAAATTTCGTCTCCTTCGGCAAGCCTTCCTAAAGTCGGATCGTAGCCATGTCGT
>JAZNJV010000044.1:0-6054 GCA_045578225.1 Clostridia bacterium | reverse complement strand
AATTCTTCCGGCACTTCCGGAATCTCTTTGTATCCGATCGCGAGCACGCGGAGCGCCTCCTCGCTCATCGCTTCCGTAATCTCTTTTGCTTTCGCAAGATCTCCGGCGACGCAGCGCGATACCATCATGTCAAAAGCGCCTTTTACAATAACCACTTTGCGCCCGTCAATCTGGCAAACGGTGCTCATCAGCTTTCGGTCTGAGTCAAACGGAATTTCTGCAAGGCGGGGATATTCTCGCTGCAGAGCTTCTTTGGGCATCCCATTTTGATGGGCTGCATATACAATTGCGGTTTCTGTTGGATCGCCAATATGTGTGACTCCTTCTTCGGAAATAACAACGCTACCGTCACAGCAAAGCGTGCCAAACCAAAGGATTTTCTTCACAGCCTCCGCATTCTCCTCGTGTAAATCCTCGGCTTTTTCTGCGCCATCTACGTATACCTTTGTAAGCGTCATACGATTTTGGGTAAGCGTTCCCGTTTTATCAGAGCAAATAATCGAGGCGCTGCCGAGCGTTTCTACGGCCGGCAAACGGCGAATAAGCGCGTTTCGCTTTACCATACGCTGCACGCCGATGGAAAGCACAATGGTCACAATAGCCGGAAGCCCTTCTGGGATTGCGGAAACTGCCAGAGACACCGATGTCATAAAGATTTCCATAATCGGAATGCCGCTTGTAATACCCACAATAAAAATAATTGCACAGGCCAAAAGCGCCACAATGCCGAGATATTTTCCGAGCTGTGCGAGTTTTCGTTGCAGAGGCGTTTGTCCTTCTTCTTCATTGTCCAGAAGATTCGCGATTTTGCCCATTTCCGTATCCATGCCAGTTGCGGTTACAACCGCTGTAGCAGTGCCATACGTAACGCTGCAACCCGAAAAAACCATGTTGCTTCGATCGCCAAGCGGCGCATTCTCGTGAATCTCGGCCAAAGCATCTTTCTCGGACGGCACGGATTCACCCGTGAGCGCAGATTCTTCGCTTTTAAGACTTGCGCTCGAAAGCAGGCGTGCGTCTGCAGGAATAAAATCACCAGCTTCCATGCGAATGATATCCCCCGGCACAAGTTCTGCAGCATCTATAAGCTGTTCGGTTCCATTTCGAACGACACGTGCGTGCGGCGCAGACATGTTTTTAAGCGCATCTAAAGCCTTCTCCGCCTTACTTTCCTGTGCCACCCCCATGATGGCATTCAAAATAACAATAAGCAGAATAAGTAATGGCTCAAAAAGTTCACGCGGATTCTTTTCTAGTATTGCAATTGCAAACGAAACTGCAGCAGCCGCAAGCAAAATCAAAATCATTACATCACGAAACTGTTCGAGAAACCGCTGCACAGTTGTCTTTTTCTTTTTCTCCCGTAATTTGTTTGGCCCTTTTTCCAAAAGTCGCCGTGCGGCTTCCTCTGAAGAAAGTCCCAAGGATGAATCTGTTTTCAAAAATTTTATGACATTTTCTTTTGTATCACTATAAAATGCCAACATCTATCCCTCCTAACATATTTTGTCCATTATACCACAGTATTTGTAAATTGTATCCTTTTATTTGAAAAATTAAAACATTTTTAACATTTTTCTGTAAAGATAGCAAAAATAGGAAAAAACCTTTTCATTTGCTTCCATTTTGTGGTATACTGTGTATAGGAGGAGTTTTACATGTCTTTTACTGTTATTTCTGTTTTGTTATTTATACTATTTGCCTACTTTGGGCACCGCGAGGCGCTGGCATCCTCTGCTCTGCGTTTAGAAAAGCAGGCCCCCTCGCGCGCCATTTTACTTTTAAGCTTGCTTTGTATCACCCTCCGCATAGTTCTCGCCCTTTCTTCTCCCGGCTACGCCACAGATATGAGCTGCTGGCGCGGATGGGCGGATAGAGCAAGCTCTGTTTTGCCGCATCACTTTTATTCTGATTCTGTTTTTTGCGACTATGCACCGGGATATATATACATTCTCATGCTTCTTGGCGGCATCCGGCGTATCTTTGAAGCGGCCCCTGCCTTCCTCGAAATTCTTTTTTTAAAACTCCCAGCTATCCTTTTTGACACCTTTCTTTGCATTTGTATATATAAAAGGGCAGAAAAAGAGGCCGACTCTACCTATTTCGCCTTCGTGCTTTCTCTTTTATATGCAGTAAATCCGGCCATTTGGGTAAATTCCGCGGTTTGGGGGCAGGTAGACGCCGTGTTTACCCTTTTTCTCGTTCTCTCTCTTCTCTTTTTATCTGAGGAGAAATTTACAAAGAGCGCTGCCCTTTTAGCAGTTTCTGTTGTTGTCAAGCCCCAGGCGCTTCTCTTTATGCCCATATATCTTCTCACAATATGGCAGCACCGCAAACACCCGCACTTTTTAAAACTATTCTTCTCTTCGCTTGGTGTATTTCTTGGTGTGTTTATTGGATTGGTTTTTCCTTTTGCCATTGGTAGGCCGCCGCTCTTCATCTTCGAACTTTATACCAAAACGCTTTCGTCTTATCCGTACGCATCGCTCAACGCCTTTAATCTTTTCACACTATTTGGCGCCAACGGCGCACCGCTTGACACGGTATTCTTCGGTCTTTCTTATGGAGCATGGGGCACTTTAGGCATTCTATTTTCTGTTCTTATCGCAAGTATTGTATTCTTACGCGGAAAAGATGCTTCGCGCTACTTCTTTTCGCCCGCCCTCTTGCTCCTCGGCATTTTTCTGTTGGGCACCAAAATGCATGAACGATATTTGTTCCCGGCCATTGTGCTCTTGTTTCTAACCTTCATCTACAAAAGAGATTGCCGTGTGTTGTTTTTCTCTATTCTCCTTTCCGTTCTGCACTTTTTCAACGTGGCTTACATTTATCTTCTGAGCCAAAACGGCGTTTTTTATGCGCTTCCTCCGGATGCAGCCGCTTCTTTTCTTTCTTTTCTCCATCTTCTTGCCTATGCATATATGCTGTACCTTGCGCTTTCTATATATGTACAGCCAAAGTTTGCCCCAAAAGTTCATTTTCCCGGAAAGAAAAAAGACTGTATCATTGTATCAGCTGTTACTATTTTATATACCCTCTTTGCCTTTTTAAATCTCGGGAATACAGATGCGCCCAAAACAGCGGCAAACGCCGACAATATGGCCGAGTTCTCTAAGATAGAGACTATCTCCTCCGTTTCCGTATACAAAGGCATTGGGGACTGTATTCTCTATTTTGAGTTCTCTGATGATGGCGAAAACTGGCACGGCACACAGGCGTTTGAAGGGTCCCCTTGCTTTAAGTGGACAAACTATCCTTTAAATCAATCTGCTCGCTTTGTCCGTGTACGGTTTACCGGAGATGCAAGTGGCGTGTATGAAGCCGCCTTTTTTGATGAGAATGTCCGGCAAATTCCCCTTTCTTCGCAAAGTCCGCTGTTTGACGAACAGAGCCTTGCGGCGTACGATAACACATATCTAAACAGCACGTACTTTGATGAAATTTACCATGCGCGCACAGCTTTTGAGCATATAGAATACACGCCAGGGCATTACGAAAACACGCATCCACCGCTCGGAAAGCATATCATCGGCATCGGGATTCGTCTTTTTGGCATGCACCCGTTTGGTTGGCGCTTTATGGGTACTTTGTTTGGCGTTTTGATGCTGCCGCTTATGTATATTTTTGCAAAGCGACTTTTCAAAAGCTCCTTTATCGCCACCTCAGCTATGCTTCTCATGGCGTTTGACTTTATGCACTTTTCGCAAACCAGAATTGCCACCATTGATTCCTATCCGGTCTTTTTCATATTGCTGATGTACTTTTTTATGTATCTTTTTTATGAAAAAGCGGAAACGTTATCTTTTAGAAAAAGCTGTCTATATCTTCTTTTCTCCGGCATATCGTTCGGTCTGGCCATCGCATCCAAATGGATCGGTTTTTATGGCGGTGCCGGCCTTGCGCTTCTCTTTTTCATTGCGCTTTGGAGACGTGTTCGTGCAAAAGGCATACGAGAAATTTGGATTTGTGCTTTTTGCGTATTGTTTTTTGTTGGAATTCCGTTTATACTATATTATATAAGCTATATTCCCATAAACATTGCAGACGGCGCAGAAAACCATTTTCAAAATTTCTGGAATTACCAAAAGCATATGTTTAGCTATCACAGCAAACTCACGGCGGAGCATCCTTTTGCTTCTCGCTGGTACACCTGGCTCATGGTGGCACGCCCCATCTGGTACTACGGAAATGAGGCACTACAGGAAAAAGGTCTAGTCTCAAGCATTGTGGGTATGGGAAATCCGCTCATCTGGTGGGTGAGTTTTCTTGCAACCCTGTTTTGCATCGTTTTTTCTATCTACCTTCTCTTTAAGAAAAGCTCGGAACGTCGCCCTCTCTTTATCGCGATTGCGTATCTTTCTCAGCTTGTTCCATGGATGTTTGTTTCTCGCGTAGTGTTTATCTATCACTACTTTGCAAGTCTTCCCTTCGCAATGTTTGCTCTCGCCTTCGCGTTTGACATTCTCCGAAGGAAATACACTTTTGGGAAACGTGCAATTTATATTTTCCTCGCTTTTTCCGGTGTTTTATTCCTTGCCTTCTATCCCGTTTTATCCGGGTTCATTGTACCAAGAGCGTACATGCTTTCCTGTTTAAAATGGTTCCCCTCTTGGATACTCGGCTATTAAAAGGATGTGATTCGATGATTTCTATTGTTATCCCTGTATATAATGAAGAGGAAGTGATTCGCACCTCTTACGCACGTCTGACGTCTGTTATGCAAAACAGTGGCGAAGCATATGAACTGCTTTTTATTGACGACGGCAGCCGCGACAAGAGCGCCTCTATTCTTGCCTCTTTCGCGAAAGAGGATCCACATGTCCGGCTCATTTGTTTTTCCAGAAATTTTGGCCATCAGATTGCAATTACCGCAGGCATGGATTACGCAAAGGGCGATGCCACGGTTGTGATTGATGCCGATTTGCAAGATCCACCGGAAGTAATCCCGGATATGATTGCAAAATGGAAAGAAGGGTACCACGTGGTGTACGGAAAACGCATAAAGCGCCACGGGGAAACGATCTTTAAAAAAGTAACCGCCAAGCTCTTCTATCGTCTTTTAAAGCGTATGACGCCCGTGGATATCCCTACGGACACAGGCGACTTCCGGCTTCTTGACCGCAAGGTTTGCGATGCCATGAAAACGCTTAAAGAGCAAAACAGATACGTACGCGGGCTTGTAAGTTGGGTCGGTTTTCGGCAGTACGCCCTTCCCTATGTGCGCGAAGAAAGATTCGCCGGCGAAACAAAGTACCCTTTCAAAAAAATGCTACGTCTCGCCGCGGACGGTATCGCCTCGTTTTCTTATAAACCGCTAAAGCTTGCAACGCTCGTAGGGTTCGTTCTTTCCGGTTTTAGTTTTGCCTACCTCTTACTCGTTCTTATACAGAAGTTTATGGGTATGCCGACAGCGGATGGTTGGGCATCTCTGCTTGCAGTACAGCTTTTCTTTAACGGTGTGGTTCTCATTATGCTCGGCATCATCGGTTCTTATATCGGGCGCATTTATGAGGAGTGTAAAGCGAGACCACTTTACATTGTACAAGAAGAAATAGGGTTTGAAGAGAAAAAATAACTTTGTTCCCCCGCGGGTCGTTCCCGCTATCAATATAAAAGGAGTGATCGTATGAAGGTTATTATCACAGGGAGAAAAATCGACATCAGCGCCGGTATGCGGAGCTACACGGAAAAGAAGTTGCAAAAGCTCGATAAGTTTTTTGACGAAGCCGCCGACGCACAGGTGACTTTATCTGTGGAAAAGGATCGGCAAACAGCAGAGCTTACCATTTATTTTGGCGGCTTTGTATTCCGTGCCGAAGATACAACGGATGATATGTACACCTCCATTGACCGCGCAATTGATTTGATTGAACGTCAAATTCGCAAAAACAAAACCCGTCTTGAAAAGAAACTGCGTGGCGGTGCATTTGACGCACCTGCAGAGCGCATGTCTGAAGCAGAAGAACAGGAGATTCGGATTGTAAAAAGCAAAAAGCATGCCTTAAAACCGATGAGTCCCGAAGAAGCGGTTTTACAGATGAATCTTTTAGGGCA
>JAZNJV010000043.1:0-3947 GCA_045578225.1 Clostridia bacterium | reverse complement strand
CATGGCTACGATCCGACTTGGTTTTTAGAAGCACTGACAAATTTCAACAATGACATTAACAGTTTCGTATGGGGCAAGGGTCTTTACCTGCTTCTGGCAACCGGTCTTATTATGACCGTAATCACGGGAGTATTTCAGATTACGCATTTAAGACACTGGTTTTTGGAAACAATCGGTAAGATTTTCCACAAGGACGTTTCCGGACACGTACAGGGTAAGTCTATTTCCCAGTTTCAGGCACTTTGTACCGCGCTTGCGGCAACCATTGGTGTCGGCAACATCGCAGGCGTTGCGGCCGCAATTGTAGGCGGCGGCCCCGGTGCCGTATTTTGGATGTGGATTGCGGCATTCCTCGGTATGATGACAAATTACTCCGAAAACGTACTGGGTATTTACTATAGACGCAAGAATGCAGACGGCGAATGGTCCGGCGGTGCGATGTACTACCTTCGTGACGGGCTCGGCAAAATGAAGGGCTGCAAGTGGATCGGTATCATCTTAGCGGTTCTCTTCTCGATTTTTGCAATTTTGGCATCCTTCGGTATCGGCGCCATGGGCCAGATTAACAAGATTGTTGTAAATATGGTTGACGCGTTTAAGATTCCGGCACTCGAGGCGATTCCTTTTGGTGGTGTCACTTTGTATCACCTTGTTATTGGCATTGTACTTGTTGTGATTGCGGGACTTATCATTTTGGGAGGCCTAAAGAGAATTGCAAACTTCGCAGAAAAAGTGGTTCCGTTCATGGTCGTTTTGTTTGTAGCAGGAAGCCTTACTGTAATCGGGGCAAATTACAACATAATCGGCGCAGCATTTTCTTCTATTTTTAAATATGCATTTACTGGCCCTGCTATCTGGGGCGGTGTCACGGGTATTGCAGTTAAGGAAATTGTAACGCTCGGCTGCAAACGCGGCGTTTTCTCGAATGAGGCAGGCCTTGGTTCTTCTGTTATGGTACACTCGAACTCAAACGTTGTAGAACCTGTTCGTCAGGGCCTTTGGGGTATTTTCGAAGTATTTGCAGATACAATGGTGGTTTGCACGATGACGGCGCTGGTTGTTTTGACTTCCGGCGTTATCAATCTTGATACTGGTGCACTCATGGCAGGCGCAACGGACGCAAACCTTGTGGCCAAGGCGTTTTCCACAATTTTCGGTGTATGGGGTGAGAGATTTATCGCCATTGCCATTTTGCTCTTTGCCTTTACAACCGTTCTCGGGTGGGATCATTACGGCACAAAGGCCTGGGAATATTTGTTTGGTACCAAAGCAACGAAGCTTTATAAAGTAATCCACCTTATTACCATTTTCCTTGGCGCACTGTTAACCTCGTCTCTCGCATGGGATATTTCCGACACCTTCAACGGGCTCATGATGCTCCCGAACCTTATCGGCGTTTTGGCGCTTTCCGGCCTTGTGGTGAAGATTACAAGAAACTATATCGACAGAAACTTAAAGCATAAGGATATTAAACCGATGCTTTCCGCGTTCCCAGATGTACAAGAAGAGGAAGAAAAGAGACTGTAATAAAAAAGGCGATCGTATGATCGCCTTTTTACTATATAAGGCCTCTCTAAAAAGCACTTTTGCATTCCACACAAAACAAATGAATCTGAAAAATTTTTCGAAATTCATCTGTTTTTCTAAAAAAATTTCTAAAAATATTTAAAATATCATTGACAAAGAAAATAATTGTGTTATTATATAAAATATGATGTAAAATTTATTTTTCGTGGCCGAGGAATAGAAAAACAAATTTTGCAGTACTATATAGAAGGAGGCAACAAAATGAAAATTGGAACAACAAGAGAACTCAAAAATCATGAATACCGGGTGGGTATCACGCCCGAAAGTGCGGCAGAATTTATAGCTGCGGGGCACCTGGTTTATGTAGAAACCTCGGCCGGCGAAGGTGCCGGCTTTACAGATGAAATGTATAAAGAAGCCGGAGCGGTTCTTTGTAGTACGCCGGAAGAAGTTTTTGCACAGGCCGATATGATTATAAAAGTAAAAGAGCCGGAGCCGTGCGAATACCCTT
The DNA here is from genome assembly GCA_045578225.1 of Clostridia bacterium. Classification (GTDB taxonomy): domain Bacteria; phylum Bacillota; class Clostridia; order UMGS1883; family UMGS1540; genus SIG447. The sequence goes on along the minus strand of JAZNJV010000043.1, from coordinate 1,909 downwards.
ATTTAAGAGAAGGACAGATTTTGTTCACATATCTGCATCTTGCGCCCAATCCCTCTCTGGGACAGGTGCTGATGGAACGTGGCGTTTCGGCAGTAGCGTATGAAACTATCACAGATGGGGAGGGAAATCTTCCTTGTCTTCGTCCCATGAGCCAGATTGCAGGCAGACTCAGTATTCAGGAAGGTGCCAAATATTTGGAACGCAGCTTTGGAGGACGCGGGATACTTCTTGGAGGTGTGCCGGGGGTTGAAAGAGGGAAGATTGTGATTATAGGCGGCGGCGTGGCCGGCATGTATGCTGCGAAGGCCGCTATCGGGAGCGATGCACAGGTGACGCTTTTAGACGTGAATATGAACCGTCTTTCGTACCTGGAGGATATTTTCGGTTCTTCCGTAACCGTATTATACAGCACGGAAGCCAATATTCGAAAGGCTCTCGAAAGCGCAGATCTTGTGATTGGGTCCGTGCTGATTCCGGGCGGAAAAACGCCAAAACTCATTCGAAAAGATCATTTAAGCCTAATGAAAAAAGGCGCCGTCATAGTGGATATTGCAATTGATCAGGGAGGGTGTTGCGAAACTTCGCACGTTACAACGCATACGGACCCTGTGTTTACGGAGGAGGGAATTGTACACTATTGTGTTGGAAATATGCCCGGTGCTGTTCCGTATACCTCTACAGTCGCGCTTTCAAATGTCACCTTCAAATATGCAAAGCTCATGGCAAATCATGGCTTTGAAAGGGCAATACAAATGGATGTGGGGCTACGAGCAGGCGTTAATATATATAAGCACCATTGCACCAATCAAAACGTTGCGGAAGGGCTTGGATACCAGTACACCCCGATTGAAAATCTTCTTTAAGTTTTAAAACGACTGCAAAAAAAGAGGCAATTTCTGTTTTAGGAGTTGCCTTTTTCCTTTTTATGTGGTATACTCAAAATGGCGATACCCAAAATTATATACGGAGGATGAGAAAAATGGAGAAATTTTTCAAGCTCAAAGAGCACGGCACCAATGTGAAGACAGAAATTATCGCCGGTATCACAACCTTTTTGGCCATGTCCTACATCTTGGCGGTAAACCCCGGAATGCTCGGCATCATTCCTGATGGCCCGGGCGCGCCTGCCATCTTTATGGCAACAGCCTTGTCGGCAGCCATTGCTACAATTTGCATGGCATTTTTCGCAAACTACCCCGTAGCACTCGCATCCGGTATGGGACTCAATGCGTTCTTTACCTACACAGTATGTTTAACGATGGGTTACTCGTACAAAGTAGCTTTGACGGCTATCTTACTTGAAGGTATCATTTTTATGCTTCTTTCTATCTTCAAGTTCAGAGAAGCGCTCGTAAACAAAATCCCCAAAAACTTAAAGCTTGGTATCACCGCAGGTATTGGTCTCTTTATCACTATTATTGCTCTTATCAATGCAGGCGTTGTTGTAAACAATGATTCCACGCTGGTAGGCCTTGGTAATCTCGGCTCTCCGCAGGTTGTTTTAGCAGTTGTTGGCCTTTTAATCATTGGCGTACTCCATCACTACAAGGTGAAGGGCGATATCTTAATTGGTATTTTAGCCACATGGGTTTTGGGTATTATAGCAGAACTCGTCGGCTGGTATGTAGTAGATGTGGAAGCTGGCGTATATTCTTTGATTCCCTCGCTTTCCTGGGAAGCCATCAAGGCAAATTTTGCGGCACCTGCTCTCTTCCAGTTTGACTTTGGCTTCATCGCAGAAAACTTCATGGCTTTTGCAGTTGTTATGTTTACCTTCCTGTACACCGATATTTTTGATACCGTTGGTACTTTAATCGGCGTAGCGCAGAAGGGTAATTTGCTCGCGGAAGATGGTTCTCTCCCGAAAGCCGGCGGTGCCCTGATGGCAGACGCTGTAGGTACTGTAGCA
>JAZNJV010000042.1:0-15695 GCA_045578225.1 Clostridia bacterium | reverse complement strand
CCGATTCCCAGGACGGGCCTAAAAATCCGTAGAAGGGCATATCGATGAAGTTCCTGGTGTTGGCTTTCGATGCCAGTCGGGGGTCGATGCTGGGGGTTAAGGTTTAGGGGCGAGTCGCAATGGCATGCGATGTGGACCCCTTTTCCGTGGAGACCTACGTGCGTGCTTCCTGCCCGCTCGCCTTTGGCGACGGAACGGCGTACGGCGTGGGAGTAAACCTGTCATGCGGTGCCGCATGGTGCTGTGGGCAGAGTAGCCTGCCTTGCGTGGATATGAAGGATAACGGTTCAGGCTCTATTTTGTCGGCCAACAAAATGGAGATATTGCTGTTTGAAATCCTATCTGCAAAAAAGGCTAAGAATCGGTTTGACTGTTGAGGAAATCTCCTAGGCTGTTCCTTTGGAGGGATACGGAGGATTGCAGTGCGGACTAAGTGGCAATCCGGTTCGCGCCTTTGGCGCGGCTTCTGTTTAATCGGAAACGGCCCGGAGCGGCGACGCGCGGGCACGGAAGTGGGAAATCCAACGCGGACCTATGCCGCAAAATTTACTCCGTATTCTGCCACCAAAACTTTTTTAAAGGATGTACTTTTTGTGAAAGACGACATACCGAATCAAAAACGTAAAAAAATCAAAGTAAAAAGTAATCATACATTAAATCGGAAGGTGAGCGTGGGCTGGATTGTCACGACGATTCTTCTGACCTTTTTTCTTTCTGTGGCAATTACCGTTTTCACCTCTTCCCTTCTCGGAAATGTAGCGGTTTCGATTGCCGTTTTCATTTTACTGTCCATTGTGCTTTTAGGCATTGTTTTTGATATTTTAGGCATCGCCGTGGCAACTGCGGCGGAAGCGCCGTTTCATGCCATGGCTTCAAACCGTGTGAAAGGCGCGGCCGAATCCATTCGCCTTATTCGAAATGCAGAGAAGGTTTCAAACTTTTGTAATGACGTGGTTGGTGACATTTGCGGCATCGTGAGCGGTGCTACGGGCACCTTCATTGCCACATCTCTCGTTACAAACTTTTCTCTCCCCTCGCTACTCACCACGCTCTTTGTAACGGGCACGGTATCTGCCCTTACTGTTGGCGGCAAGGCGCTCGGGAAAACGCTTGCCATAAACCAGTGCAATCAAATTGTATTTTGCCTTGGCAAAATCATTTCTATATTTTCATTTCGTCTAAAGAAAAGCAGGAAATAATATGTACAAGCTTCTAGAAAACGTAAACGCGCCTGAAGACCTTCGCGGTCTTTCCTTTAGGGAGCTCGACGTCGTTTGCGAAGAAATCCGCGACTTTTTAATTGAAAATGTACCGAAAACGGGCGGGCACTTTGCTTCAAACCTCGGTGTTGTGGAGCTTACAGTGGCCCTGCATCGTTCTTTCTCCGTGCCCAAAGATAAGCTCATCTGGGATGTGGGGCACCAAAGCTACGTACATAAAATTTTAACCGGCAGACGGGAGGCTTTCCCCACACTTCGGCAGTACGGCGGCCTCGCGGGGTTCCCGAAAACCGCCGAAAGCCCGTATGATGCTTTTGACACGGGCCACTCCTCCACCTCCATTTCCGCCGCGCTGGGCCTTGCCTGCGCACGCGACTTACAAGGTGGCGAAGGGGAAACCATTGCCGTGATCGGCGATGCCGCTTTCGGTAGCGGTCTTTCCATGGAAGCGCTCAATCATATTGCACACTGTAAACACAAGGTAATTGTGGTGCTCAATGATAACCAGATGTCTATCGGGAGCGTTGTGGGCGGTTTTTCCGAATACCTCAATAAAATCCGCACGCGCGCCTCTTACTATACGATAAAACGCGAAACGAGTGAGCTTTTACATCGTATCCCTGTTTTGGGTACGCCTTCTGTACGGGCCATTCAGAAAGTAAAGCAGCTTTTAAAATACTGCGTAACGCCCGGAGTTGTGTTTGAAAAGCTTGGGTGCAAATACCTCGGCCCGTGTGACGGGCATAACATTCGCCAGCTTTGTGATACCTTCGAGGAAGCGAAAAAAATCCCGCAGTCGGTTATTATTCATGTGCTTACGCAAAAAGGCAAAGGGTACGCCCCGGCGGAGGAAAATCCTTCAGCCTATCACGCCGTTTCCCCGAAACAATCGACAGCAGAAACCTGCAGTGCTCGCTTTGGAAAAACGCTTTTGTCTCTTTCCGAAACGAATGAAAAAATCGTGGCCATTTCGCCCTCTATGCCTGAAGCTTCGGGGCTTTCCGCGTTTATGAAAAAGTATCCGGACCGTTTTTTTGACACGGGCATTGCCGAGGCGCACGCCGCCACCTTTTCGGCGGGGCTCTCGCAAGGCGGTCTCCTGCCTGTGCTTGCGATTTATTCTTCGTTTTTGCAAAGAGCGTATGATTCTTTAGTGCATGACGTGGCCTTATCAAAAAGCCACGTGGTACTTTGTGTAGACCGCGCCGGCATTGTGGGAAATGACGGGGAAACCCATCAGGGACTTTACGACCTTTCTTTCCTCACGCATATCCCGAACATGACGGTTTTGGCGCCTTCGGATTTAGACTGTCTTTCCGAAATGCTTCGCTATGCCATAGAGGAGCATACGGGGCCGATTGCCATCCGCTATCCGCGCGGCACGTTGCCGTCTCTTTCCGCACCGCCTTTTGTCTTTGGAAAAGCCGAGGTGCTTCGAGAGGGAACCTCCGTTACCATCGCGGCACTCGGCCGCATGGTACATATTGCGCTTTCTGCCGCTTCGCTTCTTGCGGAAAAAGGCATCTCTGCCGAGGTTTTGGATTTGCGTACGGCAAAGCCACTGGATATGCCTTCGATAGAATCCTCTTTTAGGAAAACGGGAACGCTCTTTACGGTAGAGGATAACACTGCGCCCGGCGGCATTGGCGAGCGCATTGCAGCCGCGCTTTCCGGAAAAGAAGGGCTTGTGTCTCCCTGCGCATTCCCCGATGCTTTCATTCCGCACGGCAATGTGGATACGCTTTTGCATCTTTACGAGCTCGACGCCGAAGGCCTTTGTGCGAAAATAGAAAGGACCGTGCGAAAATGAAACAACGCCTCGATATATATTTATGTGAACAAGGATTTGTACCCACCCGCGAAAAGGCGAAAGCTGTAATTATGGCCGGTGAGGTATATGTAAATGACCAAAAGGCCGACAAAGCCGGGCAGCCGGTTTCGGAAGACGATACGGTGGAGGTGCGTGCCGATTCGCTTCGGTATGTGAGCCGCGGCGGCCTAAAGCTTGAAAAAGCCATGCAGCTTTTTCCCATATCGCTCCGAGGTGCCGTTTGCATGGATATCGGTGCTTCCACGGGTGGCTTTACGGATTGCATGCTGCAAAACGGCGCAGCGAAGGTGTACGCTGTGGACGTTGGATACGGGCAGCTTGCCTGGTCGCTTCGTACCGACGAGCGTGTGGTAAATCTGGAGCGCACCAATATCCGCTATGTTACGGAAAACGAAGTGCCGGACAAGATCGACTTTGCAAGCGTGGATGTTTCTTTTATCTCTCTTCGCCTCGTACTGCCTGTGGCGTATTCCCTTCTCCGCGAGGGTGGCGAGGTGGTCTGTCTTATTAAGCCGCAGTTTGAAGCCGGCCGCGAAAAAGTAGGCAAGGGAGGCGTTGTACGCGACAAAGAAACGCACCGCGAAGTGATTGAAACGGTCATAGGGGCGGCGCGCGAAATCGGGTTTTCTGTACAAAACCTTTCCTTCTCCCCCATAAAAGGGCCAAAGGGCAACATCGAATATCTTTTGCATCTTGTAAAATCGGACGCCGAAAGCGTAACCGTTCCCATCCTAGAGACGGTGGATGCGGCGCACATAGAAGCACAGTAGATAAGAAAAGGAGCTGTAAATTACAGCTCCTTTTTTGCAATTTCTTTCGGTATTACCGTTCGTTCATCTTTTACGTTTTTCAGCACAAAATGCGTTCTGGTATTGGAGACGCCGTCAAGACTCTTAATCTGGCGGTGGATGCCCTCAAGGCTTTCTGACGTATCGGTCATAATCTTTAAGATAAAATCAAAATCTCCCGTAAGATAATCACAGGAAACAATATTTTCATTCTCGCGCACCATGGCGGTGAAGGAATCATAGAATCTCGGGTGCTCGAGGCTTACTTCCATGAGTGCCGTCATATCATTTCCCATTTGTTTTTGGTCTAGAAGTACCGTGTACCCCTCAATAAGACCGCTTTTTTCCATCTTGCGGATGCGTTCCAAAACCGCCGAAACGGAAAGATTGATTTCCTCCCCAATGCCCGAAGCCTTCTGCCGTGCGTTTTCGCGCAAACAATGTAAAATTTTATAATCTATAGCGTCCATTCGTCTTTCCGCCCTCCGTTTTCCTTTGTTTTCTTCTATTGTACGAAAAATTTCGCCCCTTGTCAAGTCTATTTTTCTCATGAAAGCGTTGCTTTTTTATGCAAAATATGGTAGAATGGGGATATAAAAATCGGCAGAAAGGAGCCGCGCGTATGCCTTTTACCCTATTTGCAAAACTTCTTTCCTACATTTTTGTACTGATCATTTATCTTTTTATCATTAAAATCATTCAAATGGTTACGCAGGATATTGAGGTAATGCGCCGCCGCAAAACGAGTGATATTGCGGCCCACACCTACATTAAGCTTTTAAATCTGCGCCACACGTTGGATTTTTCGGCGGAGGAAAACTATCCGCTTTTAAAGGACTCCGTTTTAGGGCGCAGCCCGAAATGCGATATCCCGATTGATGACCCCTTCCTCTCGCAAAAGCACGCCGCTTTTTTGTGGAGGGACGGTGTTTGTTATCTGGAGGATCTCGGCAGCACGAACGGTACCGCCTTAAACGGCGAGCCTGTGAAAGGGGACCCCGTAGAGCTTTTAAATGGTGACCGCCTCGACATCGGTCAGCTTTCCTTCATTTTTGTAACGGAGGGGAAAGACCATGCGTAAACTGAAAAAGCTTTCGCCCCTGCTTCTTGTCCTTCTTTGTAATCTGCTCGGCTTCGGTATTTTGTTTTTTTCCGAAGCCCGCCCGGACATGACGGGGCTTTATTACTCTCTTGCCCTTTTAGGCATCGTTTTGGTTTCTTACCTTCTCATTTTCTTTTTGTCTTTGGGGGACGAGTATTTATTCTTAATTGTTTCGATGCTTTTGACGGTGGGCATTATTATGCTCTTTCGTCTTGACCATGCCCTCGCCATCCGTCAAATTATATGGTTTTCAGTGGGTATGGTTGGCTTTTACATTGTGTACGCCGTGTACCGCCATGTGCGCGTGTGGCAACAGCTTCTGCCCCTTTATGCACTTGCCGCCTTTCTCCTCTTCGTGGCCACGCTCCTTTTCGGCACCTACAGCGGCGGCGCCAAAAACTGGCTCTTCGGCTTCCAGCCTTCCGAGCCGATTAAAATTCTGTATATTTTAGGCCTTTCCGCCCTTTTTACTGCGCCCTATGACACCTCGCACGAAAAGGCCGTAGCCTTTTTCAAAAAGCGGCTCCCCTTTTTGGTGCGGCCTCTCCACTGGGTACTTTCGCTGTATGCCTCGCCAAAAAAACGCCCGATTTTAATTATGCTCTACGCCTATATGCATCTCGGGTTTTTGGTGCTCCAGCGAGAATGGGGCTCGGCCGTTTTATATTTTCTCATTTATTTTATTTTGCAATTTGTATTCGGCGAAAAATACCGCTATCTTTTCCTCAATCTTTTTCTCGCCGGCGGGGGCGGTCTTTTAGGCTATCAATTTTTAACGCATATACGGCAACGCGTAGCTATCTGGCGTGACCCCTTTTCCGATACAAGTGGCCTTGGGTACCAGATTGTGCAGTCTTTATACGCTATGGCCGCCGGCGGCTTTGCCGGTGCCGGCATCGGGCAGGGGCACCCGGAATTTGTGCCGGTTGTAAAAAGTGACTTTATTTTTGCTGCCATTTATGAAGAGCTCGGCATGCTCGGCGCCACTGCCGTAGTGTTTCTCTTCTTCCTGCTTGTGTACCGCGGCATTAAAATTTCGCTGATGGTAAAAACGCCTTTCCAGAAAGCCGTTTCGCTCGGCATAAGCCTTATGTTTGGCTTTCAAACGCTGATTATTATCGGCGGCGTGACGAAGCTCATTCCGCTTACGGGCATCACGCTCCCCTTTATGAGCGCAGGCGGCTCGAGCCTTGCCACTTCCTTCGCCTCGCTTGCTATTTTGCAGGCCATTTCCGCGAAAACGGAGGATTTAAGCGATGACATTTAACAAAAAGACTATCTATGTTCTTATTTTAATGCTCACCCTCTTTTGCGGGGTAGCGCTATACTTTTCGTATTTTCAAATTTTTAAAAGTCCCGCGCTTTCCGGGCACAGCCAAAACCCCCGCACGCTTGCACGCGAGATGAGCATTCGCCGCGGCACGATTTATGACAGGGACGGTGAAGTTTTAGCCGAAAGCGAAATGACGGAGGGCGGCCAAGTGCGAAAATATCCGTATAACCGCCTCTATTCCCAGCTGATTGGCTACAGCAATGTGCGATTTGGGCGCACGCTTTTAGAGGATACATATAACCGCTACCTTCTCGGTGGCGGTGCGGACGGCGACCTTGCCGAGGCGCTTTTTGGAACTACTGCGGAAAGCGGCGCCGATTTACATTTGACGATTGACCATGACCTTCAGCTTCTCGCCGCAAATTTACTCGGTGACCGTCGCGGTGCCATCGTCGCGATGGATCCTTCTTCGGGCGAGGTGCTTTGTATGGTTTCAAAGCCTTGGTACAATCCCAATACGCTCTCCGAGCAGTATGATGCCCTCATGGAGGAGGACGGCATGTTCTACCCCCGTGCCACGCAGTGGAACTATGTACCGGGTTCCGTGTTTAAAATCATCACGGCGGCATCGGCCATTGAAAACGGTCTCGAAAATACAGAGTATGAAGACACGGGCACCTTCACGGTAGATGGATATGAAATCCATAACTACGGCGGAAAGGTGTACGGGCTCCTCGATATGGATACAGCCTTCTCGAAATCCTCCAACACCTATTTTGCAAACCTCGCCACCGTTTTGGGCGAGGAGAAACTGCAAAAAACGGCCGAGCAGTTTTACTTAAATCGCGAAATTCCGTTTGACATTCCGCTTCGAAAAAGTACTACCCTTGCCGGTGATGCGGAGAAAACACAGGTGGCCGCAGTCGGCTACGGGCAAGGAGATACGGAGGTAACACCCCTCCATATGGCCATGATTGCCTCTGCAATTGCAAACGACGGCGTGATTATGGAGCCGTACGTTGTCAAAAGCGCAAAAAATGAAGGGGCCGTGCTGTATCAAAAAGAAAGCCGTATTTTAAACCGCGCCATTTCCGTGACAGCCGCGAGACGCGTGGGCGATATGATGCAAAAATGCGTAGAAAGCGGAACCGGTACGGGCGCCGCCATTTCGGGCATCACCGTCTGCGCCAAAACCGGTACGGCGGAGGTGAGCGAAACAGAAAAGGACCACGCCTGGTTTGTGGCATACGCACCCCGCGAAAATCCGGAGATTGCCATCGCCATTGTTTTGGAAAACGCCGGTACCACCGGTGCAGCCTGTGCAGGCATGGCAAGAAGCCTCATTTTAGAGCACTTGCAATAATCCTTTTACCTGGCTGTAAAAAAATCGTAAAGAAATATAAAGAAAATCTTGCTTTTTTTTGTAAATTCATGTAGAATTAAGGTATGTATTTTATGCCATGTGGGCACATCTTGGAGGCGACTATGGAACTACTGAAAAACCGCATCATCAAAGACGGCAAAGTTTTCCCCGGTAACGTTTTGAAGGTGGATAGTTTCTTAAACCACCAAATGGATGTTTCCCTGTTTTCTGAGATGGGAAAAGAGTTTTACCGTCGCTTTAAAGAGGAAAACATCACAAAAATTCTAACGATTGAAGCGTCCGGCATCGGCATCGCGTGCGTTGCCGCCATGCATTTTAATGTGCCGGTGGTTTTTGCCAAAAAAAATAAAACAAAAAATATTGCAGGAAATGTGTACACAAGCCGTGTAGAATCCTTCACGCACGGGCGTGTATACGACATTATTGTTTCGCGTGAATTTTTGCGCCCTGATGACCGCGTTTTGCTGATTGACGATTTTCTCGCAAACGGCAGCGCGCTACTAGGCCTTGCCGCACTCGTACGGGATGCAGGCGCCACCCTTGTGGGGGCCGGCATTGCTATTGAAAAGGGATTTCAAACGGGCGGCGCGCTTGTACGCGGTACCGGTCTTCGCGTAGAATCCCTCGCCATTGTCTCCGCAATGGATGAGGACGGCACCGTGCATTTCGCAAACTGATTCTCGAAAAATGCGGCATACCGCCGTATTTATAAAGCGCAAAGCGCACAAAGTTTAAGGAGGAAAAGAACATGAAAAAACACATGAAACTGCTGGCAGTACTCTTGACGCTGGCACTGGTTTGCACCTTTACGGCATGCAAGAAGGATGAACCGGTTTCCGCACCCGTAAACCCCGACTTTAAGGTTGGCGTTATCCACATCAGCGACCCTGCTGAAGGCGCAGGCTACACCTTCGCACACGAACAGGGCATCCTCGCCATGCGCGACAACCTCGGTCTTTCCGATGACCAGATTATCCGTAAGATTAACATCGATGACACCGATGTACAGGCAACCAAGATTGCCATTGAAGAATGTATCGATGAAGGCTGCTCCATCATTTTCGGTACAAGCTTCAACTATATGAACACCATGGAAGAAATGGCCGCACAGTATCCGGACATTATTTTCTCCCACGGCACCGGTTACAAGTCTAACGACACCAACATGAACAACTACTTCGGCCGCATTTACCAGGCCAGATACCTCACCGGTATCGCTGCAGGTCTTAAGACCAAGACAAACAAGATCGGGTATGTAGCCGCTATGGGCGTTGACAATGCGGAAGTTACCGGCGGTATCAACGCATTTGCAATGGGTGTTGCTTCTGTAAATCCGGAAGCAAAAATCTATGTAGAAGTTACCAACAGCTGGTTCAGCCCGGACCTTGAAAAGAAAGCTGCAGAAGCACTTCTTGACAAGGGCTGCGACGTTCTTGGCCAGCATTGCGACACCACAGCTCCGCAGGTTGCTGCAGAAGAACGCGGCGTTTGGGGTTGCGGTTACAACTCTGACATGACAAAGGATGCACCGAAGGCACACCTTGTAGCACCGGTTTGGAACTGGGGTGTTTACTACACCATGGCTACCCGTGCTGCTATGGAAGGCAAGTGGACAAACGAAAACTACTTCGGCGATATGAACGACGGTCTTATCGACCTTTCTCCCCTGTCTGAAAACTGCGAAGAAGGCACCAAGGAAGCTATTGAAAAAGCAAAGGCTATGATTGTAAACGGCGAATACAAGGTGTTCGAAGGCAAAGCAATCGTAGACGGTGCTTTGGTAGATGCAGACCTTAAGGATAATAAGGGCAACGTGATCGTTCCGGCTGGCGGCGCTGTTTTAGACGATGCCACCATCACAGGTGCAATCAACTGGTATTTCGAAAACGTAGAAGCATAAAAGCTTTGGGAAGCGACCGCACGGTGTCGGTCGCTTCCTTTTACGAAAGCAGCGAACTTTCTGTTCGCTGCTTTCGTAAAAGAACACATGCAGCTTACAATAGAAAGGATGGGTTCCTCCCTTGGATACGAAACCTGCCATTGAACTACGCGATATCACAAAATCGTTTGGCCCTGTTGTTGCAAATAACCACATCAATCTCTCCGTAAAGCGCGGCGAAATTCTGGCGCTTCTCGGGGAAAACGGGAGTGGCAAAACAACGCTTATGAACATCTTAGCCGGCATTTATCAGCCGGATAGCGGCGAAATCTATGTAGACGGCGAACGTGCCTCCATTCACGCTCCCGAGGATGCAAACCGCCTTGGCATTGGTATGATTCATCAGCACTTCAAGCTTGTAGATGTACATACGGCGGCGGATAATATTATTCTCGGCAAAGAACCCCGCGGTCTGTTTCTACGAAAGTCCCGGTATGACAAGGTTCGGGAAATCAGCGAGCGTTTCGGTCTTACCATTGACCCGAAGAAGAAAATCTACTCCATGTCGGTTGGTGAAAAGCAGACGGTTGAAATCTTAAAGGTTTTATACCGCGGCGCTGATATTTTAATCTTGGACGAGCCGACGGCTGTTCTCACCGTGCAGGAAATCCGGCGTCTGTTTGCCATTTTGCGCCGCATGCGTGATGAGGGCTGTGCCGTAATTATCATTACGCATAAGCTCGCCGAGGTTATGGAAATCAGCGACCGTGTTACGGTACTTCGAAAAGGCGAAAGCGTAGCTACGGTAGAAACCGCCTCTTCCGATATCCGTTCCCTTACAGAGCTTATGGTAGGACGTGCCGTGGAGCTTTCTATTGACCGCCCCGAGCGGGAACATGCGGGCACACTTTTAGAAACGCACCACCTTTCGGTAGATTCTGAAGAAGGCATTCGCGTTTTAAATGATGTTTCTTTCACACTCGAAAAAGGCGAAATTTTAGGTGTTGCCGGTGTTGCCGGCAGTGGGCAGCGCGAGCTTTGCGAGACAATTGCAGGCCTTATGCCGATTGCGGAAGGCGCCATTCTCTTTAAAAAGAAAAATATCGAAAATATGTCTCCGCGTGAGATTTTCAAAGCTGGCATTTCTATGAGCTTTATTCCGGAGGATCGCCTCGGAATGGGGCTTGCCGCCTCGATGGGCATTGTGGACAATATGCTTCTCAAAACCTATCAGGATACCCCCGGTGCCTTTGTACAAAAGAAACCGGCACGCGATATGGCAAATACCATTACGGAAAAACTTCAAATTTCTGCTGCGAGCATGGAGGCGCCTGTAAGCCGCATGTCGGGCGGTAACGTGCAGAAGGTGCTTTTGGGGCGCGAAATCGAATCGGGGCCGCAAGTACTCATCACGGCGTATCCCGTTCGCGGTCTGGATATCAACACCTCCTACACCATTTACGACGCACTGAACGAGCAGAAGAAAGCCGGCACAGGTGTTCTCTTTATTGGCGAGGATTTAGACGTAATGCTCGAGCTTTGCGATCGCATTTTGGTGCTTTGCCACGGCCGCGTGACAGGCATTGTAGATGCCAAAACGGCTACAAAAGAAGAGCTCGGTCTTTTAATGACCGATGCACATGCGAAAGGAGACATGCAGGATGCTGATTGAGTTTTTCTCGCGTTTTCATATTGCAAAAAAGGCAGAAAGCACAGGATGGAAGCCTCTTTTTCTCTCCTTCTGCTCCCTTTTGGCCGCGCTCTTTATCGGCGCGCTCTTCATTCTTTGCCTTGGCAAGAATCCTTTAACGGTATACGGCATCATCATTGAAGGTGCTTTCAAATCCGCACGTACGGGTTCTTATGTTTTTAAAACGATTGGCTACGCCATTCCGCTTGTAATTACCTCGATTGCCGTAGCCATTGCGTTTAAAATGAAGTTTTGGAACATCGGTGCAGAAGGGCAGATGATTGCCGGCGCAATTTTCGCTTCCTATTTTGCCCTGTTTCATGATACAATCCCCCACGCCCTGCTTCTTTTGATTATGTTTTTGGCAGGCGCCTTGGGCGGCGGTCTTGTAGGTCTTTTGCCGGCCTACTTTAAGTGTAAGTTTGATACCAATGAAACGCTTTTCACCCTGATGCTCAACTACATTGCGCTGAGCTTTATTACGTTTTTAAAGGATGGGCCCTGGTCGGAAACCCCCGGCTTTCCCGGCATTGCAAAGTTTGCCCAAAATGCACGTCTTGATGTACTCGGTGGCGTGCACATCGGCTGGATTTTCACGGTGCTTTTAGTCGTGGCAGCTTTTATATACATGCGCTACACAAAGCACGGGTATGAAATCAGCGTAATTGGTGACAGCATCAACACCGCACGCTATGCCGGTATGAATGTCAGCCGCGTCATATTGCGTACGATGTTCATAAGTGGCGCGCTTTGCGGTATTGCCGGCATGATTCAGGTTTCCGGCATTGAGCATACGCTCGGCGAGGGTGTTGCCGGCGGACGTGGCTTTACCGCCATTATCATCGCCTGGCTCTCGCGCCTGAATCCCTTCGTATGTGTGCTTTTTTCCATGCTATTTGCAATTTTAACGCAGGGCTGCTCGGGCAGTGCGCTTTTGCGCCTTGGCCTCTCGCCCTTCGTGGCCGACATTTTGCAGGGCATTATCTTGTTCGTCATTTTGGCGTTTGACTTCTTTATGCAATACGAAATCATTTACAGAGGGAGGAAAAAAGCATGAACATCATTAACCTTCTGACGGCTGCCATCAAAGCCGGCATCCCCCTTCTGTTTGGTACGACAGGTGAAATCATCACCGAAAAAGCAGGCAACATGAACCTTGGTGTTGAGGGCATGATGTGGCTTGGCGCGTTTTTCGGCTTCTACACAGGTCTTATGACCGATAGTTTGATTTTGGCACTTGTGGTTGCCTTTTTGGCAGGACTTTTGGGCGCGCTAATCTATGCCGTGCTTACCGTTTCCTTCCGTGCAAACCAAACGGTAGCCGGCCTCGCGCTTACGATTTTCGGCACAGCGTTTGCAAACTTTTTCGGGCTTCGCATGATTAACGCAAACGGCGGCTTTCTGCCGAAGCTTTCTCCGAGACTTACGGCAATTCTGGCAGACAAACCCATCCCAATTCTTGGAGAAATTCCGTACATAGGCAAGCTCTTTTTCGGGCATAATATCCTTGTGTATTTGGGTGTGGGCATTGCCGTTTTGACATACATATATATGAACAAAACGCGTGCAGGGCTTCGTATGCGTGCCGTTGGTGAATCTCCGGCTACGGCAGATGCGGCCGGTATTCCCGTTTCGCGCACAAAGTATATTCACATTCTCCTCGGCGGTGGCGTTTGCGGTCTCGGCGGTGCGTACCTTTCCCTCGCCTTCTTCGGCGGGCAATGGCAAAACGCCTGCGTAAACGGGCAAGGGTGGATTGCGGTGGCGCTCGTTATTTTCGCAAACTGGAATCCGGTAAAAGCCATTTTCGGCACTTTGCTTTTCGGCATGTTCGAAGTAATCCGTTTCCGTGTGGATTGGCCGATTCCGGCAGCCTTTTGGGATATGCTTCCTTACGTGATTACGACTATCATTTTGGTCGTTACGTCCATTCGCCGTTCGCGTGAACGCAGACAGCCGCTCGGTTGCGGCAACAACTACTTCCGTGAAGACAGATAGGAGGATTACACTTTGGAAAGTTTCTATGAAAGCATTGTAAAACATCACAAAACACCGAAGGAAAGACTTTTGGATGTCGGGCTCTTTGCCGCAGGCGTCCTGGGCGCTGTAATTGCCTTTACGGTTTTCTCTTCCATGATGCTCCACGCCATCGGCGCGGTGGCCGCGGTAACGATTTTCGTTTTTGCAATGCGCGCCATTGCGCTGGACCGCTGGGAATTTGAATACATCGTCACATCGGGCGTTGTCGATATTGATAAGATTATCGCACAGAGAAAACGTAAGCGCATGCTTTCCTTTGATGCGCGTGACTGTGAAATTATCGCACCCATGACTAGCGGGAATTATTATGCGGAATATAAAAATCTCCCGCTTTTAGACTACACGGCATACCCTGCGCATGAAGACAACTATTTTGCCGTGTTTGAACGTGCCGGCGCGCGCACCTGCGTGCTCTTCCAGCCGACGGAGGACATGGTGCAAATGTTTAAATCTTGTAATCCGCGCAATGTTTACATTGCGTAGAATAAAATTTAGGAGGGTTTATTATGGCAACACTGAAAGGTAGCAGAACAGAAGCAAATCTTATGGCCGCATTCGCAGGCGAATCGCAGGCAAGAAACAAGTACACCTACTACGCATCTCGTGCGAAGAAGGACGGATTTGAGCAGATTGCTGAAATCTTTACAGAAACGGCAAACAACGAAAAGGAGCATGCAAAAATCTGGTTTAAGCTCCTCCACGACGGCATGCCGGACACTTTGACAAATCTCAAAGACGCCGCCGCCGGCGAAAACTACGAATGGACAGAAATGTACGCAGATTTTGCACGCGTTGCAAAGGAAGAAGGCTTTGACCACATTGCGTTCCTCTTCGAAGAAGTTGGTAAGATTGAAAAGGAACACGAAGAACGCTACAATGCACTCGTGAAGAATGTAGAAAACGATGCCGTCTTCAAAAAGGACGAAGAAAAGGTTTGGATTTGCGCCAATTGCGGCCACATCCATGTAGGAAAAGAAGCACCCGAGCTTTGCCCGGTATGTGCACATCCCAAGGCATACTTTAAGATACTCGCAAAGAATTATTAAAGCAAAGGGATGTGGATACAAAAGGAAAGCTTTCTATAGAGTCCTCGTTTATACTCTGCATCCAATCGTTTGTAACGGAAAGGGAATCTCAAGCATTGAGATTCCCTTTTCTTATATTCCTTTTTTGTTCCGCGAAAACCTTGCCGTATTCTGCATCTTTGTTCCTATCTCCCAAAGGGTTTGCCCCAAATAAAAAAGAGCAGTAAAGATACTGCTCTTTTTTTATCGTTTAGTAACCGACTTTTTCCCAGCACTCAAACGGTGCTGCGATTTCTTCGCTTACGTATACCTGCGTCTTCATAAGCTGCAGCATAGAGCTCGGTACAAGCGGTGTAACCGGGCCGTGCAGAACGAGACGGGAGGTCATTCTCTGCCAGGAAGAGAAGGTATTGTTTGTTAACAGCGCGTGTACTTCAATACGTTCTCTTGCGTTCTTCACGTCAACCGGGCCGATTGTAGCGGCCTTCGGCGGAACGTCTGCAATGTAGCCGGACTGGCCGAATACACCGTGCAGAGAGTTCTGTGCAACCGTTAGCGGGTGGAGCGTTACAATCTTCGCTTCCTGCTCGAGATATTCTTCCATATTGTCGGTAATGAATTCTTCTACCGGGTCAATAAAGGCCATGTGCCCTGTCCAGCCGGGGGAAGAACTGCAGATATCGGCACCGCCTTCGCCACATTCCGTAATCATCTTGGAGTAGCAGCTGATGTTCTTATTTGTGGGATAGTGCACGTTTTCCATCGGCATGCGAAGCTTTTCATCAATCTGATATACGAAATACTTCAGCATGGAGTGTGCAAAACCGGCCTTATAGGTCTCCGGTGCGATATTGCCCTGATCATCGGCCCATTCGTCCATGGCAAAAATATGTACCTTTTTGCAGTCTACCTTAAAATAGTTAATGAGCTGTGCGAGCGGAATGTAGGTTTCCGGCTCGGGGTTACCGAGAATTAACGTAATTTTTCTGTTGTTCTCCGAAGCTTCCTTAATGCGCGAGAACAGCGTTGCAATCAGCACCGGATGCGGATTCATCATAACCTTGATGTTGAAATCCGGGTTCGGATGCTTTTCGAGCTCCTTGCCGCTGATTTTGCGAAGGCGTTCGCACACCTCACGGTCACGGAAGGGTACGTAGTCCCCCGGGACAAACTTAAAATCTGTCGGCGGATCAAAGATAATGTTATTCATTACAAAATCTCTCCTTTAAATATTGTTTTTTTCACAGTAAACCAATGGTCTACCAGAATTACGTTAGCAAGGCTTCCGGGGCGAAGGGTCCCCACATTGTCAAGCCCAAGCAGCCGCGCAGGATTTCGCGACGCGTACGTGAACATATCACATACCGAGCCGCCCGTGTGTTTTATCATGTTTTGGCAGGCTACGTCCAGCGTAAGACGGGAGCCTGCAATTTCGCCGCTATGGTCAAAATTGATGTCAAACG
>JAZNJV010000041.1:0-4263 GCA_045578225.1 Clostridia bacterium | reverse complement strand
TGCGCTCGAAACCCACAGCAGAAGGAAAGGGCGTTTGGAAGGGTATTGTAAGCACGCAGAAGGTTTCCGGAAAAGTTACGGAATCTATGGGCGCAACAAGAAAGAAAATCGGCAATAAGTACTATGATGTAGCCAAGAATTACCTCGAGTACACCGGTACAAAGCCGGAAATGAAGGTTGGGGAGACGGTTTCGGTCTATCTCGATGCAGAGGGTAAAATTGCAGCGGCGTCTGTAAGCACCGCACAGTCTACCGTATATCTTGCATACCTCATTAACGCCGCATTCGAAGATGATATCGACGGAAAAGCGTATGTGAATTTCTATGGCGTTACGGGTGCAACGAAGAAGCAGACAATGGAGCTCAATAAGCCGATTACAATTGACGGAACGAGTTATTCGGACCCCAAAACGGCGCTGGGGGCTCTGGAAGCGGCGGCTACTGTTTTCAATGAAGGCAAGGCCGCGGAAGGCGTGAAGGTTACGCCCTATTCACAGATGATTCAGTATACTAAGAATGCAGCCGGCAAGGTAGATATGATTGATACCATTTGTGATAAGAAGAATACAACAGACCTCACCTTAAATGTGGCCTTCCCGAAGGACAACACCTTCCCGGAAGGAGAAGACAAAACATTGAAGCATACCACAAACGGCCGTTTTGAAAGAGAGGACGGAACGGTTGCTTTTGTTGCCAACTCTTCCACCAAGGTTTTGGAAGTGCCGATGGATGTAACGGATACAACGAAATATTTTATTCGTAACTCTTTTACAAACCAAACGAAGTACCAGGTGGAAGGCTTCAATGTGGGTAGCACCAAGATTGCAAAGTATGCAATTTCCTATACAGGCGGCGTATTCGCCGGCAATACGGTCGTGAACGAAAAGTCTCCCATTATGATTGCTACGGAGTTCTCGAGCGTACAGGCAAGCGGCGGCATAGGCGTTGTGGATAAAGCGAGCGGATATGCCTTCCCGAGCGGCTCGGCGGTAAACGTGAAGAGCGAAACGGAAAACCTCCTCGTGGGGCAGTATGCTGTGGGCGATATGTTCCGGTATGCACTTTCCGATAATGAAGTGAGAGACACAGAACGAGTCATTTCCTTTGGCACAACTAGACCTGCTATCTTCAATTGTGACGGTGTTGAGATTTCCGCACCGCTTCGTGGCGATAAAGCAACAGTTGCGGCCGCGGCAAAGACAGGGCGTAAATTTAAAATCGATAAACGCAGCGATACATCAACCACCGGTGGTTTTGTCTTTGGTACAGTCATGGGCTTTGAAAAAGAAGAGAGCGGACAGATGTCCCTTTCTTTGGTGCCGACCATCAAAGAGGATGAAGGTGGCGTACAAAAGGTCGATGAGTTCCTGTTTGACAATATCAAGAATGCCAAAGTATTCTTGTATGACTACAGAGCCGCAAAAGACGAGGCAAAGGTACAGGTGGGCGTAAGTCTTGAAGGCAACATTCAGCCGTATGCCGTAACCGGAAATGCCGATTCTGCATCGCAGATTTTGGTATACTATACGGGTGCATATAGCGTAAAAGCAATTATTATTTTTAGATACTAATGCATATTGGCGGAGCGAAAAGGCGCTCCGCCAAGCTTGCATTTATAAATCTGAAGGGGGACCTGAAATGGGCAGGAGAATATGTAGTGTTTTGCTTTTGTGTCTATGGATGGGTGTGATTTTTTCCTTTTCCGCACAACCGGCAAAAAAGTCATCTGCCGTGAGCGGTGCCGTGCAAAAAAAGGTGGAAGCCGTTGTGAAAAAAGTATTTCCGAAGGTGGATACGAATAAGCCGAAAACGCAAAGCCTTTTAACGAAAATTGTGCGAAAAACAGCACACTTTTGTCTGTACTTCGTGCTTGGCATTTTAGCACTTTTTACGTGCATGACCTTTCGCGATAGGCGTGGAATTTGGCTGTGGGCACTCCTTATTTGTGTTTTGTATGCAGTGAGTGACGAAATCCACCAAACCTTTGTCAAAGGCAGAAGCTGTGAGTTTTTGGATGTGTGTATTGATACTACAGGTGCCCTTTTCGGCATTGCGCTTTTACATCTTTTTCGAAAAATTCAAAAGTACTTTCGGAAAACAGCATAAAGAGAGAGACATGCCAGGCGGCATGTCTCTTTTATCGTATCCAAATATCTGCGCCAAGTGCACGAAGCTTTTCCGGTAAATCCGCATATCCGCGAAAAATATGTTCGGCCTCGTGTATCTCCGTTTCGCCTTCGGCACGAAGGCCTGCAAGCACAAGCGCCGCGCCGGCGCGAAGGTCGGTAGCCGAAACGCGCGTACCTGTAAGATGAGATTTGCCCTTTACAATAGCGGCGCGCCCTTCAATCGTGATGTCGGCCCCCATGCGTCTTAACTCGTTTACATGCATAAAGCGATTTTCGAAGACGGTTTCCGTAATAATACCTGTACCTTGCGCCACGCTCATAAGTGCACAAAGCTGTGATTGCATGTCCGTAGGAAACCCCGGAAAGGGGAGCGTTTTGATATCGGTGGGGAAAAGCTCTTCACCGGCTTCCACAAGGGCAGAAGATGCCGCCTCCGTAATGCGTACCCCCATTTCGCGAAGCTTTGCCGAGAGTGGCTTTATATGCTCCGGCACAATGTTTTGCATCTCTACACGGCCGCCGGAAATCGCCGCGGCCGCCATAAAGGTACCGGCCTCAATTCTGTCGGGAATAATGGTATGCCGCGCGCCTTTTAGGGAAGCTTTTCCTTGAATTTTGATAGTATCCGTGCCGGCACCGCGCACCTCAGCTCCCATACGAGAGAGAAAGGTGGATAGATCTGTGATTTCCGGCTCTACCGCCGCATTTTCTATCACCGTTTGCCCGTCTGCGAGGCAGGCGGCCATCATAATGTTTTCTGTGGCGCCCACACTCGGAAAGTCAAGATAAATATTTGCGCCACGAAGCCGCGCGGCCTCTGCCTCTATACATCCATGCGCACGCGAGAGCACGGCGCCCATGGCGGCAAAGCCTTTTAAATGGAGATCTATAGGGCGCGTCCCGATTTTGCAGCCGCCCGGAAGGGCAATTCTAAAACGTCCGTACTTCGCAAGAAGAGGCCCGGCAATGAGAAAAGAAGCACGAAGACGGCTTGTGTCTTCATAGGAAGCTTCCGTCTTTTGTATATGACGGGTATCGATGTACAGCCCGTCCGGCGTGGCCATGTGCACGCTGCCAAGCTTTTTCAAGATTTCCAACATATTCGAAACATCGGAAAGCGGCGGAATTTCCTGCAAGACAGAAGGTGTATCGCCTAAAAGTGTGGCGGCCATAATGGGAAGGGCCGCGTTTTTAGAGCCGCTTATGCGAACGGTGCCTAAAAGCGGCCCGCGGGGACGAATATGGATTTCGGGCATTTTTTCGCTCCTTTTTATTTATGTGCTTGTCTTTTTATCATGCGCGTAAAGCGGAGGAAGTATGCGAAAACATGATAAAAGTATTTACAAACGAAAAAAAATGCGATATAATGTATGGAAAAGAAGATTTTGCAGTACGGAAGGACGGAAACAATGGTAATTACAGAGGTTTTGAAAGAAAACGCGGCGAAATACGGTAGCGATGCGGCGCTTGTGGAAATCAGCCCTGAGGTACGGGAGAAGCAGGCGTGGCGTGATTTTGAACTGGTAGAAGCAGCGGCACAAAGCGCGGGGCGCCGCGAGATTACATGGCGCGAGTTTGACGAAAGCGCCTGCCGCTTTGCAAATATGCTCACGGAGCTTGGCGTAAAGAAGGGGGATAAGGTTGCGATCCTTCTTATGAACTGCCTCGAGTGGCTCCCTATTTATTTTGGTATACTTAAAACGGGCGCACTGGCGGTGCCTATGAATTTCCGCTACGCAGCGGACGAAATTTCCTATTGCGCAGGGCTTGCAGAAGTGGATGTTTTGGTATTTGGCCCTGAGTTTACAGAACGCGTAACTGCGGCAAAGGGCGATATGTCGGACGTTCGGGAGTATGTTTTCGTCGGCGAGGAGACGCCTGATTTTGCTGTAGATTATAACGGACGCCTTCTCGAAATGGATGCAAACTTTGTAGACGCACCGCTTACGGAAGAGGATGATGCGGCCATATACTTTTCTTCCGGTACCACAGGCTTCCCCAAGGCCATCTTGCATGCGCACAGAAGCCTCATGTCCTCGTGCGTTACGGAAAATAAGCACCACGGACAAACGAAGGACGATGTATTCCTCTGCATCCCGCCGCTTTATCATACCGGCGCGAAGATGCATTGGTT
>JAZNJV010000040.1:0-10247 GCA_045578225.1 Clostridia bacterium | reverse complement strand
ACAGCCCTTCGTTTTTTGCTGTCTTTGCAGCGTGTCGACTTTATCGACACGCTAAAGGGACTGTGGCGAATGCCACAGTCCCTTCGATTTCGGGAACTAGAATTACTTCAGTTCTACCTTTGCGCCTACTTCTTCGAGCTTTGCCTTGTAGCCTTCTGCATCGTCCTTGGAAACGCCTTCCTTGATGGCCTTCGGTGCATTGTCTACGAGGTCCTTTGCTTCCTTAAGACCAAGGCCGGTGATCTCGCGAACAACCTTAATAACCTTAATCTTTTCTGCGCCTGCATCGGCGAGAACTACGTCAAATTCTGTCTTTTCTTCAGCAGCTGCAGCGCCATCGCCACCTGCTGCTACAACTGCAACCGGTGCAGCTGCGCTTACGCCGAATTCTTCTTCCATCATCTTAACGAGTTCGGCAACTTCTAACAACTTTAATTCTTTGATATCAGCAATAATCTGTTCGAGTTTGCTCATTTTGAATATCCTCCTTTAATTTCTTTCTTTTTTATTCCGCATCAGCTGCGGGTGCTTCTTCTGCCGGTGCTTCTACCGGTGCTGCTTCTGCAGCGGGTGCTTCTTCAGCCGGAGCTGCTTCTGCAGCTTTCGCTGCGGCGGCTTCAGCCGGCTCTACACCACCGTCGACAAGAGCCTGCAATGTACGTACCAGGTTGGAAACCGGTGCATTGAGGCTGCCCATGATCTTCGCGATAAGAGTTTCGCGAGACGGTGTAGCTGCGAGCTTGTTGATTTCTTCGATGGAGATTACGTTACCATCGAGGAAACCTGCCTTGATTTCAAGGTTCGGATTGGTCTTGGCAAATTCTGCCAGAACCTTTGCGGGTGCTATCGGGTCGTCGCTAAGTGCGAGAGCGGTCGGGCCGTTCAAAACGGGATCCAATTCCGTGTAACCGATTTCGTTTGCTGCGAAACGAGTGAGCGTATTCTTTACAACCTTGTAGTATACGCCTGCTTCGCGAAGCTTTACGCGGAGCTGTGTATCTTCCTCAACCGAAAGACCACGATAGTCTACGATGACGCCGGCTGTTGCGTTCTTCATTTTTTCGGTGAGGTCTGCAACAGTCGCCTTCTTCTGTTCCAAAATCTTTGCGCTTGGCATATCTTTCACCTCCTATATAAAAAGGTTCTCTATCCAAATGCAGACAGAGAACCGTTTTCTTTCTCAAAACGATTGCCTCCTCGGCGGGACTTACGCCTTCGCGAGGCGGCCTGCTGTCTGCGGACGGACAAAATTGAAACTATTTGGGATTTTGCGATTATTCGCCAACCTTTGCGGGGTTGAGCTTAATGCCAGGGCCCATGGTGCTGGCGATGGCAACGCTGCGAAGGTACTGGCCCTTTGCTGCGGACGGCTTTGCTTTTACAACTGCATCCATCAGAGTCTTGAAGTTTTCGGCGAGCTTTTCCTTACCGAAGGAAATCTTACCAATGGGGCAGTGGATGATGTTTGTCTTATCAAGACGGTATTCAATCTTACCGGCTTTGATATCTGCAATAGCCTTTGTAAGATCCATCGTTACGGTGCCTGCCTTCGGGTTCGGCATGAGGCCCTTAGGACCGAGCACACGACCGATGCGGCCAACAAGACCCATCATGTCGGGGGTAGCAACAACTACGTCGAACTCAAACCAGTTTTCACTCTGAATCTTCTGTACCAGTTCTTCGCCGCCTGCGTAATCTGCGCCTGCAGCTTCTGCTTCTGCAACCTTGTCGCCCTTAGCGAAAACAAGAACGCGAACCTTTTTACCGGTACCATGCGGCAGAACAACCGCGCCTCTAACCTGCTGGTCAGCGTGGCGGGAGTCAACACCCAACTTAATGTGGGCTTCTACCGTTTCATCAAATTTTGCCTTTGCGCCTTTTACGGCAATATCAAAAGCTTCGTCAATATCGTAAAGCTTGCCGTTTTCGATAAGCTTTGCGCTTTCTTGATAATTCTTTCCTCTTTTCACGAATATACCTCCTTGTGGTTACGCGGAATAAATCCTCCCACTTAATCTTCTTCTACAACAATACCCATGCTGCGAGCGGTACCTGCAATCATGCTCATAGCCGCTTCAATACTTGCAGCATTCAAATCCGGCATCTTCATTTCGGCGATTTCCTTGACCTGGCTCTTCTTAATAGTAGCCACCTTTGTCTTGTTCGGAACGCCGCTGCCGCTCTCAATTTTACATGCTTTCTTTAAGAGAACTGCTGCCGGAGGCGTTTTCGTGATAAACGTAAACGACCTGTCTGCATACACGGTGATAACAACCGGGATGATGAGACCTGCGTCCTTTGCGGTTTTCTCGTTGAATTCCTTGGTGAACTGTACGATGTTTACACCATACTGACCAAGTGCGGGACCAACCGGGGGTGCGGGCGTAGCTTTACCTGCGGGAATCTGCAGTTTAATGTAGCCCATGATTTTCTGTGCCATTTTTACTTCCTCCTAATATCGTGGTATCTGGCGGACATGCCTTTCGGCACATCCTCCCACCATAAAAAGCCCAAAGGCTTATTATGACAATGCTTCTACCTGGTGGAACTCCAGTTCAACAGGTGTTTCGCGGCTAAACATGGATACGCATACGCGAAGCTTCCGCTTTTCCATGTTGATTTCTTCGATGACGCCGACAAAACTTTCGAGCGGCCCGTCCGTCACGCGGACATTGTCGCCCACCTCAAAGTCAAACTTCACCACCTGTGTCTCTACGCCCATAGCTTCCACTTCCGCATCGGAAAGCGGCACGGGCTTCGAGCCGGGACCTACAAAGCCTGTACAACCGCGCGTGTTACGCACAACGTACCAGCTTTCGTCCGTCATAACCATTTTAATGAAAACATAGCCTGGATATACTTTGCGAAGAACAACCTTCTTCTCGTTTTCCTTCTGCTCCACTACCTCTTCCATCGGTACGCGGATATCCTGGAAAAGCTCTTGCATTCCACGGTTTTCAACGGTTTTTTCTATATTTGCTTTTACTTTGTTTTCGTAGCCCGAATATGTATGGACTACATACCATTTTGCATTACCGGCCATACTATTCCACACGCCCTTCGGGCGCATGCCTCCTTATTCAGAAATATCGGGAACTATCCTATCAGAGCTTTAAAGCCCCAAGAGAACAAAGCATCTAAAATCCAAATGCCTGCGCCGATAATCAGAATGCAAAGAATAACAATACCGGTATTGTTAATAAGCTGCTTCTTTGTAGGCCAAATTACCTTCTTAACCTCAGCCTTGAGGTCTCTGAAGAATTTGACAATCTTAGAAAAAAACTTTTTCATACCTAATTATACCTCCGTAGGGTACCTTATTTTGTTTCCTTGTGTGCGGTATGCTTCTTGCAGAATCTGCAATACTTATTCATTTCGATGCGATCCGGCGTGTTCTTCTTGTTCTTCATGGTGTCGTAGTTACGCTGTTTGCATTCGGAGCATGCCAAAGTAATTTTTACTCTCATGTATATACACCTCCCACATAAAAAAAGACTTCTTTTGAGAAGTAAAGCTATTGTATCATAGCTTTCCTCATTTGTCAATATTTTTTTTATTTTTTCTCAATTTATTTTAATTCTTCCTCTATTTCGGCAATACGTGCCTCGATTTCCTCGGGTCTCACCACCGCGAGCGACGAGAAGGTATAGCGAAGCGCTTTTTGCATCATCTCTACCGCTTCTTCCTTTTTGCCCATCGCGTACAGCGTTTCGCCTGCGTTGTAATACGGAACCGGTATGCCGAGGCGCTTATCGGTAAGCTCCTCGTAAAGTTCCCAACTCTTTTCGAGGTCCCCTAAAAGGCGATGGGTGAGCGCGAGGTTATCGGTGATGGATTCATCAAACCGGTCAAACCGGTACGCTTCTTCGTTTACTTCGAGGGCGCGCTGGAGCTGATTGTCCAAAATCAAAAACTGCCCGAGGGTGCCGTACACGGCCTTATCCTTACCGTTTTTAAGCTGTACTTCCAAAATGGAAATGGCTTTTTTAAGGTCGCCCTTCTGGAAGGCCAGAAGGGAACGATTCACGGCCGCGCGCGTTTCCGTTTCGGGGGTCATTTTCTTATGCGCTGCCGCGTCCAAAACGCGTTCTGCCCCTTCCGTGTCGCCGGACTTTAAGAGCATGAAGCCATAATACAAAATGTACTCGACGCGAAGATGACCCGTGCGAAACGCTTTTTCCATATAGCCGAGGCCCTTTTTCGGGTCTGCGGCATACTTTTTGGAGCCTTGAATCATCCATATATCCGGTAGTTTTACAAGTATGGTGCCGAGCGTGTACAAAAGAAGTGCCACCACACCCCACAGGATGCCGCCCTTTACAAACGCGAACAGGACAATCGCCGCCGGCAGGAAAACCGTAAATATATTTTGCATGCTTTTTCTCCTTAGAACTCTGCTGTACCTACCGTACGCGGGAAGAGCAACACGTCACGAATATTGCTCATGCCGGTTACGTACATAACCATACGTTCAAAACCAAGACCAAAGCCTGCATGCTTGGCACCACCGAAGCGGCGAAGATCCATGTACCAGCTGTAGTCTTCCTCCGTCATGCCCATTTCGCGGATACGAGCGGCAAGGCGTTCGGGGCGTTCTTCTCTTTGGCTGCCGCCGATGAGCTCGCCTACACCCGGCACGAGAAGGTCCATTGCGGCAACGGTTTTGCCGTCATCATTCTGGCGCATGTAGAAGGCTTTGATTTCCTTCGGGTAATCCGTAACGAATACAGGACGGCCGAATACCTTTTCGGAAAGGTAGCGTTCGTGTTCTGTCTGCAGGTCTGCCCCCCAGTATACCGGGTAGTTGAAATCTTCTTCTGCCTTTTCGAGAAGCGCAATCGCTTCCGTATAGGTCACATGTGCAAACGAAGCGTTTGCCACAGATTCGAGACGTGCAATAAGATCCTTATCCACAAACTGGTTTAAGAACTGAAGGTCTGCCGGTGCATTTTCGAGTACATATTTAATAATGTACTTTACCATCGCTTCTGCAAGCTCCATATCATCGGCAAGCTCGGCAAAGGCGATTTCCGGCTCAATCATCCAAAACTCTGCGGCGTGGCGCGGCGTGTTGGAGTTTTCTGCGCGGAAGGTAGGCCCGAAGGTGTATACCTTACCGTATGCAAGAGCAAGTGCCTCGGCATTAAGCTGACCGCTTACTGTAAGCGACGTTTGCTTTCCAAAGAAATCGTTTGCAAAATCAGTTTCCCCAGGTGCCATGGTAGTTACGCGGAACATTTCGCCTGCACCCTCACAGTCGCTCCCCGTGATAATCGGCGTGTGCACATACACAAAGTCATTTTCCTGGAAAAATTTATGGATCGCATACGCGCAAAGCGAGCGGATGCGGAAAACGGCGGAAAATGTATTCGTACGGGGACGAAGATGTGCAATTGTGCGGAGATACTCGAAGCTGTGACGCTTTTTCTGAAGCGGGTACTCCGGTGCGGAAGCGCCTTCCAAAATAACGGCGTCTGCATGCACTTCAAAGGGCTGCTTTGCGTCCGGCGTTTGGATTACGCGGCCGCGTACCTGTATGGCCGCGCCTACGTTGAGCTTCGTTGCGAGCTCGAATCCTTCTGTATTTTCATCAAACACAATCTGCACCGTTTCAAAACAGCTTCCGTCATTTAAAGAGATGAAGCCGAAATTCTTCGATACGCGAATGCTCCTTGCCCAGCCTGCAATCACGACCTCGGAAAGCGTTTTGTTTTCTTTGCAAAGTGTTTTAATAAGTGTCCGCTGCATAGTGATCCTTCCTTTCAAAAAATTGTCTTGCTTTTTCTTTGTCTTGCCGGATTTGTGCCCCCAGTTCCTCTATACTCGAAAACTTTTTCTCCGGCCGTATAAATTCCAAAAGCGCGATTTCGGCGTATTCTCCGTAAACCTCGCCCGAAAAATCTAAAAGATGGCTCTCCGCTCTCGGCATTGCTTTTTCCACCGTCGGGTTTTGCCCGATATTTGTAATGCTTTGATATTCCTTCCCCAAAACGCGCGTGCGGCTTATATATACACCCCGCCGCGGCAAGAGTAACTCTTTCGGGATTTCTATATTTAAGGTAGGAAACCCTAAGATTCTCCCGAGCTTCTTCCCTTCTTGCACGGTGCCGCAAACTGTGTATGGTGCAAAGCTTGCGCGCCGGATGCTTGCGACATCCCCTTCTTCGAGAAATGCGCGAAGGCGTGTACTAGAAAGAGGCTCTCCTTCAAACTCCACACTTTCGAGTATCTCGCATTCGATGCCGCGCGCGCGGCAGAGCTTTACAAGAAGCTCGGCATCGCCTTCTGCGTTTTTCCCAAACCGGTAATTAAAGCCGGCCACGACATACCGAGCACCAAGCTCGCCCACCAAAATTCTATCTACAAAGGCTTCGGGTGAAAGCGAGAGAATTTCCATGCCGCGCTCCTCAAGAAACACGCGGTCTGCCCCTGCCTCGCGAAGTCTTCGTGCTTTCATCTCCGTTGTCATCAAAAGCGCGGGCGGTGCGTCAGGAAAAAACAGCGTGCGCGGATGCGGTGAGAAAAGATATACCACACTTTCAAGGGCATGGCGCGCGGCGTATGCCGTCATATTCTCTAAAAGCTTTGCATGTGCTTTATGTACCCCGTCAAAATTGCCGAGGGCAATGGCTGTGCCCATACTGCTCTCCTTTATATTAGTAGAAACTTGTAATCATTTTTAGAAGATGCGTCTCCCCTTTTTGAATGCCGCGGGAAACGCAAAGAAGTGCGCCGCTTTCGGAAAAGACGGCATATTCCCCTTCTGTTTTATAGGGATTTAAAATCACCGCACCGTTTCGGATACGTTTTTCGTCCTCCGCATTGACTGTCACCTTCGGAAGGTGCGAAAACACGGTGGCCGTATCTAAAATATGGGATGCGGGCGCTTCTTCAAAATCCGACAGTAAAACGGAATTTTCCTTTGTAAATGCGCCGCACTCTGTACGTGCGAGTGCCGTCATATGCGCGCCACACCCGATTTTCTCGCCAATATCCTTACAAAGCGTGCGGATATACGCGCCTTTTGAGCATTCCACCAAAAAAGTGACATGCGGCGCCGCAATTTCCACAGGGGAAATACTAAAAAACGAAACCTCGCGCGGTTTTCTTTCTACCACGATGCCCTGCCGCGCCAAATCGTAAAGGCGCCTTCCTTCATGATGCACCGCGGAATACATAGGCGGAATTTGATGACAGACGCCCACAAAAGACGCCATCGCCGCCAAAATTTCTTCTTCGCTGCATGTGACCGGTTTCTCTTCGAGGATTTCACCGGTACTGTCCTCGGTGGTAGTTGTTTTGCCAAGGCAAAGCGTGGCGAGATATGTCTTTCTGGCCGCCACCACAAAGTCTACCGCGTGTGTGGCTTTGCCGATACAAATCGGCAAAACGCCTTCGGCCATGGGGTCAAGCGTGCCGGTATGGCCTACGCGGCGCGTACCGGTAGCGCGTCTTACGCGCGAGACCACATCGTGGCTCGTAAGCCCCGTCGGCTTCCAGATATTAACTATGCCGTCCATAGGCCTCCCCTAATTTCTCTATAATTTTTTCTTGCCACTCGGAAAGCGTACCGTGCACTGTGGCACCGGCCGCACGGGCGTGCCCGCCGCCGCCGAGCGCTTTGCAAAACGCTGCCGCATCTATATACTGATTGGTACGCATGGAAATTTTAATTTCGCCGTCCTTCTCCCGAAGGAGTACGCCTACCTCGACGCCGCGCACGGTGCGAAGAAGGCCCGAGAGATTCGACGTATCTTCATCTGTGGCGCCAAAAGAACGGATAAGGTCTTCCGAAACGGCGGCAAGGGCCGTTCTCCCGTCATGTGTAAGCGTCATCGCGCCCATCACGGCCGCCTCGAGGCGAATTTTTTCTATCGAATTTTGTTCAAACACCGCGTGGCATACCTTCGCGCTCTCCGCGCCAGCCTCTAAAAGGGTTGCGGCAAGGCGATGTGTTTTAGCGGTGGTGTTAGAATAGCGAAAACCGCCCGTATCGGTCACAAGACCTGTGTAGAGAATCGTGGCCGCCTTCTCCAAAGAAACGCCTGCCTCTACAAAGAGTGCCGCCACAAGCTCTGCCGTGGCCGCGGCCGCAGGGTCAATTACGGCAATGTCGCCAAACCCTTCATTCGTGGCAT
The DNA here is from genome assembly GCA_045578225.1 of Clostridia bacterium. GTDB lineage: Bacteria > Bacillota > Clostridia > UMGS1883 > UMGS1540 > SIG447. The sequence continues at coordinate 2,109 of JAZNJV010000040.1, read as the reverse complement.
GATGGTCAATTACGAGCCCTGTACGTGCGTTTTCAAAAAGCGGAGCGCGGCTTCCAAGGCGGAAAATATCGCCCGAGTCTACGGAAATAGCCGTATCAAACGCTTCTTCGCCGCCTTCGTACACGGTGAACCCGTCGCCAAGGAAGAAAAGGTCCTCCCGCGGCGGTTCTTCCGTATAAATAGTATAGGAAATGCCGTACGTCTCTAAAAGCTTGCCGAGTGCCGCGGAGGATGCCAAGGCATCGCCGTCCGCACTCTTATGGGGCAAAATGACTACGTTTTTCGCGTCTGTCAGTGCTTTCAGTAGTGCTTTCATTCTGTTTCCTCACTCTTTTCTGCATTTCCCATTACGTCTTTTAAAACCTGATTGATATGCGCGCCGTAGGCGATGGAATGGTCTGCCTTGAAAATAAATTCCGGCACGGCACGCAGTTTTAAACGGTTTCCGATTTCGCGGCGGACAAAGCCGGCCGCGGCTTTCAGCGCGAGCAGTGTGTTTTTTTCTTCCTCCTCACTGCCCATAACGCTTATATAGGCTGTAGCGTAGCGAAGGTCGCGTGTTACCTCCACCTGCACAACGCTTACAATATCCGCCATGCGGGGGTCTTTTAAGGTGCGGATGACCGCGCCAAGCTCCCGTCTGACTTCTTCATCTATGCGATTTTGTCTGTATCCCGCCATAGGCGCCTCCTATCTGGCGACTTCCTCCATAATGGAGCATTCTACAATATCGCCCTCTTTAATATCATTAAACTTTTCAAAGCTCATACCGCATTCATAGCCGGAGGCTACTTCCTTCACATCGTCCTTAAAGCGGCGAAGTGTTGCAAGGTCACCTTCGTGGATAACGATACCGTCACGTACAATACGAACGGCGCAGCCGCGCTGGATTTTACCATCCTGCACGTAGCAGCCTGCAATCGTACCGACGCCGCTGACCTTAAACGTCTGGCGGATTTCTGCGTGACCAATCGTAACTTCCTTGTATTCCGGTGCGAGCATACCCTTCATAGCGGCTTCGATTTCCTCAATAGCCTGATAGATAACGCGGTACATACGCATATCGACCTTGTGCACCGCAGCGGCGCTTCTCGCACCCGAGGCGGGACGGACGTTGAAGCCAACGATAATGGCGTTCGAAGCCGTGGCAAGCATTACATCCGATTCCGTAATGGCACCTACGGCGCCGTGGATTACGCGTACGCGCACTTCTTCGTTCGAGATTTTTTCAAGCGACTGCGTAACCGCTTCTACCGAGCCGCGTACGTCTGCCTTTACAATAATATTTAAATCCTTTACATTGCCTTCCTGAATCTGGCTGAACAAGTCTTCGAGGGAAACAATGCTTGTGGACTGTCTGTGTGCGTCCTGTGCTTTTTGGCGGCGTGCTTCCACCACGTTCTTTGCCATTTTTTCGTCCTTTACGGCATAGAACAAATCGCCACCCTCGCAAACCTCGTTCATACCCGTGATTTCAACCGGCGTAGACGGGCCTGCTTCTTTAAGACGATTGCCCTTATCATCGAGCATAACGCGAACGCGGCCCATAGAGGTGCCGGAAACAATCGTATCGCCTGTGCGAAGCGTACCGTTTTGTACAAGCACGGTGGCAACCGGACCGCGGCCCTTGTCAAGGCGCGCTTCGATAACGGTACCGCGGGCAAGACGGTCGGGATTTGCGCGAAGCTCCTTCATATCGGCAACGAGAATTACCATTTCGAGAAGGGTATCAATATTCTGATGCTGCTTTGCGGAAATCGGTACACAAATCGTGTCACCACCCCAAGCTTCGGGGATGAGACCGTATTCCGTAAGCTCCTGCATAACTCTGTCGGGGTTTGCATTTTCTCTGTCAATTTTGTTAATGGCAATAATGATAGACACGCCTGCTGCCTTTGCATGGTCCAGGGCTTCTATGGTCTGGGGCATAATGCCGTCGTCTGCCGCTACCACAATAATGGCAACGTCTGTAACCTGTGCACCGCGGGCACGCATAGCCGTAAAGGCTTCGTGACCGGGGGTGTCGAGGAATGTGATGCGACGGTCGCCAATGTGTACGCTGTAAGCACCGATGTGCTGGGTAATACCGCCGGCTTCGGTGGACGTAAC
>JAZNJV010000039.1:0-2514 GCA_045578225.1 Clostridia bacterium | reverse complement strand
GGATTTTTGGCGACCCGGATGGGGCTCGAACCCACGACCTCCAGCGTGACAGGCTGGCGTTCTAACCAACTGAACTACCGGGCCGTAAGATGCCCCGCAAGAATTTGCGGGGCATGAATCGTTTTATTCAGCAGTGTACGGAAGAAGTGCAATATGTCTTGCACGCTTAATTTCCGTTGTGAGCTGGCGCTGATGCTTTGCGCATGTACCGGTCATACGACGGGGTAAAATCTTACCTCTGTCGGAAATGAAACGGCGCAGACGGGCAACATCTTTATAATCAATATGTTCTACCTTATCAGCACAGAAAATGCAGACCTTCTTCTTGGCCTTGCGGCTGCGGTAGGGTCTTTCGCTTCTTTCTTTGTCCATGGTTTTTACTCCTTTCCGTTATTGTTTAGAAGGGCAAGTCGTCATCCGTAGCATCAGGGCCAAACTCCATCGGGAGTTCTGCACCGCCGCCGGAAAATCCTGCACCACTCGGTGCACTATCCTTCTTGCTCTCCACAAAATGCGCTTCATTTACGATAACTTCCGTTACCCAATGACGCTTACCTTCCTGGTCATCCCAGGTACGGGTCTGAATGGAACCGTCTACCCCAATCATGTTGCCCTTTGCAAAATAACGGGAGATAAAATCTGCCGTGTTGCGAAATGCTACACAATTGATGAAATCGGTTTGCCGTTCTTCCCCTTGGCGTGCGTAACTTCTCGTTACGGCCACAGTGAAGGAAACTACAGATACACCGCTTGCGGTGGAACGCAGTTCTGGGTCCTTGGTCAGTCGACCGACTAAAATTGCTTTATTCAGCATACCAAAACCCTCCCTTACTCTTCGTCGCGACGTACGATAATTGTGCGAAGAACGCCTTCTGTAATGCCGTAAACACGGTCGAGCTCACGCGGGAACTCTGCGGGAGCCTTGAAGTTTACGAGAACATAGTAACCTTCTGTTTTGTAGTTGATGGGGTATGCAAGACGTCTCTTTCCCCATACATCTACGTTCTCCACTTCGCCGGCACCTGCAATAAGTGCGGTGAACTTTTCCTGCAGCGCTGTGGTTTCTTCTTCAGAAAGAGCAGCATCCAGGACAAAAATCGTTTCGTACTTTTGCATCATTTCTGCCATTTATTACACCTCCTTTTGGTCTTTGGCCCCTTTCGGAGCAAGGATACCATATTAGTATAGACAAAACGGCAGATTTTGTCAAGCTATTTTTGAAAAAAAGTTAAAATTTCTCTGCTTTTTCGCACATTTCCCCGATACAGTTTTATCCCTCTTCCTCGAAATCAAAAAGTGCGGCCGCAAAGGCACGCGGCGAAAACGGCTGGAGATCTTCCACTTCTTCCCCGATGCCGATAAACTTTACAGGTACGCCGAGTTTTGCACGGATAGAAAGCACAATGCCGCCTTTGGCCGTTCCGTCAAGCTTTGTTAAAACGAGACCCGTAATCGGCACCGCTTTCGAGAAAAGCTCTGCTTGGCTTACAGCGTTTTGCCCTGTGGTAGAATCTAAAACAAGAAGACATTCCTTGGAAGCGCCCGGAAGTTCCTTGTCAATGACGCGGTACATTTTTCCAAGCTCATCCATGAGATTTTTCTTATTGTGCAGACGTCCTGCTGTATCACAAATTAAAACATCTGCCCCCTTTGTGCGTGCAGACGTGCAGGCATCGTATAAAACCGAGGACGGGTCTGCCCCCTCGCTTCCCTTTACGATATCCGCGTCTACGCGCTCCGCCCACACTTCAAGCTGCTGAATGGCCGCTGCGCGAAATGTATCCGCCGCCGCCAAAACTACGTGCTTGCCTTCTTTTTTAAGCCTTGCGGCAAGTTTCCCGATAGTGGTTGTTTTACCTACGCCGTTAACGCCAATTACAAATATAACAGCAGGCTTTCCGGAAAGCAAAAGCCCCTCTTCCTCGCTTCCAATTTTCTCAGCAAGAAGCGCGGCAAGTTCTTTTTTTACAAGACTTCCTTCCGTAATGCGTTTTTCCTTCACGCGCTCCCGAAGTTCATCCGTAATCTCCATGGCCGTTTCCGCGCCCATATCCGCAAGCACTAAGGCATCCTCGAGTTCTTCAAAAAGCGCCTCGTCCACTTTGACAAAGGCTTTAAAAACCGTATCTACATGCGCCGCAATGGATTCTCGCGTCTTGGCAAGTCCCATGCGGAACTTAGAAAACAAACCTTTCTTCTCTTCCATTTTCGTTCCTCACTTTCAGAAATTCTCCAGTATTATACCGAATTTCACCCGTTTTGTCAAGGTGCTCTCACACCCGCACGCGGCTTCGAAGCTGATCCATGCGATTGTCAAGCTCGGCGCTCATATCCGCACACGCTTTCAGTTCCTTTGCCATTTCTTCAGAAAACGCAAAGTCCTTTTTATACCGGAGCTGATGCTCAAGGCTTGCCCAAAAATCCATCGCAATGGTGCGAAGCTGAATTTCGACAGGCATGAGCTTCTTTTCTCGCGCCAAAAATATCGGCACCGTTACGATAAGATGTAGACTT
>JAZNJV010000038.1:0-15062 GCA_045578225.1 Clostridia bacterium | reverse complement strand
TTTTCTTTGAAAAGTCTTCCTCGGCTATCTCAGGTAAGCCGCCGCACGCTTTGCGCCGTCTTCCTTCGAGTCGGCGGCCCGTTTCGGCAAAGCGCCCGTCAGGGCGTGTACGGATGGGATGTTTTTAGGCTTTTCGGGGTCATATAGTAGTATAGTGCAAACGGGAAGGGCGGTTTTTTGCTATGCGCGCCCTTATGGGTATCCTAAAAGCGTGAAAACACAATACAAAAAGCCTGCGACATGTCGCAGGCTTTCTAAAAGTCCAATTAGTTCAGAATGGTAAGTTCTGTTTCCTTGTCGAAGAGGTGAATCTTGTTTGCATCGTATGCAACCTTGATTTCCTGGTCGATTTCCGCTGTGGAGCGGCGGTTTACGCGAGCAACAATCATGTTGCCTTCCACAAGGAGGTACAGATATGTTTCAGCACCCATCATTTCTGTGTTGTCAACACGGGCAGAAACGAGGCTGTCGCCCATGGCGGCGATGTGTGCTTCGTCATCATAGATGGCTTCGGGACGGATACCCACAACAACCGTCTTGCCGAAGTATTCTTCCTTACCTGCAAGAGCCTTGGCCTTGCCTTCGGGAAGTGTAATCTTGGAGCCGCCGAAGGTGAGCGTTACAGCTTCGCCTTCTTTATTCAGAACTGCATCGAAGAAGTTCATCTGCGGGCTGCCGATGAAGCCTGCAACGAACATGTTAGCCGGTGTATCGTAGAGCTCCTGCGGTGTGGCAACCTGCTGTACGAAACCATCCTTCATAACAACGATACGTGTACCCATTGTCATAGCTTCTGTCTGGTCATGCGTTACGTAAATGAAGGTGGTAGCCAGTCTTCTGTGGAGCTTACCAATTTCGGAACGCATCTGCACACGGAGCTTTGCGTCGAGGTTCGAAAGCGGTTCGTCCATAAGGAAGACCTTCGGTTCACGAACGATAGCACGACCGAGCGCAACTCTCTGACGCTGACCGCCGGACAAAGCTCTCGGCTTTCTGTCGAGAAGATGCTCGATATCGAGAATGCGAGCGGCTTCATGTACACGTCTGTTGATTTCATCCTTCGGGGTCTTGCGGAGACGCAGACCAAATGCCATATTCTCAAAAACCGACATGTGCGGATACAGAGCATAGTTCTGGAAAACCATTGCGATGTCTCTGTCTTTCGGCATAACTTCGTTTACGAGTGTGTCGCCAATGTAAACTTCGCCTTCAGAGATTTCTTCCAGACCTGCAATCATACGGAGGGTAGTGGTTTTACCGCAACCGGAAGGACCAACCAGAATTAAAAACTCCTTATCAGCGATTTCGAGGTTTACATCACTTACAGCCGTAACACCGCCGGCATAGCGCTTGTAAACGCCTTTGAGACTTAAACTTGCCATATTTGCACTTTCCTTTCTTTAATAAACGGGCATAGAACACCCTTTGTTTTCTCTGTTAGATAGTATAGCATATTTTTCGGGGGTTTGGAAGTGGTAAGTTACACAAATTCCCCCTGTTTTTTTGTAACTTTTGCATAATTTGCGGCGAGATTTGTCAATCGGTGCGAGGGAGAGGAGAGAGGAATCCGTCAAGGCGCGGCGAAAGAATATCGCCGCCGAGAAGCTGCCCGTCCTGAAGGTAGAAATTCGCATATACGCCCTCGCCCTCGGGGTGGTTTTGTATGGGACAGGAAAGGTGCCAAACTGTTTTCCCCGCGTAGGCGGCGAGCGGAAAACCGTTTTCCGTTTGGAGCGCGAGATACGCGCGCCATGTGCTGTCCGTCTCGCGTGGCAAAATAATTTCTTCCTTCGAGAAAGGCCCCGCCCGCATAAGCCCCATATCCGAGAGCACGGCGTCGCATGTCGCCTCCGGAGAGACGGGCGCCTTCAAAAAGGCCAAAAGGACAAAAAGGCCCGTGAATAGAAAAAGACATAGTCCTCGTCGCATACGGGCACCTCCCAGTATAAAGTGTGCACAAATTGTGTGCCATGTGCAAAATATATATGCCGCCGCGCGAGAGAATATGTACATGGCGCAAAAACACGGCATTTTGCGCAGGCCTCTCCCAAAGATTTACAAATTTTTTCCAGAAATTGTAAATTCCACTTGCTTTTATTTCCAATTTCTGGTATACTATGAAAAGAATGGAAAATATTTCCAGAGCATGCCGCATAAATTAACTTGTAAGGAGAGATACGAATTGGAAGGAGAAACCATGATGGAAACAAACACAGCAATTATTTCGGGTATTATTGAGGATGAGGCAGTTTTTAGCCACAGTGTATACGGGGAAGGCTTTTATACGTTCCATGTATGCGTGCCGCGCCTTTCCGAGGCGAAGGACAGTATTCCCGTCACCGCTTCGGAGCGGCTTTGCGACCCCACCCTCCTCGTTCCCGGAAAAAAAGTGGAGATACTGGGGCAGTTTCGTTCCTATAACAATTACAGCGACGAAGGCAATCGCTTAATGCTCACGCTTTTTGCGCGAGAACTGCACTTTACAGAAGGGGAAAGTGAGGTACCGCCGAATGAGATTGTGCTCGTGGGCTTTATCTGCAAGCCGCCTGTATATCGCCATACGCCCTTTGGCCGTGAGATTTCGGATATGCTGCTTGCGGTGAACCGCTCGTATAACAAATCGGACTACATCCCCTGTATTGCCTGGGGACGAAACGCCCGCTTTTCGCGAAGCCTCGCGGTGGGCGATAAGGTGCGCCTTTCGGGGCGTATTCAGTCGCGCGAATACAGAAAGCGCGTTTCCGAGGAGGAGTATATGACGAAAACGGCCTACGAAATTTCCGTTGTTAAAATAGAAACCTGCGAGGAGGCGTAAAAAAAAGCTTGACTTTTTTCCAAATTTCGGTATAATGAAAGAAGAAAAGAAAGGAGGAATTTCCATGAAAGCTTTTGATGTTGTACTCAGCTCCATCGTGGATGTAAAGAATTTTGTAAATGTTGTCAACCGCTACGATTTTGAGGTTGACTTGATTTCCGGCAGATACGTGGTAGACGCAAAGTCTATCATGGGCATCTTCAGCCTTGACCTCGGCAAGCCGATTCGCGTAGAGGTACACACCGACGCGCCTGACGAAATCATGGCAGAACTCAAACCCTTCATGGCGTAAGGGACGTAAAAAAGGCACGGGTAGGGACTCTCCATTTTGGAGAGTCCCTTTTAGTATGCCTTTTTCCACGCGGCGTCGCAGGTCTTGCTTTTGGCGAGCTTTTTTTGCGGGGTGTTATGTGACACCCCACACCCCCACAGGGCGCCCTTCACTAAAAGGCTCTCGCCTTTTGCCGCCTTTTCGCTCGAAAGCCTTTTCTTTGAAAAGTCTTCCTCGGCTATCTCAGGTAAGCCGCCGCACGCTTTGCGCCGTCTTCCTTCGAGTCGGCGGCCCGTTTCGGCAAAGCGCCCGTCAGGGTGTGTGCGGATGGAATGTTTTTAGGTTTTTTGGGGATAGGAAAAAAAGATGCAGAAGGGCAAAACTCCGCCCGAAGTTGTACATGCGTACTACGAGCGGTGGAGTTTTGTTCTAGCAAAAAGGCATATAGTCAAAGGGACTCTCCATTTTGGAGAGTCCCTGCCCGTTTGAACTTTCTTTATTATAGCACAAAGGCCAAAAATATTCTTCCCTTGCCTTTTTGCGATCTGCGCTTTTTTTACATCCCCTCTACTAAAAGGTGTATTCGTGCATATACTCCGCAATGCCGCCCGAGCCTTTGAGGCTTTCTATTCGCGGCGGCAGAATTTCTTCGGGATTTAGCGGCGGATTCTGGGCGCGTCTTTTCAAAAAGGCGGCGTCCACTTCGATGATAATGCGAATCACCGTGCCGATCAGCCGATACGTTTCGTCGCATTCGTACAGGCGAATCGGGGGCAGAAGGTCATCGTCATCACTTTTTAAAATCACGTCCCCGTCCTCGCGGAAATATCTGCGAAGGAGCGTGTGGCCGCTGTCTGCCAAAAGAAGTACCAAATCACCATTTCTGATTTTGTGCACGTCTTCCCGAACAACGAGAATGTCGCCTGCCTCGGCGCGGTAGCGCATCATGGAATTATCGGTGACCTGCACGGCAATATAGGTGCTTCGGTCACTTTGAGGAAGCGGCAAAATAACATCGGCCGCCTCGGTATGTCCGCGCACTTCTTTTCCATTCCCCTCGCGCCCGAGTGTAATCGGGCGAAGGCGCACATACCGCTGCGGTGTGTGTGCTTCCTCGCCATCCACGGCACAAGGGGGCACGACCATCTCTGCGGTCCCGTTCATATAGGAGACGGTTACACCGAAATAGGCGGCAAGTTTCTCCTCTGCCGCGGCGGGCGGCAATATGTAACCGCTTTCTATATTTTCGAGCGTGGTGACGCCGAGCCCCACCGCTTCCGATAGCGCCGCGAGCGTTACGTTTTTACGCTGTCTTAAAAATCGCAGAGTATATCCGAATATTGTTGTCATTTGTAAGTTTCCTCAAATTCCGGAAAGGCCGAAGCTGATTTCAAGCGCCGTATTTACGCTCTGCATCATTCGGTCATCCAGATGTCCTATTTTTTCTTTTAATCTTTTTTTGTCAATGGTCCGCACCTGCTCGAGAAGCACCACGGAATCGCGGGAGAGTCCGTATTCCCGCGCATCAATTTCAATGTGTGTAGGCATCTTCGCCTTGTTTATCTGGCTTGTAATTGCTGCGGCTATTACGGTGGGGCTGTAGCGGTTGCCAACGTCGTTTTGTACGACCAAAACGGGCCGCACACCGCCCTGCTCCGAACCGATTACGGGACTTAAATCCGCGTAATAAATTTCGCCTCTTTTTACAATCACCCTAAATTCTCCTCATACCTTAGCGTAGTTTCGGTATCAGCGTGGAAACAGGCGCAGGCAATTTCCAGATTGATCTCACCCATTTCGCGGTAGCCCTGTTCCATCTGGCGGCGAATTTTTTCTTTTTGTCGCTCTTTCAGATAGAACTGCATAGCCCTACGGATAAATTCACTTCGGCACATGTCTTCCGCATGTACAAACGCGTCAATTTCCTCGAGGAATGCTTTGGGCAGGCTGACTAATATTTTTTTGTGTTCTGCCAATGTAACCAAGCCTCCATTCCCGTTTTCGGGGGCATCCCCAAAAAACTTTGTTTGCATGCATCTATACATAGTATACGGCTTCCGAAAGACAAAGTCAAATGTAATTTCTGCCATGGAATTTTGGTTACGCTACTATTCTGTGCAAAAAAAGGGCATTACATACATTTTATTGCTTTGGGAAGAAATTTTACTAAGGAAGAGGCGCGCATGGCGCGCTCGCCGAGTGTTTGGGCGGCCAAGTCGCCTGCAAGTCCGTGCAGAAATACGGCCGCGGCGGCCGCATGGGGAACGCCCGAAGCCGCGAGGCCGGTGATAAGGCCGGCCAGAATATCGCCGCTGCCGCCCTTTGCCATGCCTGCATTGCCTGTCATATTAATATATGTTTTACCTTCGGGCTCTGCTACAACCGTGTACGCACCTTTGAGGACAACGGTCACACCGTGCTCCTTGGCAAAGCGCTCCGCAACCTCTACGCGGTTTTCCGTAATTTCCGCCGCAGAAAGGCCGCAAAGTCTCGCCATTTCGCCCATGTGGGGCGTAAGAATGACGGGACAAGTGGCTTTTTGCAAAAGCGAAAGGTCGCCTGCGAGATGGTAAAGGCCGTCCGCATCCAAAATCAGCGTGCCGCGTGCTTCCAAAATTCCCTTTTCTAGTATTTCGGCGCGCGTCTCCTCCCGGCCAAGACCGGGCCCTATCAAAACGGCATTCGTTTTTTCAGGGAGAGGGGCGGAAAAAGGCGCGCACATCGCCCCCGTAAGCCGCCGCATTAAAATGGGTAAAAGTGCCTCGGGCGCTTGTACCGTTACAAGACCCGCGCCGCCTATCTCCGCGCTTTCCGCCGCCAAGGTGGGGGCGCCTGCCATGCCCACGCTCCCGCCCAGGATGACCGCATGCCCGTTTACGCCTTTGTGCGCCGCGCGCGAGGCGCGGGGAAGCGCAATGTCTTTCTTTCCCAGCAGGAACCGCCGCGTGCTTTCGGGCGCGGGAATCGAAATATCGTCAAACAGAATTTCGCCCGTAAAATCGGCCGCGAGCGGAGAATAAAGGCCGAGCTTTCGAAGACCGAAGGTTATCGTTTTCGTCGCGCGCACCGCGCACCCAAAAACGCGGCCTGTGTCGCCCGATATGCCGCTCGGCAGATCGAGGGAGAGGACGTCACAGCCGGAATCGTTTATATATTCGATAGCCGCGCGGAATTTTCCTGAAACCTCGCGGCTTAGGCCGATGCCCAAAATAGCGTCGGCAATATACGTTCCTTTTTGCGGCCTCTCCTCGCAAATTTCGTCAAAGTCCAAAATCGGCACGCCAAGTTTTTTTGCCGCGGCAAGGTTTTCGGCGGCATCCGAAGAGAGACGGGAAGTGTCGCCCACCAAAATAATTTTTGTTTTCGTGCCGCTTATGAAAAGGCGGCGCGAGAGGGCAAACCCGTCACCCGCGCAGTTACCGCTGCCGCAGAATACGAGAACCTCGGCAGGGCTTTCTTTTTGTAGGATACGCCATGCGGCGGAGGCGGCGTTTTCCATAAGAACGCGGCCGGGGATACCGGCCGCGATAACGTCCCTTTCCGCCGTGCGCATTTCTTCACACGTATATAAGGGGATCATATTCTATTCCTCCAAAGAAGATGTGCAATGGGCGCAGCGCGTTGCGTCGATTGCAATTTCGCTCTTGCAGAAGGGGCAGGTTTTCGTGGTGACCGCTTCCACAACGGCTTCTTCCTTTTTGCCGAGCGCCGAAAGCGAATTCATAAGCTTTACAAAGAGGAAGATGACAAACGCCATAATCACAAAGTTAATAACGGCTGTGATAAAGGCGCCGTAGTGCACCTCCACGCCCAAAACGGAAAACACGAGGGCGGAGAAATCCTTTTTCGCCACAAGGCCGATTAAGGGGGAGACTATGTCGTTTACAAGAGAGTCCACAATGCCCTTGAAAGCACCGCCGATAATGACACCGACGGCAAGATCAATGACGTTGCCGCGCATTGCAAATTCTTTAAATTCTTTCAAAAACTTTTTCATTTGTTCCATACTCCTTTACTCGGCGTCTGCCTCGCTCTCGGCCGCTGCTTCCTTTTCCATGCTGATGCCGTCAATGTGAATATTCACTTTCAAAACCGTAAGGCCCGTCATCGTTTCCACAGCGTCCTTTACCTTTTCCTGAATGTTCCACGCAACATCGGGAATGCGTACGCCATACTGCACCACCACGTGCACGTCAATGGTAACCTCTGTTTCGCGGATATCTACCTTTACGCCGCGCGATACGGTTTTCTTGCCGCCGAGAAATTCTGCAATGCCACCGGCAATGGAGTTTCCGAGCGCATGGACCCCCTCCACCTCGCCTGCGGCAATGCCTGCAATAATCTGCACAACATCATCCGAAATTTTTACGCCGTTTGCAATTTCCGGCATTTTATTTTCATCCATAGTAGTAACCTTCCTTTCCAAAAAGTGGTATATCTACATTATAACAAAGCCTAAGAAAGTTTGCAAGGCTTTTGTACAAAAAGAGAGGCGAAGAACGCCTCTCTTTATTTTCCTACTGTGCGAAAGTGGGTTTTTCCTCGTGCAAGGTCACTTTAATATCCATAATGGAACCATCGCGGTTTACGGTGAGGGTTATCGTATCGCCTGCGCGGTACTTGTCACGAATGGCGTTAATTTCCTCCGAAGAGCGTACTTTCTCGCCGTTGCACTTTAAAATTACGTCACCCTTTTCTATGCCGGCCTCGGCCGCGCCGCTGCCGCTCGATACATCATTTACAAAAAGACCTGCCGAGGGAATGTTATAATAGCGCGCCTCTTCCTCCGTAACGTAAATGAGCGTTACGCCAATCTGCGGCCGTCCCTTTACATAGCCGTGGTTTATAAGGTCTTCGATAACAGGCTTTGCGTTGTTCATGGGGATGGCAAACCCAAGGCCTTCCACGTCTGCCGAGCTTACCTTTACGGTGTTGATGCCGATAACCTCGCCGTAAGCATTCACAAGCGCACCGCCTGAGTTGCCGGGGTTTATGGCGGCATCGGTCTGGATAAGCGTGTACGTTACGTTATCTACCGTAAGCGTGCGGCCGAGGGCGCTTATAATGCCATGGGTTAAAGACCCTGCGAGCTCCTGCCCCAAGGGATTACCAATCGCCACACAGCGTTCGCCGGCCTCTAAAAGGTCAGAGTCGCCAATGACGGCGGTGGGGAGATCCTTTGCATCGATTTTGATAACGGCTAAATCGGTTTTGGCGTCAGACCCGATGATGCGTGCGTCATATTCCTTTTGGTTATTTAAAATAACCTTGATGCTTTTGGCCCCGTTTATGACGTGATTGTTTGTGACAATATAGCCGTCACTCGTCAGGATAATGCCGCTGCCGTTCCCTGTGCCTTCCGCGGGCGTGCTGTACCCGAAAAAGGAGTAGGACTGGGTTTGTACCACGGTGGAAATGCCTACCACCGCAGGGCCCACCATCTTGCCGATTTGTACGTTTGAAAGCTCCGTTCGGTTTTCGGGGTTATACGTGACCTGTTCGATGGGAAGATTCTGTTTCGCCGTTTCGGGAAATGCGAAGGCGGCGCCTTTTTTGCCGATGAGCGAAGAAGTAATGGGAAGCGTGAAGGAAGCCACCAGTGCGCCCACAATGGCGCTTACAAGAGCCACGAGCCATGTGCGGCTCTTTTTCTCCCGCGCGGGCGTCACTTCCTGCACCACGTTGTTTTCCTCGCTGTGCCACTCGAACTGATTAAATTCCTGCATAGCATTCACTCCTTATGCGTTTTGAGTATATCTTAAGTGTATCGTAAAATTATGAGCAAACTATGAATTTCTTGTGAAATAAAATTATTTTTTACTGAGCGTAAATACAAACCGCGTGTATTCTCCCTCTCGGCTTTCCGCTGTAATGCGGCCGCCGTGTGCGGCGATGATGTTTTTCACAAGATAGAGGCCAAGGCCCACGCCCGTCTTGTCAAGACTGCGGCTTGTGTCCGTCTTATAAAATTTATCCCAAATCATGCGAAGGTCTTCTTCCGAAATGCCCTCGCCTGCATTTTCCACCGTAACGGTGGGCGAATCACCAGCCGACACATGTACGCGCACATATCCGCCCTCGCGGTTAAATTTCACGGCGTTATCAAAGAGGTTTGTGAGCACGCGGTCAATCGCGTCCTTGTCGGCATACACGGGGCAGGTTTCCGCATCAAACTCGATATCCACCGAGAGATTTCGCCCCGAAAAGGCCGATTCAAACCGCAAAATGGCAACGCGTACCGCCTCGTTCATGTCAAATGTGGTGCGCTTTAGGGAAAGACCCTCTTCCATGCGCGCTACAAGGAGAAGCTCGTTTACAAGGCGCGAAAGCCGCTTCGTTTCCGAAAGCACAATCGAGAGGTACTCTGTTTCCCTCTCTTTTGGCACCGTGCCGTCGAGTATCCCTTCTATAAAGCCTGAAATGGTGGTCATGGGCGTTCGAAGCTCGTGCGAAACGCTTGCAATAAACCCGTCGCGCATGTCCTCCAGCTTTTTGAGGGAGAACGTCATCTGGTTAAAGGTTTCCGAAAGGGCCGCAAGCTCGCCTGTGCCGCGCACGGGCACCGCTACGGAAAAGTCGCCGCGTGCAATGCTTTTGGCCGCGAAGCTTATATCTTTTAAAGGCTTTGAAATGTAGCGCGAGATAAAATAGGAAATAATGCAGGTGATAAGCGCCACGGCGAGGACGGACCAAAGCACAATTTTAAATACTTCGTTTCGGTAGCGGTGAATATTCGGCATCGGCACCGCGGTGCAGCTGACGGCAGGCGTCGTCCCGTGATAGGAAATGGGGCTCGATACCAAAAGATAGGTCTCGCGAAAAAGACCGCCAAAATTTCCGAGCTGTGCATACTCGCCCGAAAAAAGACGGGAAGCAAGCGTCTTTGAAACGGTTCCCGAAAGATGCTCTCTCGCATTTCCCGACGCGGCAATGACCTTCCCCTCGGGGTTTACAAGAAAGACAACACCGTTTATGCGCAGAGAAATATCCTCCAGCGTTTTATAGTAGAAGGTGCCCACAGCCGCCTCGGGATTATCCTGAAAGAAAGCCGTAAGCGCCGAGACGCGAAGCGCCTCTTCGCGCAAAACGCGCTTTTGCTCGCCAATCATATAATTGCCGAAAAGCGTAAAGAGAAGCACGGAAAGCGCCACCATACAAAACGTAACGATTAAAATACTGGAAATTAAAATGCGCCCGAAAATTGTGTTACGCAAGTGCCGTCACCTCAAATTTATAGCCGACGCCCCATACCGTTTTCAGCTGCCAGCCGTCCTCAAACCCTTCGAGCTTTTCGCGAAGGCGTTTTACGTGCACGTCCACCGTGCGGGAATCACCGAAATAGTCAAACCCCCAAACCTCTTCGAGAAGCTGCTCTCTTGTATACACGCGGTTCGGGTGCGCGGCGAGATGGTATAAAAGCTCCAGCTCCTTCGGCGGCACGGAAAGCGTTTGCCCGCCCACTGTAAGCTCGTAATTGGTAAGGCTTATGCGAATGCCCGGATAGGAGACCACACTTTCAGCGGCTTCGTTTTGCGGCACGCTGCGGCGAAGAACTGCGCGCACGCGCGCCACGAGCTCTTTCGGCTCAAACGGCTTTACGAGATAGTCGTCCGCGCCCATCTCCAGCCCCAAAACCTTGTCGAGCGTTTCGCCCTTTGCCGTAAGCATGATAATCGGGACTGACGAGGTTTTGCGTACCTCGCGGCATACATCCATACCGTCTTTTTTCGGGAGCATTAAATCGAGCACGAAAAGGTGGGGGTGTTCCTTGTGAAAGACGGAAAGCGCCGCCTCCCCGTCATGCGCGATCAAAACGCGGTACCCTTCCTTTTCGAGATATAGCCGTAAAAGCTCGCAAATATTTACATCGTCATCTACTACTAAAATAGAAGCTGCCATAGGAAAAACCTCCTGTAAAACTACCTTTAGTATACCACATTTTGGCGCAGCGTGCAATTTTTTTATGAACATACTATGAACGTATGTTGCAAACGGGAGGAAAACATGATACAATACAAAGGAGCAATCGTAGGGAGGTAAAAATGGAAATTCATTTATCCGATCATTTTACATATAAAAAGCTGCTTCGCTTCACCTTTCCTGCCGTTGTGATGATGATTTTCACATCCCTTTACGGCATTGTGGACGGGCTTTTTGTTTCGAATTATGCAGGTAAAACGGCCCTTGCGGCCATAAATTTTGTATACCCCATTTTAATTATTTTGTCCACCTTCGGCTACATGTTCGGCACGGGCGGCAGCGCCCTTGTGGCCAAAACGATGGGAGAGGGGAAAAAAGAAGAAGCCAATCGTCTCTTTTCGCTGTTTGTATACATCTGTTTCTTTTTGGGCGTAGTGTTCACGGTGCTCGGCTTTTTTCTTTTAAAACCGCTCATGTCTGGCCTTGGGGCGGAAGGCGAAATGCTTGCGTATGCAGATGTATACGGCAAAATCCTGCTCGTTTCCATGCCGTTTTGGAATTTGCAGTTTGCGTTTCAGATGTTTTTTGTCACAGCCGAAAAGCCAAAGCTCGGGCTCTATGTTACGCTGCTTGCGGGGTTTACCAATATTCTTTTGGATGCTCTTTTGGTAGCCGTCCTTGATATGGGCCTTGTGGGCGCGGCGCTTGCCACGGGCATAAGCCAGCTGGTGGGCGGCGGCGTGCCGCTTTTGTACTTTTTCAGAAGAAATACGAGCCTTCTGCGCCTCGGGAAAACGCAGTTTTTGGCAAAGCCTTTTTTAAAGGGTACCTTAAACGGGCTTTCAGAATTTGTAAACGGCATCTCGGGCTCTTTGGTGAGCGTTTTGTATAACACACAGCTTCTTCGCTATGCGGGGGAGGATGGCGTTGCCGCCTACGGCATTATGATGTATATTACACTCGTGTGCATCGGCATTTCCTTTGGGTATGCAAACGGCACGTCCCCTGTCATCGGCTACCACTACGGGGCGGGAAACCCCGAAGAACTTCGAAGTCTTCTTCGAAAGAGCACGGTGATAACGCTTCTCGCGGCCGTTTTTATGGTGCTTTTGGCCGAGGCGTTCGCTTCGCCTTTTGCCGCTCTTTTTGCAGGGTACGACGAGGCACTTTTCGCCCTTACAAAGCGTGGCCTTCGTATTTTTGCCACCTCGTTCCTTTTTTCGGGGTTTGCCATTTTCGGCTCCTCGTTTTTTACGGCGCTCAATAACGGCCCCGTTTCCGCCATTTTGTCTACGCTCCGCACGCTCGTTTTCCAGGTGGTGACGGCACTCGTGCTCCCCGTTTTCTGGGACGTGGACGGCATATGGATTTCCCTTTCTCTTGCCGAAGCCTTGGCTGCGGCGGCCTCAGCCGTCTTTATCATCGCCCTTCGAAAGAAATATAAATATATGTAGAAAATAGGTATTTAGAAATTTTTCTAAATACCTATTGACTTTTTTATATGCATATGCTACAATCTATTTAGAAAGCTTTCTAAATAGATAAAAGGAGGAACGCAGTATGGGTATGAACGAAACACTCAAAGCGATTGCCGACCCCGCGCGGCGCGATATTTTGGGGATGCTTCGCGAGGGCAAAAAATCCGCAGGCGAAATTGCGGAAAAGTTCAATCTTACGGGCGCCACGGTTTCATACCATTTGGCGAAACTCCGCGCGGCGGACTTAATTTCCGAAGAAAAGTACAAAAATTTTGTGTTTTACACGCTCAACACCTCTGTGTTTGAAGAGGTGCTTTCGTGGATTTATGGATTAGGAGGGAAAAAAGAATGAAGTTTATGAAATGGAAGAGTTATTTTGTAACGGCGCTCGTGTGCCTTTTGCCCATTTTGCCGGGGCTTCTCCTTTGGGAACAGCTTCCCGACGCCATTGCCATTCATTTTGATATGTACAATACCCCCGATACTTACGCCTCTAAGGCGTTTGCGGTGTTCGGGATTCCTGCGTTGATGGCGCTTTTGCAGCTTTTCTGCTGCTTTGTAAATGACATAAATACCCAAAAGTATGGCGAACGGCCTAAATTTACACGCGCCACCAAGTGGATTATCCCTGTAATGAGCGTTTTGCTGCAAGGCGTCACATTCGCCTACGCCCTTGGCGCCGCGCTGGATATTCGAAAAATTGCCGCATGCATCGTGGGCGCCATCCTTCTCCTTGTCGGCAATTACCTGCCGAAGTTCGACTATGTGAAAAACTATGATATCGACACCGAGCCCGCCCGTAAAATCAACCGATTTATCGGGTACGAAACCATAGGGATGGGCATTTTGTTCTTCGTGAGCATTTTTCTGCCGCCGTGGGCGACCGTCGGGTGTCTGTTTTTCTTTATTCCATACGTCATTTTGGCGGTATGGTACGGCATACGGGAAAGCAAAAAGGGACTGTAAAACAGTCCCTTTTTTATCTGCCTCGATATTCTGCTTTTAAAATTTCCGCCATCTCCTCAGGCGTTTCGCGGCAACCGCCCGAAAGCCACATTTTAATAATGGCATTGAGCCCATTTTTGAAAAATTCAATATGATAGGAGAGGTGTTCTCCATTAAAATCTTTCTCGGCGCGGTCGGTATCATATACATATGTTTGGTTTTGCGTATCATACCCGAGCCTAAAATACACCGTATAAAAAAGCTGGTTTTCATAAATATGGCGGAACATTTTTAAGGCGCTGGCCTCGCCGCGGTCCTGAAACTGTGCATTAAAATCCGCCTCCAGCTTTTCGCGAAGCTTATTCGCAAGGTCATATACATCGAGGTAGTTTGCGTAAAACGTACTTCGGTTGAGCCCCGTTGCCTTGCAAATATCGGTGACCGAAATTTTGTGCAGCTCGCGCGAAAGAAGCATTTCAATAAAGGCCTTTTCTATCTTTTCCACAGAAGCTTTTCGGCGCCTGTTGTTTTTAACATTCATCCCAAATTCCCCCATTATTCCAACACATGTTTTGAAATTGATGGTTGCCTTTCTGCTCTTTTCTTTAGTATACTATACTTGCAAAAAGAAAACAAGTGTTGTTTTAATGAGGAGGTATTTTGGTATGAAAAAAAGTAGCTTTGTAGCCATGATGCTTGGCACGGTGGCCGGTGTTTTGTTTGCGCTCGGCATGTGCATGGCGCTCCTTCCCGAGTGGAACGTTTTTTCTGAGGGCGTAACTATAGGGGCAATCGGTCTTGTGCTTGGCGTCATCACATTTTTTGTATGGCGGAAGATGGAAAAACGCGCGCCGATTCGTATAAGCGGAAAAGTGCTCGGGCGTTCTCTTCTTGGCATTTTGGGGGCGCTGACCCTTGGCGTCGGCATGTGCTTTTGCCTTGTGTGGGAAAACATTGTGCTCGGCACAGGCATCGGGCTCGTCGGCATTTTGCTTCTTTTCAGCCTCATTCCGATGATGCGGGGCATTCGGTAATGCGGCGGCGCAGGAAAGAGCTATGGCGCTTTATCCTCAATATTTCGTTCGCGGTGTATAACTGCGCGCTCGGCATTGCCTCGCATTCCTGGTGGTTTCTTTCCATGGGTGCTTATTACATGGTGCTTGGCGGCATGCGTATGCATATTATCGCTTTTTCGCAAAAGAACAGGCAAAACGAGAAATTTGTGATGCGCCTTACGGGAAGCATGCTGTTTGTGCTTTCGGTAGTACTTTGCGGCATTGTGTATATGACGGTGGGAAATCTCGGGGCCGTAAAACATCCCGAAATTACAATGATTACCATCGCGCTGTATACGTTTATAAAGCTTACGCTCGCCATTATAAGCATTGCAAAAGCGAAGGGGCGGAGAGTGCGGCCGCACGGGAAGGCGCTTCGAAGTATTGCGTTTACCGACAGCCTCGTTTCGCTCTATTCCCTCCAGCGGTCGATGCTTGTATCCTTTGGGGGGATGGCGCGTGCGGACATTGTGCTTTTCAATGCGATAAGCGGCGTATGTATGTGCCTTGCCGTGGTCGGCATAGGCGTAAATTTAATGACGGAAAGGAAAAGAAAAATGGCAAAATCTAAATTTATC
>JAZNJV010000037.1:0-11779 GCA_045578225.1 Clostridia bacterium | reverse complement strand
AAGATTCAGAAGATGGGCGTTTTGAACATTGCAATCGGTGACCTTGGCAACGAAATCGGCATGGGCGCTATCTCCGAAGCTCTGAATGCTCACATTCCCTACGCAAGAGAAGGCGCATGCAATTGTGGCTGCGAGGGTGGTCTCGCCGTTACAACGGCCGCTGATAACCTTATCACCGCAACCGTTTCCGACTGGGGCTGCTATGCTATGATTGCGGCTATGGCATTCCTTCTCGAAAACGTGGATGTTATGCACACCGCAGAGCTTGAAAAAGCCGCCATTATCTGCGCCAGCCGCAGCGGCATGATTGACATGTATGGTTGGCTCATTCCGGCAGTAGACGGATTCGGTCTCGAGATTAACCTCCCCATCGTGTCCCTCATGCGCGAAATGGTAAAGAGCGCTCTTTCCCTTCGCGAAACCTGCAAAACATGGTTTGAAAAGGTGGAAGAATTACATTTCTTCGGCTAAACCAGGAAAGGCTTTGGTAGCTTTATGGAAAAGGTAAAATTTCTTCCCGCGGGTGACAGCGCCGTTACGGTTTTGTTCTCCACAGAAATGAGCGAAGAAACAAACCGCAAAATCCGTTTTGTAGCTGCACAGATTGAGAAGAAAGGGATTCGCGGCATTCGCGAAAGCGTGCCCACCTTCTGCAGCCTTACGATTTATTTTGACCCGTTTGTCATCTCGGAGAAAAAATTAGAAAGAAAAATCCAAAAGATTATAAAAGCTTATAAGGAAGGCTCCGCCGGCACTCGGCGGGTCTTCCTTATTCCCGTTTGTTATGACGGGGAGCATGCGCCGGATATGGACGATGTATGTGCTCTTACCGGTCTTACAAAGGAAGAGGTAATCTCGATTCACTCCGGCACTGATTATCTCATCTACATGCTTGGCTTTTTACCGGGTTTCCCGTACCTTGGCGGTATGGACCCGCGCATTGAGGCGCCGCGTCTTGACTCCCCGCGCACCACAATTTTCGAAGGTGCGGTGGGCATTGGCGGCAAGCAGACGGGGATTTACCCCCTCGCCTCGCCCGGCGGCTGGCGACTGATTGGGCGCACACCCTTTAAGGTCTACGACCCTGAAAGAGAAACGCCCATCCTCTATAAAGCCGGCGACTATATCCGTTTTTATCCCATCACCTCTTCAGAATTTGACGCGATGCGGCAAAACGGATGCGAAATTGAAATAAGGGAGGAACGATAATGTATTCGATGACAATTCTCTCCCCAGGCCCCCTCTCCACGGTGCAGGACGAAGGCCGCTTCGGCTATATGAGCACAGGGTTTTCGCCCGGCGGCGCCATGGATACGAAGGCCGCAAAAACCGCCAATATTCTTGTGGGCAATGCCCCATCGGATGGCGTAATTGAAATGACAGTAATGGGACTTTCCGCACAGTTTTCGTGCGATACCCTTTTAGCGATTACCGGTGCCGATATGGCACCCGAAATAAATGGCGAGGCCGTGCCGATGTATCGGGCTATCCCCGTACATGCAGGCGATACGCTTACGATGAAGCTTGCAAAAAGCGGCATGCGTTCTTATCTCGCTGTAGCAGGCGGGTTTGACCTTCGCACGAGTATGGGCAGTATGTCCACCAATTTAAAATGCGCGCTTGGCGGCATGGAAGGCAGAAAACTACAAAGAGGTGACGTTTTGCCGCTTCGCCGTGCCCTTCTCTCCTTCCCGAAGGATGCGCGCGAAACTTCTCCGGAAACATATGCAAAAAGCCTCACAGTTCGTGTGATTTTAGGGCCGCAGGATGACTTTTTTACGGAAAAAGGGCTAGAGACGTTCCTTTCGGCCACCTATACCGTAACCGACAAGTCCGACCGCATGGGTGTGAGACTCGATGGAGAAAAGATTGAGAACAAAAACGGCGTAGATATTATTTCGGACGGCATCGCGACAGGTTCCATCCAAATCCCCGCCTCCGGCACGCCGATTATTATGATGGCCGACAGACAAACCACAGGCGGCTATGCAAAAATTGCCACCGTCATCACGGCTGACCTTCCCAAAATTGCACAAGCCGCACCCGGCACGGAAATCCGGTTTACGGCTATCTCGCAGAAGGAAGCCGTTCGTATTCTTAGAAAAGAAGAAGGCAAATTAAAAGCACTCGAATACCGTTTGCTTTTTAAAGATTAAACGAGGTGAAAAAAATGGACTACGCAAAAATGTTACCTTCCGAAGTGCGTCAGCTTATCCGTGAAGAAAAAATCACAGGGCAAACCTCGGGTATGTGCGAAACATATGCCCAAGGAAATCTCTTAGTTTTGCCCCGCGCCGAGGCGTATGATTTCCTCCTGTTTACACAGAGAAACCCGAAGTCCTGCCCCATTTTGGAGGTTGGCGACGTGGGTAGCCGTCTTGTAAAAAGAATGGCAGCGGATGCAGACATTGCAACGGATATCCCGAAATACCGCGTTTGGGAAAATGGCGTTTTAACCGGTGAATATACAAATATCTCGCGTTTTTGGAGAGACGATTTTGTATACTTCCTCATCGGCTGCTCCTTCTCCTTTGAGGGCGAGCTTCTTGCTTCGAACGTTCCCGTACGCCACATTGAAGAAGGCAAAAACGTGCCGATGTACCTTACGAACATCCCGTGTGAGGAAGCCGGAATGTTCCACGGCAATCTCGTAGTGAGCATGCGTCCCATGCCGGCTTCGGACGTTATCCGTGCCGTCAGCATCACCGCTTCCATGCCGCGTGTACACGGCGCCCCCATCCACATTGGCGACCCCGAAAAAATCGGTATCCGCGACATTATGAAGCCGGACTTTGGCGACAGCGTAACGATTCACGAAGGGGAAATTCCTGTGTTCTGGTGCTGTGGTGTTACGCCGCAGTCGGTAGTTATGAGCGCAAAGCCGCCCATTGCCATTTCGCACGCACCGGGCCACATGTTTATTACCGATGTTAAAAATTCTTTGTTAAAGGACTGATTTCCGAATGTTTGCAATAGACCTCAACAGCGACCTTGGCGAAAGCTTTGGCGCCTATAAAATCGGCCGGGATACAGACGTAATTCCGCTCGTTTCCTCGGCAAACGTGGCCTGCGGTTTTCACGCAGGCGACCCCACCATTATGGCAGAAACGGCAAAGCTTTGTGCGGACGCCGGCATCGGCATCGGTGCACACCCCGGTTATAATGATCTTGTAGGCTTCGGCAGGAGAAATATGAGCGTTTCCCCGAAAGATGTGAAAAACCTGATTCTCTATCAGGTAGGGGCCCTGGATGCATTCTGCAAATCCGTTGGCATTTCCCTTTGCCATGTAAAGCCGCACGGTGCGCTTTACAACATGGCCGCAAAAGATGCTGCTCTTGCAGAAGCCATTTGTGAAGGCATTTATGCCTATAACCCCTCTCTCATTTTGATGGGTCTTTCCGGAAGCTGTATGATTGCCGCCGCCAAAAAGCTTGGCCTTCCCTACGCCGCTGAAGTTTTTGCAGACCGCGCGTATGAAGATGACGGCACACTGGTAGCAAGAACGAAACCGGGCGCCATGATTTCCGACGAAGAGGAAGCAGTCGCACGCGTAATCGGCATGATTAAAAACCACAGCGTAACGTCGATAAACGGCAATACCATCGAAATTTGCCCCGATTCCGTTTGTGTGCATGGTGACAGTGAAAAAGCGCTTCTCTTTGTAAAGAAAATTCGCGCTGCACTGGAAAAAGAAAATATTGCGATACAGCCGGTTTCGCAAATCGTTTCGGAAAGGGCGAACTAATATGGATTCTACGCACGTATATGAAAAATACAGCCGCACGTTTGCGCGGATTGATCTCGATGCCATCTCCCATAACCTTGCAGCTTTAAAAAGCTGTATAAACGAAGGCGTTCGTACCATGGCCGTTGTAAAGGCTGACGGCTACGGGCACGGCAGCGTACGCATCGCAAGACACATTGAAGCGGATGTAGATTACTTCGCCGTGGCAGGTCTTAGCGAAGCCGTAGTCCTTCGGGAAGGCGGCATACAGAAACCGATTTTAATTCTCTCGTACACAAGTCCTCTGCAGTATGACACGCTTCTTTCCTATGACATTACGGCCTCGATTTATAACTACGAGGAAGCCGTAGCGCTTTCCGCGGCTGCGGAGCGCATGGGAAAACGCGCCTGTGTGCATGCAGTTGTCGATACGGGCATGGGGCGCATCGGCGTAAAGCCTTCGGCCGAAGGGGCGGATATAGTCAAGAAAATTTCTCTTTTGCCAGGCCTTTATTTGGAAGGTCTATTTAGCCACTACGCCTGTGCGGACTGTACGGATAAGTGCGACGCACTTTCGCAAACCGCGCTTTTTGACGGGTTTATCCAGCTTCTTTCGGAGCGCTCGGTGGAAATCCCGATAAAGCATATCTGCAACAGTGCCGGCACCATGGATTTCACAAAGCAGTATGACATGTGCCGCCTCGGCATTGCGCTTTATGGGCTCTATCCGTCAGATGAGATGGATACGGAGAAAATCGAGCTGCATCCTGCGATGGAAGTTGTCAGCCACGTTGTACATACCAAAACGGTGCCGGAAGGCTTCCAAATCGGGTACGGGCATATTTACACCGCACCCTCCGAGCGCCGCGTAGCAACCGTTTGCATTGGCTATGCCGACGGGTTTAACCGCTGCCTCACAGGCGTCGGATACGTACTCATTCACGGCAAAAAGGCACCGATTGTCGGCAAAGTTTGCATGGATCAGATTATGGTCGACATCACCGACATTCCGGATGTTTTAGTGGGCGACCATGTAGTTGTCCTCGGCAAAAATGATGGTGCTGTCCTCTCTGCCGAAACCTTCGGCGAGATGTGCCACAGCTTTAACTACGAAGTAGTTTGCACCTTTATGCCGAGAGTGGAACGGCTCTATTACAAAGGCGAAAAACTTCTTTCGGAATAACACCAAAACATAAAAGGCAGAAACGAGTCGTTTCTGCCTTTTTATTATTCTCGCACGTATTCGTCAAGAGAGCGAAATTCGTACCCTTGGGCTCTTGCCGAATCGATAATATCGCCGAGGGCCTCCGCATTGTCGCGCGATACGGCATGGAGAAGAATCACAGCACCGCCGTGAAGGCCTGCCGTCACTTTGTTATGCGCATACGCCTTGCCACGGCTCTCGTTTTGTGCCCAGTCCTCATACGCAAAGCTCCAAAACACATTGGTGTACCCCATTTTTTGTGTGAGTGCGAGCGTGCGTTCGTTATACTCCCCCTTTGGCGGGCGGAGATAGCGCATGGACGTCCCGAATTTTTCAGAAAACGCGCGTGTAAGCCCCACAATCTCTTCTTCAAGCTTTTTATCGTCCGTGACAGTCGGCAGAGAGGGATGGTTTACGGTATGATTGCCCACAATATGCCCTTCCTCGACCATACGCCCGACAAGCTCGGGGTGCGACTTTAGGTAGTCCATTGTAATAAAGAAAGCGGCCGGCACGTTTTTTTCTTTCAAGGTGTCCAGTATTTGGGCGGTGTATCCGTTTTCATACCCTTCATCAAACGTAAGATAAAGACCTGTATCCTCTTTTCCCATATACAGGCAACCGTATGTATCCATGGCCGCAATTTGTGCGGCCGTAAATTCCGGTCTTCCCCCGGGAATGCGGCGAAAGCCCCACCCTTCTACGCCGGCACTCACTGCTGCGGCCGGCGTTTCGGAGGGCGAAATTTTCCCTTCAAAAACACATCCCGTAAGGAGCAAAAGCCCCAAAAACAAACAAAATAGTTTTTTCATATAATAGCTCCTTTCCGTATAACCACAGGGTGCTCTTCTGTGCCTCTGAGCGTTCGCCCCTCTCGCAGGAGAGCCGCTTTATCAAAAATGACGTTTTCCGCGCGGCATCCTACATCAATACACGTTTTCTCCATAACGATGCAGTTTTTTATATGCGCCCGTCTCCCAAGCTTTGCGCCGCGGAAGAAAATGCAGTTTTCGGCGCTCCCTTCCAAAAGGCATCCGTCTGCCACGAGGCAGGTGTGAATGAGCGCCCCTTCGCCGTATCTTGTCGGCACGCGGTTTTTTACCTTTGTGAAAATCGGCGTTTCTTGCCCGAAAAGCGCTGTTTGTACCTCTTCGCCAAGCATTTCCATATTACACGCAAAATAGGCGGCCGTACTATCAATATGCCGCACATATCCCTCGTATAAAAAGGCGTACATACGCAGATTTTTTTGGTTTTGCATAAGGATATCCCGCAAGAAACTACACGCGCCCCGCTCGGTTGCGCCTTCCAAAAGCTCGATCAAAACGGATTTTGTAAAGATATACATATCCATCCCAAAGTTTTGGCTTTCTGCATGGTGCGGATACAGCAAAAGCTCTTTCACCCTGCCGTCTTTCTCCGTTTCGGCGACCAGAAAACGAGAGGAATCGCCGCCGCCCGCGTGGCACAAAACCGTTACATCTGCCTCTTTTTCTTTATGGAAGGCAAGGGCTGCGCCGAAGGTTATGTTTAAAACCGTGCTCGCTTTTGCGAGTACTACGTACCCGGGTCGGCTTTTTTTAAGATACGGCAAAAGGCCCGTAAGTACGTCCATTTCGCCCATGTCGCCCCGCTTTCTTTCGCCGCCCGCATACGGAGGCATGGTGCAGAGCCCGTCATTTTCCCTTTGTAAATCCCAAGGGCTGCCCGCGCCAAGATGCTCTAAAAGAGATGCGTATTTGCACTTTGGCGCCACAACCACGTTTGTAATGCCGGAATTTGCCATACCGCTAAGCACAAAATCAATAAGGCGATACCTGCCACCTATGGGAAGCGCCGCCATCGTTCGCACTTCGGAAAGCTCCGAAAGGGCCGTGCCTTCCCCATCTGTTAAAATAATCCCCATTGCATCTTGCATCTATATTCCTCCGTTTTTCGTGCGCGCATCGGTATTTTCGCACACATGTACGCACGATAACCCATCACCGATTACTATAATTTCTTCCTCTTTCGAAGGCTTTACCAAAGCGCCGCGCCGAATGCGCACGTCACTTCCCAAAATAGCATTTTCCACCTCCGCCTCGGGACCCACATATGCGCCCGGGAACACGAGGCTACGGACCACACGCGCCCCACGCGCCACTACGGCACCATGGAACAAAACGCTCTTCTCTACATTCCCGTACACACGACACCCTTCTGAAACTATGCTGTCGGAAATCTTTGCACAGGCGGCTGTAAAATGCGGAGGCAAAGCCTCTGTGCGGCTGAAAACCGTCCAATCCGGATCATACAAATCAAAGCGCGGGGGTGACTTTATTAAATCCATATTCGCCTCCCAAAGGCTTTTGGCTGTTCCCACGTCTTTCCAATACCCGTCAAAATTATAGGCTACCAGTTTTTCCCCTTGGGAAAGCATCGCGGGGATAATATTTTTTCCAAAATCATTTCGGGAAGCAGGGTCTCCTGCATCCAGTATCAAATACTTTTTTAAAATCTGCCAATCAAATACATACACACCCATAGAGGCAAGATTACTTTTCGGCTTTTCCGGCTTTTCCTCAAATTCCGTTATGCGCCATTCGCTGTCTGTATGCATAATGCCAAAGCGCGAGGCTTCTTCCCACGGCACGCGGATAACCGCAATGGTAGCCGCGGCACCCTTTGCTTTGTGAAAATCCAGCATCTTGCCGTAATGCATTTTATAAATATGGTCACCCGACAAAACCAGTACATACCGCGGTGCAAAGCGCTCTACAAAGCCGATATTTTGATAAATGGCATTCGCCGTGCCGCTATACCATTCCCCTTCGCCGCTTTTTTGGTACGGCGGCAGAATATACACACCACCGCGATTTCTATCCAAATCCCAAGGTCTTCCGCTGCCGATGTACGTATTGAGTTCCAGCGGCCGATACTGTGTGAGCACTCCCACCGTATGAATGCCGGAATGGGTGCAGTTTGAAAGTGCGAAATCTATAATGCGGTATTTCCCGCCAAACGGCACAGCCGGTTTCGCGAGATTCTTCGTAAGGTCACCAAGACGGCTTCCCTGTCCACCGGCCAAAATCATGGCAAGGCATTTTGTGTCACGCAAGGCTCTCTCCTCCCTTCGCGGCTGTTTCTTTTATGTAGTATATTATTTTCCGCCCTCTTTTATGCTCTTTGCACGATTTATTTCTGCAAAGCGTGCCGTCTTATGTTACATTTTTGTTAATTTTAGAAATATTCCTTGCAAAAAGATGAAAAAAAGGTATAATAATAAGTAGGACTATAGAATAGGAAGGGAGCATGAGATGGCAAATAGATTTTATCAAAGTGTACTTTATCAAATGAGCGTATCCATCGACCGTAAGGTAGGCCTTTATGAGGATGGCGACTTCATTTTCTCCTATCCGGAAGATACAGCACTCCTGCAGCACAGTGCAGAGCTTGCACGCCTTACTGAACATATGGATGAACCGCTTCTTTTTGGCGGCTTCACTTTCCTTGGATACCCCACGCATTCTACCACCCCTGAATTTCTCGTGTTTGTGGAAGGTGAGGATGCAGATGCACTTCGCTATGCGGAAATGATTGCTATTTCCGTAAACTCCATGAACCAGCTACATAATGACCGGTATGACCGTTCCAATCTCATTCGCAATATTATTTTGGATAATGTTTTGCCGGGCGACATTTTAGTCAGCGCGAAAGAGCTGCATCTTACCTATGATGCGCCGCGTGTCATTATGCTTCTTCGAACGAATGACGGTGCTTCGAGTGCCCACACGCTCGTAGAAGTGGTACAGAACCTCTTCCCCGAAAAGAATCGCGACTTTGTCTTTAGTCTTGACGAGCGCAACACGATTTTGGCAAAAGAACTTCGTCCGGATATGACAGAGGCAGAAATCGGGCATCTCGCACAAACCGTTCTCGACACGGTAAATACAGAAGCGTATGCGCAGGTTACCATCGGTATCGGCTCGGTGGCGGCTACCATCAAAGACCTTGCAAAATCCTATAAGGACGCCCGCGTGGCGCTTGAGGTCGGCAAGGTATTTGACACGGACCGTTCTATCATCAACTACGAAAATCTCGGTATCGGTCGTCTAATCTACCAGCTGCCGACGACGCTTTGCGAGCTGTTCTTATCGGAAGTATTTAAGAAGGAATCTATTGATGCGCTGGATGCGGAAACGCTTTTCACCATTCAAAAATTCTTTGAAAACGATTTGAATGTATCGGAAACTTCCCGCCAGCTGTACGTACACAGAAATACACTTGTGTACCGTCTTGACAAAGTACAAAAACTTACGGGGCTGGATCTTCGTATCTTTGACCATGCCATCGTATTTAAAATTGCTCTCATGGTAAAACGGTATTTAACGGCAAGTCCCATGAAACTTTAATTTGGATAGGCAAAGCCCCTCGGCTTTGCCTTCTCTAGCAAAAGGAAAAAAAGTATGATTCAATTTAACAATGTAACCAAAATTTATGAAGATAATAAGGCCGTAGCGCTGGAGGATGTGAGCTTCCGCGTAGAAAAAGGCGAATTTGTGTTTTTAGTCGGGCATAGTGGTGCCGGCAAATCTTCCATTATTCGCATGCTTCTTTGTGAAGAAACGCCTACGCGCGGCGAAGTTATTATAAACGGGCACAATATCAGCAAGCTTACGCGAAAAGAAATCCCCTATCTCCGCCGCGAAATCGGTGTAGTTTTTCAGGATTTCCGTCTATTGCCGGCACGCACGGTGTATGAAAACGTGGCTTTTGCCATGCGCATCGTAGGTGCTTCTACCAGACAAATGCGCCGCCGCATTCCGGAGGTACTCAATATGGTAGGTCTTTCCCGAAAGGCCAAGGCATATCCCTCCCAGCTTTCCGGTGGCGAGCAGCAGCGCGTTTCCATGGCGCGCGCACTGGCCAATAACCCGTCCATTTTGATTGCGGACGAGCCTACCGGTAACCTTGACCGTGAAAAGGCTGCAGAAATTATGGCCATTTTAGAGGATATCAACAACCGCGGCACCACCATTTTGATGGCTACGCACGCCGAAAAGGTTGTAAACGAGATGCACAAGCGCGTCATTACGCTCGACATGGGGCATCTTATAAGCGACGAAGCCGAGGGGGTGTATTCTGTTGGTGTTTAGAGAATTTCGATACTACTGCACGGAAGCGTTCAAGAGTATTTTCTATAATTTTTTGATGACGCTTGCGAGCGTTGTCACCGTAACGGGATGTCTTCTCTTTCTCGGGTCGTTCACTCTCTTTAGTTTAAATCTCGGTTATATTGCCGACCAGGTACGCGAGGAATGCAAGATGGTAGCGTATGTGGACCGCGACTACACAAATGCAGAAGCGGAATCGCTCGGCTCCATTTTGGCAGAAACCGAAAACGTTTTGGAACTTGATTTTGAAACGCGTGCCGAGGCACTCGAGGGCGCACGTGCCATGCTCGCCGAAGGCGGCCTTTCGCTTGAAGGGTTTGAGGACGACAGTTTCCTTCGTGCCTCCTATACCATCTCCGTTTCCGACCTCGAACGCGCTGCAGAAACGGCAGACCGCATTCGAAATATTGACGGCATTGAAGAAGTGAGCCTCCAGCAGGATATTACCGATAACGTGCTTCGTACCACGGGCGTTATTAAAGGCGGTCTTATCATCAGCATGGGCGTTTTGGCGTTGATTGCCGTGTTCATCGTTTCGAACACCATAAAGCTTGCCGTATTTGCCCGCGAAAAGGAAATTCACATCATGAAATACGTGGGCGCTACCGACTGGTTTATCCGTTGGCCGTTCATCATTGAAGGTATTTTTGTAGGTCTTGTAGGCGGCCTCATTTCGCTTCTTGCCTGCATGGGGCTTTACGGTGCGATTACAGGTGCTGTAGAAGGTTCGCCCTGGTTCCCGTTTGACCTTCTGCCGTTTGGTACGATTTCCGGCTCACTCGTTTTGGTGCTTCTTCTCTTCGGCTCCCTTATGGGCGCCCTCGGCAGTATTATTGCCGTGAGAAAGCATCTCAAAGTTTGAGTTTTCCCTCGAAAGGAGTTCTTATGCGTAAAAATCTTCAAAAAAAGATTGTAATATGTATTGCGGTTTTGGCCTGCCTTGGTCTTTTATTGCCGCTGGCCGCACCGCTTTTAACTGCACGGGCAGATACAGTTTCCGAGCTTCAAAATAAGCTTTCCGAGGCGGAAGCCGCACGCAAAAAAGCGGAAGCCGGTCTTTCTTCCGTCAAAAAAGAAATTTCCAATGCAAAAACAAAGCGCGAAGCGCTGGACCAGGATATTTCTTCTCTCGAGCAGGAAATTTATGCGCTTACGGTGCAAATTGAAGAAAACGAGGAAGCGATTGAAAAGGTCGCTAAAGAACTGGAAGAAGCGCAAAAAAATGCCGAGGAATATGAAGATACCTTCAAAGAGCGTGTGCGCGTAATGTACGAGCGCAGCAATGCTTCTTTCCTCAATATCCTCTTCGGCGCAGAAAACTTTTCTGACCTTTTAAAGCGCGTGGAAGTGGTTTCGCAGATTGTGGAATATGACCGCGCCGTAATGCAGCGTATGGCCGATGCACAAAAGCAAATTGAAGAAAAGAAGGCAAGCCTTGAAGAGGCCAATAATGTGGTAGAGCTAAACCGCGAAATTCTGAATACCAAGAAAGCGGAAATTGACGCAAACAAGGCAGCGCTTGGGGCGGTCATTTCAAATCTTGAATCGGACGAAGCGGCCTACCGTGCCGCGCTTGACGAGGCAGACC
The DNA here is from genome assembly GCA_045578225.1 of Clostridia bacterium. Taxonomy (GTDB): domain Bacteria; phylum Bacillota; class Clostridia; order UMGS1883; family UMGS1540; genus SIG447. The sequence continues at coordinate 109 of JAZNJV010000037.1, read as the reverse complement.
GCGCAGAAGAAGCGCTGCGTGCTGAGATTCGCGCCAAAGTCGGATCGTAGCCATGTCGTTCTGTGAGCCAAGGAGTTGTCTTACCAGTTTGTCTTCCTAAGACCGCTTG
>JAZNJV010000036.1:0-2756 GCA_045578225.1 Clostridia bacterium | reverse complement strand
AAATTCCACTCAGATACATACATATTGCGACACATAAGGTTTAGATGCAAATCTTTTTGAACGCAGAATTATGTCAAGTCAGAAGCAAAAACTAAATACCTATAGGCTTATCCGTGTACATTTCTTCTCGATATTCAAGCTTTTCATCTATGCCAAGTTCCGGTGCTACAAAGGAAAGTACTTGATTGGTAAATGCCTCTGTTCCTGCAGGTGTATAATAATGAACTGCATCAGAATGAACATCTTCCGAAAGTGTTACAGAAAGAGCATATAAATCATTAACCTTAAACCCATATTTTTCTACAATCTTTACAGCAACTTCATTATATTTTTCGATTTCTTCATTATAGCGTTTGAAATTCTTGTCCATTTTCTCCGAAAGTACTTTGGTTGATGTTGCAAAAATCACTGTGGCATTTGGACAAATCTTTTTAATTCTAACACATATTCGTTCTATGTAATAAGCATATACATCTATGGGTGTATGAGGCTCCTCTTCGAACAATCTTAAGCAATCCCAAAGTCCTGCATTCCAATGAACAACATCTATATCCTCACCCTTTATATCTTTTAAATATTCATGAAAATATCTTAAAACATACGAGGCAAAACGACAATTCTCATCAGGGAAAATAACATTCACTTTTCCCTCTAAAGTCTTTTTTACGGATTTATCATATCCCATACGAATAGAATCGCCTATAAGTAACAAATTTTTCATTTTTTCAATTCTCCTTATATTTTTTAATATAAATCAAAAGCCAACGTAAATTTTGACAATATTCGACATTCTTCATATAATTCGACTCGTGTCAAGTTAGGCCAGAAATTATTTCTCGTAATAAGTATGGCCGCAAAACGGGCATTTAGGATAATCGCAATCGTGCATTTCCCCGCATTTTGGGCATTGGCTTTGTGCTATACCGTGTCTCTTCTGTTCCGTGTGATACAATTCGATTCTCCTTTCCAGGAAAATTCGACATACTCTACCGGAAAAACAGCGAACAATTTATCTGGCTAAAAGGATTTTTACTTCGTAAAACTCTGTATATGCCGATTATATCATATGCGGCCTTTTTTTGCAAATTTTTTGAAAAATATAAAAATTTCAAAAAAAAGACTTGTATATTTCAAAAACTTGTGCTATAATGTATCTGTTTCAGTATGGAAGCGAACCGAAGGAGGTGTATATATATGGCAAAGTGTGATATCTGCGGAAAGGGCGTTTCGTTTGGCATTCAGGTCAGCCACTCGCACAGAAGAGCAAATAAAATGTGGAAATCGAACATCAGAAAAGTTAAGGCTATCGTTGGTGGTACGCCGAAAACGGTGCATGTTTGTTCCCGTTGTCTGCGCTCGGGTCTTGTGACGCGCGCTTAATTCGTTTGGTTTGAGAAGAAGATATTTCCTTGCGAATATCTTCTTTTTTCATTTTAAGAGCATCTTGTTTTATTTAGAGAGAATCATAGAAAGGACTTTAGAAAAGTGAAAAGAAAACGTCGCTGGGGTGACCGCCGAGACGGGAGACGCCTTCGCACCCTCCCCCCGATGTCTATGGTTTCCCCCTACATTATGAAAACACGCGCAGGTGCGCAAAACAAAGTACATTATACGCTGGACATTGAAAGAATCGAAGAATACATTCACAAAAAACGCGCAGAAGGACTTAAAAGCTTTGGCGTTTTGCATGTGCTTGTAGCTGCCTATGTGCGCACAGTTGCGGCACGGCCTGCCATCAATCGCTTTATCTCCGGGCAAAAGATTTATGCAAGGCATGATATTGAGACGATTATGGCCATTAAAATGTCCATGACACTCGACGCGCCCGACACCATGATTAAGCTGAAATTTGCGCCCACGGCAACAGCGGACGATGTGTACCACGCCTTTGTGAAGGAAATTGACGCAAACCGCGGCGAAGGGGCTGCGGAAGAAAGTGATTTTGACAAGCTCGCCCGTGTGCTTCGCTACATTCCGGGTCTGCTTCTTAGATTTACCGTTTCTATTTTGAGTTTCCTCGATTATTTCGGTCTCCTGCCGCGATTTTTGACGAATTTAAGCCCGTTCCACGGGTCGATGGTCATTACCTCGATGGGGTCGCTCGGTATTCCCCCGATTTACCATCATTTATATGACTTTGGCAATGTACCGATTTTTGTGGCATACGGTGCCAAAAAGAAAATGATTGTACCACAGCGTGGAACCGGTGAACCGGAATACAAAAAGTTTTTAGATTTTACTGTAACCACGGACGAGCGCATTTGTGACGGATACTATTTCGCATCTGCCTTAAAGCAGCTGTGCAGCATCTTGCAAAATCCGGAAATTTTAGACACGCCGCCGGAAAAAGTAATTGAAGATATTGATTAGCAAAAAGGAGATACCACATGGTATCTCCTTTCTTGTTTATACAATCCTTCGAAACTGTTTCTCTATTTCTTTTTTTGTCAGCGACAGGATAATCGGCCTTCCGTGCGGACAGGTGGCAATCCCCTCAAGGAGAAGTGCCTTTTTCACAAGTACCTCCTGTTCCTTTTCCGTAAGGAATTTTCCACCCTTTAGTGCCGCTTTGCAGGCAATGCTCTCGAGCGCTTCCATTTCGGCCGTCGTTTTCGTGTCGCGCCTTTGAGAAAGTCTATCGAGCACTTCCAGGAATGCGGCAGACACATCGGAATCCGAAAGTGCCGTCGGTATCATGCTGATTTTGACAAGTCCCGTGCCGAATTCTTCGGCATCAAACCCCGTTTTGGCAAGAA
>JAZNJV010000035.1:0-1719 GCA_045578225.1 Clostridia bacterium | reverse complement strand
CATAGAAGGCAGTCCGTTCATATCGCATCCTCCTCAAATATCAAAAATCCCTCCAGTGCCAAAAGCACCGCCGGGCGTATCTCCTTTGGTCGCTTTCCGTAAAAAGGCTGTATGCCGGAAACCTCCACCATGCCGAGCTCTTTATGCTGTTTTCGAAACTCCTCGCATTTGGAAGGCTCGCGAAACACGAACTTCCCTTCGCTCTCCCAAAGGATTTCTCCGCCCTCGCCCCTCGCAGCATATTTCTCAAGTAGCGCCCGCTCCGCCTCTTTGAAAAATGCCACGTGCTCGGAAAGCGCACGCCGAAGTCCCAAAACGGCGTACGCCGTCTGGTAGTCAAGCTCCTTGTCCATAAGCGCCGAAAGCGCAAGGTGCGCGTTCACGCATTCTATAAGATGCCGTTTTTCTTTCATTCCGCACTTCCTCCTGTTATAATCTCACCGTTTAGCATCAATGTCCCGTCGATATTCACAAGACCCGTGAGGGTAATCATGCCTCCCGATACGTATACATTTCTGCCCTCAATACTCACATTGTTATCGCTTTTAATCTTTAACACAAAATCTTCTTCCGAATATAAAATAACGCGGTTTTTGCTTTCTGCCCCCGTGCCTGCGCCTCGGTCGTCGATACAGAGGCCCCCCGCCAGCACCTCTTCCCCCGCCTTTGATTTGTAGCGGAAGAAAATGTCTCCCTCGCGCCTTTTGCCTTCTGTAAGCGTACAGTAAAAGGTACTCCCGTACACATTCATCGCGGATATTGTCCCCGTCTGTATGCTGGCGCCGTTAATTACCGTTGTATCCTCCACGTCGCCGAGCCTTTGAAACGTCACCATGCCACTAAATACAATGTCCTTTGCCTTCGCTTTAAGTCCCTCGCCCGTAATCTGTATTTGCGCGCTGTTTCCGTCTCCGCCTGTCACTGCAAGGTCAAGGCTCTCTACCGTCTTTTTCACGGGCCCTGCAATCTCGTCTGAAATCTCAGAAAACGCCGCTTCGTTAAAATTCCCCTTCCCGATATTTGCTAGCGTATACCGAAGCTCCTCAAGGAGCATATAGAGATAGCTTTGCATGCTGTAAAGCTTCTCCTCCGTACTTTGTCCCTCCGAAAAATGCGGAAATTTCGTATCCGCCGCCATAATTCCGTTTGGCATTTTGTATCACCTCTTTCATAAGCGTACCATAAAAGCCGTGCTTTGAAGCGTCAATCCATACGAGAAAAGTGAGGCGCCGCCCCTTTCTCACTTTTTCGGCGTGCCCCACTTTTGTATCAAATATTTTCTGCCCTCCGCATCCGCGTTTTCATAGTCCTCCCACATGTCGCGCGTCCATGCCTTTTCCGCGCCTTTTTTCGCTTCGCAGGCGTACCGCTGCTGCGGCCGTATCCCGTGTGCAATGGCAAGCGCCATCACGCAGTCATCATGCGCCCCGGCCTCAGCCTCCGGCTTCCAGTCCTCACCGCGCACAAAGGTCAGCATTTCCTCAAGCGTTGTCTCGTCGCACACTATGCGCACATCCTCGCGTACCGCGCGGATGAGCTCCGACAAAATAACGGGCCGCGTCTTTGTCCCCGTCCAAAAGCCAAAGCTCCGCTTCGGTTTATGGGTAAAGTCATCCACCGCCTCGCGCACATATTGCTTCGGGTACGAAAGGCGCTCAAGCTCCATTACGGGGTATGTAGAAAAGTTTGTTTCGATGCCAATGAGTGCCGTGTTATAGT
>JAZNJV010000034.1:0-17205 GCA_045578225.1 Clostridia bacterium | reverse complement strand
TGAGTCGTATGAAAAATAAAAATTTTGATGTTTGGTTGGGAATTGGTCTTAACATCTTACATTATAGAAAAGAGCAAGGCATGACACAAATGCAGCTTGCAGAAAAAGCGAATATAAGCAAGAATCATATGCAAAGAATTGAAACGGCCGCCTGTTCCTGCACCTTGGATACCCTCATCGATATTGCCGCTGCACTAGAAATACCCCTTAAAAAATTATTCGAATTTAAAGATTGAAAAATGAAAAAGCCGCATCAAAATGATGCGGCTTTTTGTATGCCCGTTCTTTTTATTTGTCAAGCGTCTTCATCGTGGGGAAAAGCAAAACGTCGCGAATGGCTGCGGTGTCGGTTAAAAGCATGCACATTCTGTCGATACCGAAGCCGATGCCGCCTGTCGGAGGCATGCCGATTTCGAGAGCGTTCATGAAGTCCTCATCCGTGGTGTTCGCTTCCTCATCGCCTTGGGCGAGAAGGGCTTCCTGTGCACGGAAGCGTTCGCGCTGGTCGATGGGGTCGTTAAGCTCGGAGTAGGCGTTTGCCATTTCCCAGCCGTTCATGAAGAACTCGAAGCGTTCCACATACTCGGGATTGCCCGGCTTCTTCTTCGTAAGCGGCGAAATTTCAATCGGGTGGTCCATAACAAACGTCGGCTGAATCAGGTGCTCTTCCGCAAATTCTTCGAAGAAGAGGTTTAAGATATCGCCCTTTCCGTGGCGGTCTTCATACTCTACGTGGTGTGCGTCCGCCGCGGCACGTGCTTCTTCGAGGGTGTGAATTTCCGCAAAGTCTACGCCCGAGTATTTCTTAACGGCGTCAATCATCGTAATTCTCTCGAAAGGCTTTCCAAGATCCATTTCGATGCCGTTGTACGTAATCTTCGTAGTACCTAAAACTTCCTGTGCCACATGACGGTACATGTTTTCCGTCAAATCCATCATGCCGTGGTAATCGGTGTATGCCTGATACAGTTCCATGAGCGTAAATTCGGGGTTATGACGTGTATCTACGCCTTCGTTACGAAATACGCGGCCGATTTCATACACTCTATCAAGGCCGCCGACGATGAGGCGCTTTAAGTAAAGCTCGAGTGAGATGCGAAGCTTAAAATCTTCCCCAAGTGCGTTCGAATGGGTGATGAAGGGACGAGCCGCCGCGCCGCCGGCGTTTGCCACGAGCATCGGCGTTTCTACCTCTAAAAAGCCCTGTCCGTCAAGATAGCGGCGGATGCTGGAAATGATTTTGGAACGTTTTACAAACGTATCGCGTACGTCTTCATTCATAATAAGGTCGACATAGCGCTGACGGTAGCGTGTGTCGGTATCGGTAAGGCCGTGGAATTTTTCCGGAAGCGGACGGAGCGACTTCGAAAGAAGCGTAAGCTTTGTAACTTTAATGGAAATTTCTTCCGTCTTCGTTTTAAACACTTCGCCCTCGGCGCCTACGATATCGCCGATATCAAACTTTTTGAAAGCGGCGTACGGCTCTTCGCCGACATCATCGCGGCGAACATAGAGCTGAATGCGGCCTGTCTTATCCATCAAATTGCAGAAGGAAGCCTTGCCCATTACACGTTTGGACATAAGGCGCCCTGCCACGATAACTTTTTTGCCTTCGATATACTCTGCTTTTATGTCTGCGGCCGCACTGTCAGCATCAAAGCGAACAATCTCAAACGGGTCCTGCCCGTTTTCCTGGAGTTCGCGAAGCTTTTCGCGGCGGACACGCAGAATTTCATTTAAATCTTCTGTTTCTTGCACAGAAGGAGCATTTGTAACTTCACTCATGGATGACCCTCCAATTTTTTCTTTCATACTATATTATCACATTCTGCCCCGTTTGTCAAAACATTTTCCCCAAAATCCCATTTATCCTTGACATTTTTCGCCCCCGGATGTAGAATAAAATGACATTATACAGAAAAGAGGTCTTTCTATGACAGGCGTTTTTGAAAACACCATCACACAGCTCATTTTGCTGTTTGCGTTCATTTTGGCGGGATTTTTCCTGGGCAAGCGAAAAATTGTGCCTTCGGAGGCGGCAGGCATCCTCGCAAGGCTTGAAACCTGGCTTTTCATGCCGGCGTTTACGCTTCGCTCCTGTGCGCAAAACTGCAAAATTGAAAACGTAAAGGAATACATCACATATATCGGCATTTCCGCCGCTACGATTATTGTGCTCGTCATTCTCACGCGTTTTCTCGCGAAACGCTTTGCGCAAAATCGCGATGAAATCGGCATTTATAACTACGCTTTTGCCGTATCGAACATGGGCTATATGGGGTACCCCATGATGCAAGCCATGTTCGGCGAAACTATGCTTTTTAAAATGATGATTACGGTCATCCCGGTAAACATTTACATTTATACTGTGGGCATGGCTTCGATGACGGGTAAAAAAGCCTCGCTTCGTTCCCTTATAAACCCCGTGTTTATCGGCACGTGCGTGGGTATTTTGATTGGTCTTACAGGGATAGAGCTTCCCACGCTTGCCAATAACTTTCTGTCAAGCGCGGCAAACTGTATGTCCCCCATTGCGATGCTCATTAGCGGCCTTGTAATTTCGAGGCTTCCGCTTGGAAAGCTCTTTAGCTCGGCGCGCATTTATGTGGCCTCTATCCTCCGTCTTATTGTTTTGCCGGCAATGATTCTCGCCGTATTTGCTTTCCTTGGCGCACCCGTAGAACTTCTTGCCATTATGCTCGTAACATATGCGATGCCCATTGGTATGAATACCATTGTATTCCCCGAGGCGCACGGCATTGACGCACGCGCCGGCGCACAGCTTGTACTGATTTCAAATCTTATGAGTATTTTGACCATTCCTATAATGGTACTACTCTTTTTGCAGATTTTCCCTGTACTATAATAAAAATAAGGAGAGATACAAATGCAAAGATTTTGCCCGAAATGCGGCGCCCCTGTTTCTGATGAAGGTGTTTTCTGCCCGAAATGCGGCGAGAAAATGCCTACGCTTTCTGTAGAAAAACCGGCACCCGCGGAGAATCCCACCCCTATGGAGAAACCGCTGCCTGTAGAAAAGCCGAAAAAGAAGAGCAAAAAGAAGATTTGGCTTCCGATTGTGCTTGGTCTTTTGGTGCTTTGTGTGCTCCTCGTTTGCATCCTCGCGCGCGGTGGCTTCGTGGCACCTACTGCACCTATCGACACGCCCTCGCCCGTCGAAACGCCCAAAGTCACGCCCATGCCTACTTTTGTTGTAACCGAGTCCCCTTCCCTTTCTTCGGAAGAGGTGGAAGGGAAAGTTGAATTTATTCGCACACGTTATTATGCTTTGCAGGATAGACTTTCCACTTTAAAAACAGAAGCACGTGGAGACGCTACCTACTACTATGCCCCCGAAGACCATAGTCTTGTGCGTGTAGATGTGGTAACCGGTGACGGTGGCGAAAGTTATTATTATGATAACGGCGCACTGTACTTTGTTTTCTCCTACATGGGGAATATAGAAAACCGCCTGTATTTTGATGACGGCAAGCTGATTCGCTGGCTGTACCGTCAAGGCGGCGGAGAGCACACCTATGAAGGCGCGGCCTCCCATCCCGAGTATGCAAACTATGAGGCGGCATGGCTTACCAAAAGCGCAGCGCACCGTGCAGATGTTCGCTACCGCGTACGCAAAAACTATGCCGATGCCGAAACGCAGATCGGCGCGTATGCAGATTTTGAAAACGCAAAACGCACGGCGGACAGTCGCAAGAGCGAAGGCTACTGCGTGTACACGATGTACGGAGAAGTGGTATATGTGCCATAATGTCGTAACGCTTACTTCCAAAACCCAATCGCGCACCTTTTTCCTTCGAAAGCTTTTGGGCGCGGATATTCCCGCGGCGCTCGCCCTTCAAAAGGAAGCGCTCGCCCTCATCCCCTCGCGTGCACTTTTTGAGCCGCTCACAGAAGCGGAGCTTTTGGAATCGGCAGATATGGACAGCGTTTTCGGCCTTTTTGATGGCGATACACTTGCCGCTTTCGCTATGGTGATCCATAACCGCAAAACGGACAGAAGCCTTGCGCCCGACGCCGAAAAAACGTGCGAGGAAGCGTTTACCTTTGATGGCGTTTTGGTACGTCCCAACTTCCGCGGCTTTGGTATGCAGCGGCTTTTCCTGGAGATCGCCGCAAACGAAGCGAAGAAATGTGGCGCAAATTGCATCCTTGCCACCACGGCACCCCCAAACTGCCATAGCCTTCGAAATTTTGAAAGTATGGGTTTTTCCGTTGTAAAAGAATATATCAAATACGGGTATTCCCGTCTGCTACTAAAAAAGGAACTGTAAAAATACAGTTCCTTTTCTTCTTTATGCGCGTTTTTGTTTTTCGAGCACTTTCATTAAAAAGAGACCAAGCACCATGCCCGCGAGGCCTTGTATGCCGTTAGCCGGAATATTCACGAGCGACGGGCCGAACCCGTACCAGAAAATGCCTTCGTACAGAAAATAGCCTACTATCATCCAGAGTTCAGCGAGTGCGCCGCCCAAAATTCTGGCACCAACTCCTCTGCCGCGTACGGCGAGGAAAACGATTACCGCCATACCCGCTTTTATGAGGAAGGTAGCGGGGGCATACACGGCATAGCCTAAAAGAATGTCTGCAAGTGCCGAGCCGATGCCGGCCGCCGCGGCTGCATACGGAAGCGGCAGCATAAAGCCGCATAACAAAACGACCGCGTCCCCTAGATTTACATAGCCGCCCAGTGGAGACGGCACTTTAATCACCATCGTTGCCACAGCACACAGTGCCGCAAGCATTGAGGCTATTACAATTTTTTGCGTCCTGTTTTTCATAAAAACTTCTCCCTCGCATCTTTTTCATCAGTATACCATAAATCCGCAGAGAATGCAAGTCTTTTTTCCTTTCACACTTTCCCCCGTTTTTTCATACTATGGGAAGGAAGAGAAAGATTTTGAAAGGCGGAACAAACATGCTTTACATCCTCGGCGGCGACAGCCGCATCGGTTTCATGGCTGAAAAACTGCAACGGGACGGGTATACCGTCGCGGGTCTCGGTCTTTCCACCAAGGCCGTTCCCGAAAAGCCTTTAAAGGAAGGCCTTGGGGAGGCAGAGGCTATTATTTTGGGACTCCCTGCCTCGCGCGATGGGGAGACGGTTTTCGCCCCTTTTTATAACGGCCTTGTACCGCTGGAAAGTATTCCAAAATATGCGCGCCCGAATGTGCCCGTTTTGTGTGGCATGCCGAGCGAGGCAATGTGTGACCTTTTCTCCGCGCACGGGCTTTTGGTTATCAACTATCTCGAGCGGGAGGAGCTCGCGCTTTTAAACGCCGTTCCCACCGCGGAAGGGGCCCTTGAAATTGCTATGCACGAACTGCCGATTACCATTTGGAATGCACGCGCCCTTGTTGTGGGGTTTGGACGGTGCGGGCAATATCTCGCACGGATTCTCGCCGCACTCGGTGCACATGTTACGGTATCTGTTAGGCGAAATGCATCGGCGGCGCTTGCCAAAACCTGCGGGTTCTCCGTCATAGAAACAAGTGACATCCTCCGCCTTGCCGGGGAATACGATGTTATTTTTAATACGGTACCTTCTAAGGTGCTCGATGCTCCCACGCTTTCCCGTCTTTCTCGCGGCTGTCTTTTAATTGACCTTGCCTCCCGTCCGGGCGGCGTGGACATGGAAGCCGCGAAGGCCTTCGGTGTAAATACCATCTGGGCCCTTTCTCTGCCCGGTAAGGTGGCACCTGTCACCGCCGGTGAAATTTTATGCAACACTATACAAAGCATACTCAGCGAAAGGAATTAACACCATGGATTTATCCGGCATTACCGCCGGTTTTGCGCTAACCGGCTCTTTTTGTACTTTTAGCACTGTTTTGCCCGAAATGGAAAATTTAAAACTTTCGGGCGCCAAAATTGTGCCTATTATGAGTAAGACCGCTTCAGAAACCGACACGCGCTTCGGCACGGCCGAATCCTTTCGAAAGCGCATTGAAGCGCTTTGCGGCACGGAAATTATTACGACGATTGCAGGTGCCGAACCAATCGGTCCGGGGAAACTTCTCGATCTTCTGATTGTGGCTCCCTGCACAGGAAACACGCTCGCCAAAATCGCCCTGGGCGTTACCGATACACCCGTCACCATGGCCGTAAAGGCGCACCTTCGAAACGCAAGACCTGTTCTTCTTGCCGTTTCTACAAACGACGGGCTCGCGGGCGCTGCCAAGAACATAGGTCTCCTTCTAAACACAAAGAATATCTTTTTTGTACCCTTCGGGCAGGATGATCCTGACCGAAAACCCACCTCGCTCGTGGCCGACATGCCGAGCATAGTACCGGCAGCCGGTGCGGCACTTTTGCACCGCCAGATGCAGCCGCTTCTTGTGATGCGGCAGAGCCCGCCCATAAAAACTGCCGTAGAAGCATAACAAAAGCATGTTGGCATTTTGCCAACAGGCTTTTTATCATGTTGTAATACGTTCTATTCGAATAGCTCTTCCTCGTTCGTCTGTTTCCACAAAGACTGCGCACACCGCGCGGCCCGCCGTGGCGCCTTCGTATCCTCTTCGAACCGAAGACGTAAACCGCATAATCGCCATCTCGGGGGTAGCGCCCAAAACCGAGTCCTGCGCGCCGCACATGCCGACATCCGTGATAAACGCCGTGCCGCCCTCTAAAATCTGCTCATCCGCTGTTTGCACATGGGTGTGCGTTCCGAAAACAGCACTCACTCTGCCTGCCGCATAATAGGCAAGCGCCTTTTTCTCGCCCGTGGCTTCTGCATGAAAATCCACCAAAACGTGCGGCGTATCAATCGTAGAAAGTGCCGCATCGAGTGCCTCGAAAGGGCTATCGGACGGCATGTCAATAAACACTCTTCCGATGAGATTGATAACGGCAAGCTTCTCACCGCGGTCGGTAGTATACACGTACACCCCTTCGCCGGGGTCCTTTTTGGGAAGATTATGCGGACGAAGGACAGGCATAGTATCCATAAGGTCAATAATTTCTTTCTTCGACCATACGTGATTGCCGGTGGTGAATACATCCACGCCGGCGCGTGCGAGAAGCTCCGCATGCTCACGCGTAAGTCCAAAGCCGCCGGCAGCATTTTCGCCGTTGGCCACGCACACATCCGCCGCATATTGTTTTCGCAGCATATTGATGTTTTCGAGGACCGCCTCGCGCCCTGCGCGCCCTACGATATCGCCAAAAAACAGTATTTTCATACGTTTCCCCTATTTTCTGTGTTCTTTCATTTTTTCGAGAATGCTGTACGGAATTTCCATATTGCCAAGGCCACGTCCAATCGAAATATGCGGCTTCATGGCGCCGTGGAAATCCGTGCCGCCCGATATCAAAAGGTCGAGCTTTTTGGCAAGGCCCTGATATTCCGCCTGCATCTCGGGCGTGTATTCCGTATAATATCCCTCAATGCCGTCCATGCCGGCGTCTTTGAGGTCGCGCACGAAATCGTAAAGTTCCTCGCCTTCAAGGCGCGTCAGGTGCAGATGCGCCAAAAACGCCATGCCGCCTGCAGCTTTGATAAGCTCTACCGCATCGCGCGGCGAAAGGAGCTGCAAGGTGGAATAGCCGGGTTTGCCATTTGCAAGGTACTTATCAAACGCTTCTTTTACGGAAGAAACATAACCGCGATTTGCCATCACACGTGCAAAATGTGCGCGGCCGATAATGCCGTTCGGTGCAAGCTGCATCGCATCCTCCACCGTAATGGGGAAGCCGATTTTCTGCAGATTTTCTGCCGTTTCATAGTTTCTCTGCATGCGCACACGGCGAATTTCCTCGAGTTTTTCTAAAAACGCCGGATTTTCAAGGTCTACAAAATAGCCGAGTACGTGCGTTTCCGTTTTAAATTTGGCCGAAAGCTCGATGCCGGGAATGACCTCAACGCCAACCTCTTTTCCTCTTTGCATCGCCTCCGAAACGCCGTCTATCACATCATGGTCAGTGAGTGAAATGGCGGCAAGACCTGCTTCTTTCGCCGCATCTACCACAGCGGCAGGCTGCATGGCGCCGTCACTCTTTACAGAATGGGTGTGTAAATCAATAAACATGTTTTTCCTCTCCTTAGGATTTTCTCCCCTTATTATACGCCGCACGCTCTGAAAATGCAAGGAATTTTTACACAAAGGATCTGTCGAACGTAATCACCGTATAATACTGCGCATTTTCGCTTGAAAGCGCGGCATCTATGCTTTCTTTCAAAGTGGCATCCGGTACCCCGAGCGTATGCGGCACCACTAAATCAAAAATCAAATTGGTATGGCTTTCCCCGCTCACCACGCGAAAATCATGCATGGAAAGGCCCATGTCCATATTGACAATAATGCCCACCATCATCTCACGCAGTTTTTGCGTTAAGGCATCGTCCGTTTCCACGGGGTCAAGGTGAATCGTAATCAAAACGCCAAGCTCTTCGCGCACACGCCGCTCCGCCATATCAATTGCATCATGTATTTTTAAAATATCACTATCGGCCCGTACCTCCGCATGCGCGGAGGCGATAAAACGACCGGGGCCATAGTTGTGCACAATCATATCGTGCAGACCCGTCACCCCGGGACATTCTAAAATCCGCGTTTCTATTTCCAAAACCAGTTCCTGCGGCGGCATCTGCCCGAGTAGCGGGCCTATCGTATCGCGTAAAATGCCAATCCCTGAAAAAATAACGAAAGCCGAAACCAAAAGACCTACGCAGCCGTCTACGGGGAACGAGGTAAAGCCGGAAAGCACGGCCGACAAAAGGGTGGCAAGCGTTACGAGTACATCATTTAAGCTGTCCCTTCCGGCCGCAGAAAGCGCTGCAGAGTTGATTTTTCGGCCGATGTGACGGCTGTAAAGTCCTAAAGCAAGCTTCGCCGGCACGGAAAGCGCCAGAAGAAGATACGAAAGAAGCGAAAAGCGTACCGGGGAGGGATGCACAATCTTTTGCGCCGCACTTCCCAAAAGCTCCAGCCCCAAGAACAAAATAATAAAGGAAACGACAAGCGCCGAAATATATTCAATACGCCCGTGCCCGAACGGATGCTTTTTATCTGACGGTTTTTCCGCCATTTGAAAGCCTACAAGCGCCACGGCGCTCGACCCCATATCGGAAAGGTTATTAAAGGAATCGGCCAGTGCCGCCGTACTTCCCGAAAATGTCCCTACAAAAAATTTTATCACAAATAAAAGAAAATTCGTAACAAGGCCCGCTACGCTCCCGCGCCGCATGTACGCCTTGCGTGTGTTTTTCTTTTCCATTTTCCTCACCTCTTTCAAAAAGTATACCAAAAGTAGTGCCAAAAGTCAATGTAATCCCGTCCGAAAATCTGCCTGCAAGCCTAATTTTTAGCATTTTGTCTATTGACTTTTGCCTTTTGAGATGGTATACTGTATAGAATAAATCATACATAAAAGGAGTGTCGGCATGAAAAACACCGGTTCGATTCGCGAAGGCATTACATTTGATGACGTTCTTCTCGTTCCGCAGGCGTCGGAAGTTCTGCCTGCAGACGTAGATATCAGTACAAGACTTACAAACAAAATTCATATTAACATCCCGCTTATCAGCGCCGCTATGGATACGGTAACGGAATCCCGCCTTGCCATTGCCATTGCAAGAGAGGGCGGCCTTGGTATCATCCACAAGAATATGAGCATTGAAGCACAGGCAACGGAAGTGGATAAGGTTAAGCGTTCTGAGCACGGTGTTATTGTGGACCCCTTCTTCCTTTCCCCCGAGCACACGCTGCGCGATGCAGACGAGCTTATGGGAAAATATAAAATTTCGGGTGTTCCGATTACCGAGGGCACACGCCTTGTAGGTATTCTCACAAACCGTGACCTTCGCTTTGAAGTAGATTTCTCGAAGAAAATCTCGGAAGCGATGACGCGCGAAAACCTCATTACGGCACCCGAGGGTACCACGCTTGACGAGGCACAGGAAATTCTCCGTCGCCACAAGATTGAAAAGCTGCCTATCGTGGATAAGAACTTTAACCTTAAGGGTCTTATCACTATTAAGGATATCGAAAAAGCCGTACAGTATCCGAACTCCGCTCGTGACGAAAGCGGCCGTCTTTTAGTTGGTGCTGCCATCGGCGCCACGGCCGATGTACTCGAGCGCTGTGCCGCACTTATCGATGCAAAGGTTGACGTAGTTACGCTCGACTCCGCACACGGACACTCCAAAAACATTATCGAAGCCGTACGAAAAGTAAAGAGCGCATATCCGGACCTTCAGCTCATCGCCGGCAACATTGCCACAGGCGAAGCCGCCCGCGCTTTGATTGACGCCGGTGCGGATGCTGTAAAGGTCGGTATCGGTCCCGGTTCCATCTGCACCACGCGCGTGGTTGCCGGTATCGGTGTACCGCAGATTACGGCGATTTGCGATGTATATGAGGTTGCCTCCAAATACAACATCCCCGTTATTGCAGACGGTGGTATTAAATATTCCGGCGATCTTCCGAAGGCGATTGCCGCCGGTGCAGATTGTATCATGATTGGTAGCCTTTTTGCAGGTTGTGAAGAAAGCCCCGGTGAAGAAGAAATTTATCAGGGTCGCCGCTTTAAGGTATACCGCGGCATGGGCTCCATCGGTGCTATGAACGAAGGTAGCCGTGACCGTTACTTCCAGACGAATAACAAAAAGCTCGTTCCGGAAGGCGTGGAAGGCCGCGTTCCCTACAAGGGCGCCCTTTCGGATACGATTTACCAGCTTCTCGGTGGTCTTCGTGCCGGGATGGGCTACTGCGGTGCCGCTACGGTGCGCGCGCTTCGCGAGAAGGGCGAGTTCGTACGAATTACGGGTGCTGCACTTCACGAAAGCCATCCGCACGATGTCTTTATCACCAAAGAGGCCCCGAACTATTCGACCAGCCAATAAGACAGAGACCAGAAAAATCTGCCGCACGGCAGATTTTTTCTTTAACCTTTATAGAAAAGAGGGTCCCCTATGGAGTATGATGTTTTTGACATGCATGTGCATGTCTTCCCCGACAGTATTGCCAAAAAAGCGGCAGAAGGCACGGGCGCGCATTACGGCGTGCCGATGTATGCCGACGGCACATGGAACGCCTTTACGGAAAGCCTTGCGAAGGAGCCGCGTATAAAGAAGTGCCTGATTCATTCCACCGCTACGAAAGCGGCACAAGTCGAGCACGTCAATGATTTTGTGGCAAGCCTTATGACGGATTCGCTACTCGGCTTTGGCTCGATGCATGCCGATTATCCTGACATTGAGAAGGAAATCGACCGCATGATGAGCCTCGGCCTTCGTGGCATTAAGCTCCACACAGATTTCCAAGGCTTTGCGGCCGATGACGAAAAGGCGTTTCGCATCTATGCATACGCCGAAGGAAAGCTCCCCATTCTCTTTCATGCAGGCGATGAAAATCTCGATTTTTCAAGTCCCAAAAGGCTTCGCCGCGTGCATGACCGCTTCCCCGGTCTTACGATAATTGCCGCGCATCTCGGCGGCTACTCGCAGTGGGATGCGGCGGAGGAATATCTTGTAGGACAGGATATTTATTTGGATACGTCGAGTTGCCTACAAAGTCTTGCGCCCGAGAAAGCTGTTCGTATGATAAGACGCCACGGGGCAGACCGTTGCCTTTTCGGTACAGACTTCCCGATGCATGACCCCTCGCTTTGCATCGAAAAGCATTTGGAGCTTGGTCTTACCGAAGCGGAATACCGAAAAATCTTTTGGGAGAATGCGCATTCGCTTTTGCGCCTTTAAAAAAGTATGAAAAAACTCTTTGTTTCCTTTTTCAAAATCGGCCTTTTCACGTTTGGCGGCGGCTATGCCATGCTGCCCGTTATCGAGCGTGAGATTGTGGAAGGGCGCGGCTGGTGCACGGAAGACGAAGTGCTCGACTATTATGCCATCGGGCAGTGCACGCCCGGCGTTATCGCCGTAAACACCGCCACCTTTGTCGGCTATAAAGTCGCCGGCATTTTGGGAGGCGTGGTGGCAACGTGCGCTGTGGTACTTCCCTCGCTTCTCATTATCACCGCCATCGCTGCCTGTCTTTCCTCGTTTGCCTCATACCCCGTGGTACAGCATGCGCTCGCAGGTGTACGCGTGGCTGTGGCGGCGCTTGTGCTCGAAACGGTGTGGAAGCTTTTTCGAAAAAATGTACGTTCCGCCTTTTCGGCTGCCATCTTTTTGTGTGCGCTTTTAGCCTCGCTTATTTTTGACGTTTCTTCCGTCTACATTGTGGTGGCGGCGATTGTGCTCGGCCTTGTATTTGGAACACTCGGGAGGAAAAAAGCATGATTTATGTACAGCTCTTTTTCGCCTTCTTTAAAACCGGCCTTTTTGCGATGGGCGGCGGTCTTGCAACGCTCCCCTTCCTCTATGAGATTTCTGAAACATACGGCTGGTTTTCTTCCGAAATGATAGCCGATATGCTCGCCATTTCCGAGTCTACCCCCGGCCCCATCGGCGTTAATATGGCAACATACGCAGGCTTTACGGCCGGAGGAGTCGGCGGCGCGATTGCGGCTACCGCCGGCCTTGTGCTTCCTTCGCTTCTCATTATTCTCATAATTGCGGCCGCCATCTCGCGTTTTCGCAATAACAGGTATGTTGAGGATGCCTTCTCCGCCATTCGTCCAGCTGTGGTGGCGATGATTTTCCTCGCCTTTGTCGAGGTATTAAAGGCCTCTATTTTACACGTAGATGCCTTTTTAGAAACGAAGGATTTCGCATCGCTTTTCCACTTGCCGGCGCTCGCTCTTTTCCTTCTCTTTTACGCGCTGTACCATTTCGGCAAAAAGATACACCCCATCGTCCTCGTCCTTTTGGGCGCGGCGGCAGGTATTCTTTTAGGGCTATAAAGAAAAACATAAAAGGCAGAAACGATTTCGTTTCTGCCTTTTTATTATAGCCTAAAGAGTTTTTTTGTGTTTTCTTTTGTGGCCGCCGCGATTTCCTCGAGCGTCTGCCCACGGATTTCTGCAATTTTCTCTGCCGTGTACACAAGATTATGCGAGGAATTTCGTTTGCCGCGGCACGGCACCGGCGAAAGATACGGGCAATCGGTTTCGAGAAGGAGCCTCTCTATAGGCACTTCTCGCGCGACATCCACGGCGTTTTTCGCGTTTTTATAGGTTACCACGCCGCCGAGCGCCACGTATAACCCCTGTCGCACCACCTCGCGCATAAACTCTACGCTTCCGGAAAAGCAGTGCATAACGCCCTGTGTTATGCCTTCCTCTTTTAAAATGGCAAGGCAATCGCCATGCGCGTCTCTATCGTGAATGACCACGGGCTTTCCCATTTCGCGTGCAAGTGCTAGCTGTGCGCGAAATGCGGCTTTTTGGACTTCGCGAGGGACATCGTCATAATAATAATCGAGCCCAATCTCGCCAATCGCCACCGCCTTTTCATGTCGTGCCATTTCGCGAAGGCGCGCGATAGCGTCCCCTTCTATCTCGGCCGCGTTTTCAGGGTGTACCCCCACCGCGGCATAGATAAACGGGTATTTTTCTGCCATTGTAAGACAAATTGCACTCGCCGCGAGGCTATCGCCGATATTTACGACCATCTCAATGCCGTTTTCCGGAAGACCCCGAAGGAGTACCTCGCGGTCCTCGTCAAAAGCATGGTCGTTATAATGTGCGTGTGAATCGATAAACATTAGCTGATTTCCGCCCCTGCCGGCATATCGTCATCCACAGTAAGAAGCGAAAGCTTTCCATCGCTTTCGGCGCAAAGGAGCATCCCCTCGCTCATAATACCGCGAAGCTTTGCAGGCTTTAAGTTACGAAGAAGCACAACCTTTTTCCCGACCATGTCCTCGGCACTATACGTGCTTCGAATACCGGAAACAACTGTGCGCTCACCGTCGCCCGTGGAGACGGTAAGCTTTAAAAGCTTATCCGAACCCTTTACCTCTTCTGCCGCCAAAACGGAGGCAACGCAGAAGCTGCACTTTGCAAAATCTTCAATCGTAATTTCTGCTTTTTCGGGCTTTGTCTCTTTCTTCGGCTCCGACGTTTTCGGGCGAAGGGCGGCGAGAGCCTCGAGTTCCTTTTCCATGTCAATACGCGGGAAGAGTACGTCTGCCTTTGTCATCTGCGCGCAAAGCGGCAATACGCCCCAGGTTTTGCTGCTTTCCCATGTTACATCCTTTGTAACAAGGCCGAGCTGCGTGAAAATCTTATCGGCTGTTTCGGGCATAAAGGGCATAAGAAGCACAGCGATTGTACGTACACTCTCTAAAAGGTTATATAAAACCGTAGCGAGACGCGCGCGCTTTTCTTCGTCTTTCGCGAGTGCCCAAGGCATCGTTTCGTCAATATACTTATTTGTTCTCGAAACCAGCGTCCAGATTTCGGAAAGTGCTGTCGAGAAATTATAGCCTTCAAGCGCGGCTTCTGCCTTTTCGGCCGCGGACTTTGCGGTGGCAACGAGGCTATCGTCCGGCTCCCCTGCCTCGCGCATTTCGGGGAGTGTGCCGCCGAAATATTTATCGAGCATGGCCGCGGTGCGGCTTACGAGGTTACCAAGGTCATTTGCAAGATCGGCATTGATGCGAGAGATCAGCGCCTCATTGGAAAACTCGCTATCTGCGCCATACGGCATTTCGCGAAGCACAAAGTAACGAAGGGCATCTACGCCGTATTTTTCAGAAAGAATCACAGGGTCAATTACATTACCCGAAGATTTCGAAATCTTGCCGCCATCCAGAAGCATCCAACCATGCCCCACTACCTTTTTCGGAAGCGGCAGGTCAAGCGCCATCAAAATAGCCGGCCAAATAATCGTATGGAAACGGACAATTTCTTTTGCCATAAGGTGTACGTCTGCCGGCCAGTACTTCTTAAAGTCGGCATCGTCATCCGAAAAGGCGCCCATGGCCGTGATGTAATTCGAAAGCGCATCCAGCCACACGTACACAATATGCCCTTTATCAAATTCCACCGGCACGCCCCACGTAAAACTTGTACGGGAAACGCAAAGGTCAGAAAGACCCGGACGGAGGAAGTTATTGAGCATCTCGTTCCGTCTTGTAGCCGGCTCTAAAAATTCTGTGTTTTCAATAAGGTCAATGAGTTTGTCCTGATATTTGGAAAGACGGAAAAAGTAGCTTTCTTCTCTCGTTTTTTCTACCGGGCGGCCGCAATCGGGGCACTTACCGTCCACAAGCTGATGCTCCGTCCAAAACGATTCGCATGGCGTGCAGTAAAGGCCTTCATATTCGTCCTTATAAATATCGCCCTTATCATAAAGCGTTTTGAAAATCTTCTGCACCGCTTGCACGTGCTGCTCGTCCGTTGTGCGGATAAAGCGGTCGTTCGATATATTCATAAGCTTCCAAAGGTCACGAACGCCTGCTACGATTTCGTCCACATATTCTTTCGGGGTTTTCCCCTTTGCCTCGGCGGCACGCTGAATTTTCTGGCCGTGCTCGTCCGTGCCGGTTAAAAACATAACATCATACCCGCGAAGTCTCTTATACCGCGCTACCGCGTCGGCCGCTACGGTTGTATATGTATGGCCGATGTGTAAATTTGCGCTCGGATAATAGATGGGGGTTGTGATATAAAATTTTTCCATAAAATCCGTCCTTTCGATATACGCTATCACTTTATTATACCCCGTTTTTTCCCATTTGTAAAGAAGTTTTTGAAAATGCTTGACTTTCCTTTTCCCTTTTTATATAATGGGGAAAAACAGAAGGGACCTGATATAGATATGGCACTTAAAAACGGTGATTTAGTTTTATTTTTAGGCGACAGCATTACCGATTGTGAACGCTCCCGTGAAAATACAGATGACCTTGGAAAAGGCTACCCCCGCCTCGCCCAAAGCGCACTCTCCGTGCTTCGGGCGGACCTTTCGCTCCGCTTTTTAAACCGCGGCATCTCCGGCGACCGCACAATTGACGTTTTAAACCGCCTCGAAAAAGATTGCCTCTCGCTAAAACCTGCACTTTTATCTATTCTCCTCGGCATTAACGATATTTGGCACCGCCAGGAAAATCACGGCTGTACCGACGAAGAGCTTGAAGAAAACTACACGAAAATTTTAACGCGTGTACGCGAGACGCTCGGCGATATTCCGATTATCATGCTGGAGCCGTATCTTACGCCCGACCATACAACGAATATGGCGCGTGAGGAGGTAGACCGTATTCTGCCCATCATTCGCCGTCTCGCCGAAAAATTCGATGCGGTGCTGATTCCGCTCGATTCTCTCCTCGCAAAAGCCGCGGATGCTTTTCCGCCACTTACGCTCACCGAAGAAGGAGTGCATCCAAAGCCCGAGGGGCATGGCATTATTGCAAAGCACTGGCTGGACGCGGCACTTCCTCTTCTTTAAAAACAAAACGCCAAGAGGCACTCCAAAAGGAGTGCCTCTTTTAGTATGCATACTGGAACCTTTGTCCAAGTAGTTTCATACACTATATTGTAAAACCTTGTAAGGTTTTGACAGAAAGGAGCCGATTATGATAAATCGTGAACTTTGCGGCACTATGCCGGAAAATCCCATTCTGGCATATGCCTATGTTCCCATGCAGGAATGGGGCGAGACATACTCGCCCGGGGAAGGTCTTCGCCGCGGTACACTCTTTCCGAATCTCGACAAGCCGCTCGGCGTTTACGGCCGGGACCTCTGCAAAAAATGCAATGACGAGGAGGTAGTGTGCTGTGACATCTGAAACCAAAACTCGCAGTGAAATGATGCGCGCCGTAATGGAAGCCGACTTCGCCGCCTATGATTTGCAGCTGTATCTCGACACGCACCCCCATGACGCGAAGGCCCTCGCCATGTATAGCGACGTGGTACGCCGCGCCGCCGATGCAAAGCGCGCCTACGAAGCCGCCTATGGGCCGATTACGCCGGACGCGGCCGCCGGAAAACGGGAATGGACATGGATTCGCTCTCCATGGCCGTGGGAGTAAAGGAGAAGGTATATGTGGAATTATCAAAAAAAATTACAGTATCCGATTAAAATCAAAAATACAAACCCGAAGCTTGCCAAGTATATCATGAGCCAGTACGGTGGACCGGACGGCGAACTTGCCGCCTCTCTCCGCTATCTCTCGCAGCGTTTCTCCATGCCGGATGACGTTACGAAGGGCCTTCTAAATGACATTGGCACAGAAGAACTCGCCCATCTTGAGATGATTGGTACCATCATTCATCAGCTCACACGCGATCTCACGCCTGAGGAAGCAGACAAAAAAGGCTTTGGTGATTATTATGTAGAC
>JAZNJV010000033.1:0-26119 GCA_045578225.1 Clostridia bacterium | reverse complement strand
CATTATATTCTCGGAAGGTGGAGACTTCGCGCTGGCACTTCTCGTAAGCGATATTTCGGATGTTGGAGATGCCATAACAGCCATGTCCCGCACCGCTTCGGATATTTATGCGTTATTAAATTAAAAAAAGACTGGATTTTTTTGCATAACAGGTGTATAATGTACAAATAAGTGCAATGGAAAGGAAGAGTACAATGAATATTACAATTACAAAAACCACTACGCCGAAGGCGAAGCCCGATCCGACGAACCTGGGCTTTGGCAAGATTTTTACAGACCACATGTTTATCATGGACTATACGGAAGGCAAGGGATGGCATGATGCTCGCATCGTTCCGTACCAGAATATCTCGCTTGCACCTTCTGCTATGGTTTTTCATTACGGGCAGGAAATGTTCGAGGGCCTCAAGGCCTATAACGGGGCAGACGGTAAGGCATATTTGTTCCGCCCGGATATGAATGCAAAGCGTACAAATAAAACGAATGAACGTCTCTGTATTCCGGAGCTTCCTGAAGAATACTTTGTAGAAGCTATAAAGGCTGTTGTTGCAGTGGATAAAGACTGGATTCCGAAGGAACCCGGCACATCTCTCTACATTCGTCCCTTTATCATCGCAACCGATGAATTCTTGGGCGTAGCACCTTCCAAAACATATAAATTTATGGTTATCCTTTCTCCAAGTGGCGCGTACTATAAATCTGGTCTTGCGCCGGTGGGCATCTGGATCGAAGATGAATATGTTCGTGCAGTTCGCGGCGGTATGGGCTTCGCCAAAACAGGCGGCAACTACGCTGTAAGCCTTGCCGGTCAGGTAAAGGCACATAACGACGGATACTCTCAGGTTCTGTGGCTTGACGGCGTAGAAAGAAAATATATCGAAGAAGTCGGTGCAATGAACATCTTCTTTAAGATTGCCGGCAAGATTGTAACACCGATGCTTAACGGCAGCATCCTTCCGGGTATTACAAGAGATTCTGTTTTGCATCTTTGCAAAACATGGGGCCTCCCTGTAGAGGAAAGACGTATTTCTGTGGACGAACTTGTAGAAGCCAGCAAAAACGGCACGCTCGAAGAAGTGTTCGGCACAGGTACCGCAGCCGTAATTTCCCCGGTCGGTAAGCTTCGCTTTAAAGACGAAGTTTTCACCATAGGAAACGGCGAAATCGGCGAAACAAGCCAGAAAATTTACGATGCAATCACCGGTATTCAAAACGGAACAAAAGAAGATCCGTTCGGCTGGAGAATCGAAGTCGAGTAATATAAAAAGCAAAAGACCGTCGGCGTTCCCTGAGAGATCGCCGGCGGCTTTGTTTGTATGGAAAGTTTTTCTTTACTTTTCGGCATAAATGTGCTATTATTATATAAATGTTTGAAAATTACGTACTGGAGATGAAAATATGTTTGCTGATAGAGTAAAGAGCCTGAAGGGCTCTGCAATACGGGAGATGTTTAAACTTTTGGCGCAGCCGGATATTATTTCTTTTGCCGGCGGTGCACCGGCACCCGAGCTTTTCCCAGGGGAGCTTCTTGGTGAAATCTCGCAGAAAATTTTAAAAGAGAATGCCCGTGTGGCCCTGCAGTATGGCGTAACCGAAGGATATGTGCCGCTTCGCGAGTATACGAAAGCACGTATGGAGAACATGGGGAATATACATGAACATGATGAACTCATTATCACTTCCGGCGGTCAGCAGGCACTGGATTTGACGTTTAAGTCCCTTCTGAACGAGGGAGATACGGTTGTACTGGAATCCCCGAGCTTTATAGGCGGCATGAATTCGCTTCGCTCTTATAATGTAAAACTGCATGGCATTGAGATAGAGGAAGACGGGCTGAATCTAGATGCACTTGAGGAATATCTCAAAACGCAGAAGATTAAAATGGTCTATACCATTGCCACATTCCAAAATCCGTCCGGTATTACAATGTCTACCGAAAAACGCAAAAGGCTTTTATCTCTTGCGGAAAAATATGACTTTTATATTTTGGAAGATAACCCGTATGGTGAACTTCGGTATACGGGGGAAGAGGTCCCCACAATTAAGTCCTTCGATACGGAAGGGCGCGTAATTTATGCGGGTTCCTATTCTAAAACGATTTCGCCGGGGCTGCGCCTTGGTTGGGCCATTGCTAGAGAAGACATTATGGCAAAGATGATTATTTGTAAGCAGGTATCGGATGTGCACACATGCGTGCTTCCGCAGATGATGGCAGCAGAATTTTTCAAGGTATATGATTTTGATGCACATATTGAAAAGAGTAAGGTGTTGTACCGCGAACGTTCTGCCGCAATGCTTTCGGCAATCGACGAATATTTTCCGGAAGGCTGTACGCACACGGTGCCGGAGGGTGGTATTTTCCTCTGGTGCACACTTCCGGAGGGGTATGATAGTGACGCGCTTTTAAAAGTCGCTGTGGAAAATAAGGTTGCTTTTGTGGCGGGTTCTACCTGCATGCCCGTTCCGGAGGAGGGGGCAAGATATATGCGCCTTAACTATTCGCTTACAGCGCCCGACAAAACGCGTGAAGGAATTAAGAGACTTGGAGAGGTAATTCGAAATGCAAGATAAAAAAATGATTTTCAGCGGCGTGCAGCCTACCGGCTGCGTAACGCTTGGTAATTACATCGGCGCTCTTAAAAACTGGGTAAAACTGCAGGAAGACTATCGCTGCATCTACTCGGTTGTGGATATGCATTCCATCACAGTGCGTCAAAACCCTGAGGAGCTTCGTGAGCGTTGCCGTCAATTTTTGGCAATTTATCTCGCGTGCGGCATTGATCCTAATAAGAGCCTTGTGTTCTTCCAGTCCCATGTGTCTGCACACGCCGAGCTTTCCTGGGTACTTGGCTGCCACACATATATGGGAGAACTTTCTCGTATGACGCAGTTTAAAGATAAGTCCGCTAAACATGAAGATAACATCAACGCCGGTCTTTTCACATATCCGGTTTTGATGGCGGCAGATATTCTTTTGTACCAGTCGGATCTCGTGCCCGTGGGCGTAGACCAAAAGCAGCATTTGGAGCTTGCGCGTGACATTGCCATTCGTTTTAATCATATCTATGGTGATACTTTTACAGTGCCGGAGGGCTATATTCCGCCGGTGGGCGCGCGCGTTATGAGCCTGCAGGACCCGACAAGCAAAATGAGTAAGAGTGACCCGAATCCGAACGGATATATCTGGGTACTCGATCCGCCGGAAGTGATTACAAAGAAAATTAAGCGAGCTGTTACGGATTCTGATGGCGAAATTGCCTATCGCGAAGGTAAGCATGGTGTAAACAACCTCTTGTCCATCTACGGCGCTATTGTTGGAAAGAAGCCGGAAGAAGCGGCACTCGAATTTGAAGGCCAAGGCTACGGCGCGTTGAAAACGCGCGTGGCGGAGGCAATTTGCGAAGAACTTCGTCCTGTGCAGGAAAAATATAAAGCACTTTCGGAAGATCCTTCGTATTTGGAGACGATTTCGAAAACGGGTGCGGAAAAAGCGGCAGAAATCGCAGAAAAAACGCTTCGTGCCGTATATGATAAGCTTGGTTTTATGCCGCGTCTTTAAATGAACGCCCGAAAGGAGCATAGCTATGGATAGATTTCTTTTGCTTTTCGCATTTGCCACAGCATTTATTATTACGTTTTTAACAACGCCTTTTGTAAAACGCATTGCAACGCGAGTGGGGATTGTCGATAAACCGGATGAGGCACGGCGTGTGCATAAAAAGCCCATTCCGCTTCTCGGGGGTCTTTCGATGTTCTACGGATTTATCGTGAGCATCATTTTGTTTGGGATCGTGGATAAAGGCGTGCGAGGGCTTGTGCTTGGTGCTCTTGTTATACTGATTGTCGGTATTGTGGACGATGCGAGACAACTTAGTGCAAAAACGAAGCTGCCGTTTCAGATTCTCGCCGCAATTATTCTGGTGTTGCACGGCGTTCGCATTGAATGGATTTCTGTGCCGACGTTTATTTCGGAAAGCGGCGTTATGGCCCTTGGCTTTTGGGGCATTCCGCTCACAATTTTGTGGGTGGTTGGCGTGACGAACGCCGTCAATCTGATTGACGGACTCGATGGACTTGCCGCAGGCGTAAGCTCGATTGCCTGCATGTCACTTTTCTGCATTGCGCTCATCGTCGGTGAGTTTGAAGTGGCGCTTTTAACGGCGGCGCTTGCCGGTTCTTGCTTTGGATTTTTGCCGTATAATTTTAATCCGGCAAAAATTTTCATGGGAGATACGGGCTCTACGTTCCTAGGCTTTACGCTTGCTACTGTTTCCATTATGGGCCTTTTCAAAAGCTATGCCGTTATCAGCGTGGCAGTTCCGTTTTTGGTTTTAGGCCTTCCGCTCTTTGATACCGGATTTGCCATTTTCCGCCGCGTAAAAGCAGGTAAGCCGATTATGAGCCCGGATAGAGAACATTTGCACCATAGAGTTTTGGATATGGGGTTTTCGCAAAAGAAAACGGTAAGCATTATTTATCTCATGTGTACCGTTTTAGGCCTTTGCGCCGTAGTTATGGTAACAAATGGTATTGTGCAGACGCTTCTCTTAATCGTAGGCGTGATTGTGGCTGCGATTTTGGCAGCACGCATTAACCAGATCAAAACGGATACTGTAAAGGACGATGCGGAAGCCGAAGACGAAACGGAGCTGAAAGCAGAGGAATAGTTTTGTTTTTGGCACATTTTGCAAAAACAGAAATTTGGATTTCGCGCATAAAAATTGCATAAAAAAGAAAACTAAAGTCGTAATTCACAGGATTGCGGCTTTTTTCTTTTTGTAAAATGCCGCCGAAAGTGGGGTAACCATGAATAAGAAAATACAGACTTTGGGCCTTTTCCTTTGCACATTGGGTATGGTGGTGTATATATGTAGTACGCCCCTTTACGAGGATGCACTCTCCCGATTTGGAAGCCAGGGGGAAGAGGTGTTCAAAATCCAGCAGCGCCTTTTATCCTGGGGATACTACCAAGGGGATGTGGATGGTGTTTACGGAAGCAGAACGTTGGCGGCTGTAAAGAAATTTCAGCAGAAGAACGGCCTTTCAGCTGACGGTGTGGCTGGGCCTGCGACACTTGCCGCAATGGGACTCCCTACCGGTGAAAACACGGGTGGAAGTGGTGCGGCCGCAAGCGAAAGTAACGTGTATCTCTTGGCAAGAGCAATTAACGGGGAAGCGAGAGGCGAGCCGTACACAGGGCAGGTGGCCGTCGGTGCAGTTATCATGAACCGTGTGCGTCACGCCTCTTTTCCAAATACAATAGCCGGCGTTGTGTATCAACCGGGTGCATTTACAGCTGTGTCTGACGGGCAAATCAATGCACAAATGACCGAAAGCTGTATTCGCGCCGCACGGGATGCACTAAACGGCTGGGATCCGGTAGGCGGAGCTATCTACTACTATAATCCCAGAACGGCAACCAATAAGTGGATACGAACAAGACCTGTTGTTATGACAATAGGAAAGCACGTTTTCTGTAACTGAAAGGAGAGAAAAATGAACAAAACATGTTTCACCGCCGGTATGATTGCGGGCATTATGATTGGTGCGGTCACCGGCATGCTGGTAGACCCGATTAAGGATAAACAGTCGAAAGCTATGAAGAAGGGTGCCTCGAAAGCATTCCGTACACTTGGCAGTATTATCGACACGATTATCGAAAAATAAAGCTTTACAAACCAAAACCTTTGTGATATACTGGTAAAAAGGGTTCACGGAGGTTTACAAGGTAATGACACAAGAAACAAACTCTAATGGCGTGCTGAAAATCGGCGGTGCAGAGGTGCCTGCGCTGGCGAAAGAATTCGGTACGCCTTTATTCATAATGGACAAGGGAAAAATTGAAGAAAACATGCGCGCATATCGCCGCGCGATTGAGGATGCATATGATGGACATGGCATTGTGCAGTTTGCATCCAAAGCGTTTTGCACAAAGGAAATCTGCCGTATTGCAAAGAGCGAGGGACTTGGTCTTGACGTGGTGTCCGGTGGCGAATTATTCACGGCACTTTCCGCGGATTTTCCGGCCGAAAGAATTTGTTTTCACGGCAATAATAAGAGCTTAGAAGAACTCGAATATGCCCTAGAAAGCGGCGTCGGGCGCATTGTAGCAGATAGCGAGGAAGAACTTTCTATCCTCGATACACTTTTGGAGGGGAAGGACAGCATTCCGCGCGTTCTTCTTCGTATCCGTCCCGGCATTGAGGCGCATACGCATGATTTTATTCAGACCGGGCAGGAGGACTCTAAATTTGGCGTCAGCCTTGCAAGCGGCGATGCCCTAAGAGTGCTTTCGGGCGCATATAAGAACTTTAAAATTTCCGGCATTCATTGCCATATCGGTTCTCAAATTTTCGAGGACAAGCCGTTTGAGACGGCGGCGGAGGTCATGGTAAAACTTTTGGCAGATGTATATGCGAAAACCGGACACTTGATGGAGGAAGTAGACCTTGGTGGCGGCTTTGGAATTCGATATACTGAAGAAGATCGGCCGCGCCCATATTATGATGCTATGGTTTCCACAATTCGTGCTGTCATATCCGCTTCGGAAAAATACGGCGTACCGCGTCCGCGCCTTTTGGTAGAGCCTGGTCGGTCCATCGTAGGTGAGGCGGGAATTACAGTATACACGGTGGGCGCTGTGAAGGAAATTCCGGGCATTCGTAAGTATGTATCGGTAGATGGCGGCATGGCGGACAACCCGCGGTATATTATGTACGGCGCAGAATACGAGGCGGTTCTTCCGGAAAGACCGGATGCCGCACGCGAAGAAGTTGTTACCGTTTGCGGCAAGTCCTGCGAATCGGGTGATATTTTAATTCGCGATGCACGCCTTCCGCACTGCACACGCGGCGAGCTCTTGGCAGTGTTATCTACAGGTGCCTATAACTACTCTATGAGCAGTAATTATAATCGTCTGCCCCGTCCTGCGGTTGTTATGGTAAAGGATGGCAAGGCCAAGCTCATTGTGCGCCGCGAAACATACGCGGACATTGTAAAGAACGATATATAAGAGGAGAAGAAAATGCTGTTTAGCGGTTTGGATTTTCGCGTATTGCTACTTCGTATACCGATTATTTTTCTGGCGATTTCTGTGCATGAGTGTGCGCATGGATATGCTGCGTATCTTTTGGGGGACAGAACAGCTAAAATGTACGGTCGCCTTTCTTTAAACCCGATGCGACACATGGATATCACGGGTGCAATATGCATGCTTTTGTTCGGCTTTGGTTGGGCACAGCCGGTACCTGTAAATCCACAGTACTTTAAAAACCCGAAGAGGGGGATGAGCCTTGTGGGGATTGCGGGTCCTTTGTCTAATTTCCTCTTGGCCTTTCTCTTTTCTGTACTTTTTGGCCTTTTGATGCGATTTTTCGGTGCCAGCGATTTCTTTCTGGTCGAATTTTTTGCCAATTTGTTTACGGTTGGTATTATGCTGAACATAGGTCTTGGTATTTTCAATTTAATTCCGTTTCCGCCACTTGACGGCTCGAAAATTTTAGCGTATTTTCTTCCAAACCGTTGGTACTATAAGCTGATGGAATATGAGAGATATGCTATGCCTGTTTTATTTCTCCTTCTGTTTTTGGGCGTGTTAGATGTACCACTTGGGTTTTTGCAACGCAGCGTCTTTTCGGTCTTTTGGAGAGTGATTTTAGGAATAGCCGGGTGACGATATGGAAGGATTGCAGTTTAAACTCGAGGTCTTTGAAGGGCCGCTGGATTTACTTCTTCACCTTGTGCAAAAGCATAAAATTGACCTTACGGATATTCCAATTGCGGAAATCACGGAGCAGTACCTTGCGCACTTAGAACAAATGGCGCAAATGGATATGGAGATTACGGGCGAGTTTCTTTTGATGGCTTCGCATCTTCTATACATTAAATCGCGCCTCCTTCTGCCGCGCATGGAAGAAGAGGCGGAAGAAGATCCCAAAGAGGAACTCGAAGAACGTCTTCGTCTGTATAAAGCCGCAAAAGAGGCGGCAGGGCGGCTCGAGGAAATTCAGTTTAGCACGATTGATAATTACTTCAAAGGGCCCGAGGCGCTCGGGAAAGCGCCAATAGAAAATGAGAATATCCCGATTGAAAACTTACTGCGTGCCTTCATGGCCGTTGCCGAGCGGCTCGAAGAAAAGGAACCGCCAAAGGCAGAAGCGTTTAAAGAAATTGTACGCGTGCAAAGAGTATCTCTTTCCCAGCAGCTTACATATGTGCAGGATTTGTTTAAAACATGTAAAAGGCGCTCCTTTGCGAAAGTTTTTGAAGGCATCACCACACGCGATGCGTGCATTGCAACGTTTCTTGCTGTTTTACATCTGGTAAGTCGCGGGAAAATCAAAATAGAAGAAACAAAAGATGAAATTTATCTGTGCGGAGGCGGAAAAAATGACAGAGAAGCTGGAATGTAAGGCGGAAGCTGTGCTTTTCGGTGCGGGAGACTCCGTAACGGTGGCGGAAATGGCGGCGGCGCTGGAAATTGAAATTCCGGCCGCGAGGCAGCTCGTTATGCGCCTTGCAGAGCGTTATGATGCCGAAAGAAGAGGGGTAAAAATTATTACACTCGGGGAAGCGTTTCAAATGTGCACGCGAGAGGAGTATGCAGAGTGCGTGCGCGCGGTGACCGAGCCAAAGCGAAGGAAAGGGCTTTCGCCTTCGGCACTCGAAACGCTGTCTGTCATAGCGTACCATCAGCCGATTACCAAAAGCCGCGTGGAACTCATTCGCGGTGTGGATAGTAGTTATTCAATTTTAAAGCTTACAGAGCGTGGCCTTATCGACGAGGCCGGGCGGCTCGACGTTCCCGGACGGCCGATTTTGTACGTAACAACGGAGGAATTTCTTCGCTGTTTTGGGCTTTCTTCTCTGGAGGCCCTTCCAAAGGTAAATATGGAGAATAAAACAGAAGCGGAAAGAGAAGAATAGGGGAAAAGGGGGCGTACGCTTTGTATATAGCCATAGGCATTATCGCGTTCCTGGTTTTCCTCGCGGCGCTTCTTTTGGTGCCGGCGCGGGCTCGCATTTCTCTGTCGTATCTCGGGGGCGTGCTTTCGTATTCTGTGCATGTGGGGCTTGGCTTTTTGCAATTGAATATAACGCCGATGCTCTCCAAAAAGAAGCCGAAGCCGCAATCGCCGCCTGGGGAAGAGAAAAAAGAGAAGAAGTTTTCTTTCGAGGATTTGAAGAAAACACTTTCAAAAGGCGTAGAGGTTCTTTCGTATCTTCGCAAAAAATTTACGGTCAAGCTTTTCTCTCTTCGCGTACGAATGGGACTTGGAGATGCAGCGGACACTGGCCTTGCCACAGGCGCAGGGTATGCGGCAATTTACAATATTCTAGGCACGATAGATAGATTTTTTGTTCTCAAAAAGCACGAGGTTGTGATTACGCCCGTATTTCAAGGCATGGGTTTTGAGGCGGAGTTTCGCGGCACATTTCAGCTAAGAATTCTCCATTGCCTCGGGTTAATATACAAAATCAGAAAGGAAGATGTTTTATGACACCAATTGCAGAACTGGTTGCAACGGCAATGAACAGCATTAAAGAAATGGTCGATGTCAATACGATAGTGGGGGAACCGGTAGAAACGTCTGACGGCACCGTTATCATTCCGATTTCTCGCGTTAGCTTTGGCTTCGGCGCCGGCGGAACGGAGTTCTCCGCCAAAGCAAAACCGATTGACGGTAGCGCTAATTTTGGCGGCGGCACGGGCGGCGGCGTATCCATAAACCCGATGGGATTCCTCGTGGTTTGCGGCGGAAGCGTACAGTTTTTGCCGATTGGCGTAGGCGGTCCGGAAAAACTTACGGACTATATTCCCGTGGCCATCGAAAAGGTGACGGAGTTCATCAAAAAGAAAAAGGAAGAAAAAGACGAATAGAATCCTAAAAAAGGCGGCGAAAAGCACGCCTTTTTTGCTTGCATTTATTTATTGTTTTTTGCGAAAAAACTTGACTTTGGACGAATTTCCATATATACTAATTATATGTGCAAACAAGTATACAAAAGAGTGGGCCTTACATACTATTTTCGGCCGCTTGCAGAAAGGAAACACCATGGTAAGAAGAGTATTTGTGGAAAAGAGAACAGACGTGGAAGCCGCTGCGCTCCGTGAAGATTTAAAAAGCAATCTCGCGCTTTCCGGCCTTACGGATGTTCGCATTATTAAACGCTATGATATTGACGGTATTTCCGATGCCGAATACGAAATGGCAAAGACAACGATTTTGTCCGAGCCGCAGGTAGATAATTGCTATGATGAAAGCATTGCGCTTTCCGGTCGCTATTTTGCGATTTGCTATCTGCCCGGCCAGTATGACCAGCGCGCAGATTCTGCCGCACAGTGTATTCAGCTTTTAACCGGTAAAGAAAAACCGGCAGTTGCTTCCGCTCGTATTATTGCGCTATTAGGCGATATTTCCGATGCGGATTTCGAAGCTGTTAAAAAGTATATGATTAACCCTGTGGAAGCGATGGAAGCTTCTATGGAAAAACCCGAAACCCTCGAGGCAGAACGGACTGTGCCCGCAGATGTTGCCCAGATTGCAGGTTTCATTGATATGGATGATGCGGCACTTTCGAAGCTTCTTTCCGAGATGGGTCTCGCTATGGATATGGATGACCTTCGCTTCTGCCGCGCGCATTTCAAAGAAGAAGGCCGCGATCCTTTTGTGACGGAAATTCGTATGATCGATACGTACTGGTCTGACCATTGCCGTCACACCACCTTCTTAACAAACCTTGAGAATGTGGAATTTGAAGACGGGATTGTGAAAGATACGTATGAAGAGTTCCTCAAAACAGGCCGTCGTCCTTGCCTTATGCAGATTGCAACAGCTGCGGCAAAAGAACTCCGCAAACAAGGTTATCTTACAAAGCTTGACGTTTCGGAAGAAATCAATGCCTGCTCGATTGAAGTAGAAGCCGAGATTGACGGCGAAAAGGTGCCGTATCTCGTAATGTTTAAAAACGAAACCCATAACCATCCGACGGAAATTGAACCGTTCGGCGGCGCTGCCACTTGCCTTGGTGGTGCTATCCGTGACCCGCTTTCCGGAAGATCGTATGTATATCAGGCTATGCGCATTACCGGCGCTGCAGATCCGCGCGCTTCCATGGATGAAACGCTCCCCGGCAAATTGCCGCAGCGCAAAATCACAAAAAGCGCCGCAGCCGGTTATAGCTCCTACGGCAACCAGATTGGTCTGGCTACCGGTATCGTAAAAGAAATTTACCACCCGAACTATGTGGCAAAGCGCATGGAACTTGGTGCAGTTATTGCCGCAACACCAAAGGAAAATGTCGTGCGTGAAGAACCTACGCCGGGAGATGTGATTATCCTTCTCGGTGGCAAAACCGGGCGTGACGGCTGTGGCGGTGCTACAGGCTCTTCGAAAGCACATACAGAAGAATCTCTGTCTGCATGTGGTGCAGAGGTACAGAAGGGCAATCCCCCGGAAGAACGTAAAATTCAGCGCCTTTTCCGTGACGGAGAAACGGCCCGCATGATCAAACGCTGTAATGACTTTGGCGCAGGCGGCGTATCCGTTGCTATCGGTGAACTTGCAGACGGTCTTCGTATCGACCTTGATAAAGTTCCGAAAAAATATGAAGGACTTGACGGTACAGAGCTTGCCATCAGTGAATCGCAGGAGAGAATGGCAGTTGTAGTCGCAAAAGAAAACGTAGAACGCTTCATGCAGAAGGCGGACAAAGAAAACCTCGAAGCGACCGTTGTGGCCGAGGTTACAGAAGAGCCGCGTCTCACCATGCAGTGGAGAGGCAAGAAGATTGTGGACCTTTCCCGCGCATTCCTTAATACAAACGGTGCCGAAAAGAAAACGGATGTGGTGATTGCACAGCCGAAGCTCGATGCCGATATGTACACCACGATTTCCACGGAAGGCGATAGTAAAAAACGCTTTATCGAAACTCTTTCCGATCTCAATGTTTGCAGCCAGAAGGGCCTCGTGGAAATGTTTGATAGCTCTATTGGTGCAGGCACAGTCTTTATGCCGTACGGCGGCAAAACACAGGGCACGCCGATGGAAAGCATGGTTGCAAAGCTTCCGCTTATTCACGGCGAAACGAAAACCGGTACGGTTATGGCACACGGCTTTAGCCCGTATCTTTCTGAACAGAGTCCTTTCCACGGCGCTGTATGTGCTATCGTGGAAAGTGTTACGAAGGCAGCAGCAGTCGGCGCAAATTATGCGGATTGCTACCTGACCTTGCAGGAGTATTTCGCTCGTCCGGGCAGTGACCCGAAGAGATGGGGTGCACCGCTTTCCGCACTCCTCGGTGCGTACTATGCACAGATGCAGCTTGGCCTTGGCGCTATCGGCGGTAAGGACAGTATGTCCGGTACCTTCAAGGATATTGATGTACCGCCCACACTCGTTTCCTTTGCAGTAGCACCGCTTTCCGTAGACGCTGTTATTGGCAATGTTTTGAAGAAGGCAGGCAGCAAGCTCTACCTCATTCGCACACCGCTTGATGCAAATCTCCTGCCCGATATGGAAGCGCTCAAAAAGAATTTGGCATATTATTACAGCATTCGTGATAAGGTCATCAGCGCACATACCATTACCGCAGGCGGCGCCGCAGAAGCCATTAGCAAGATGTGCTTCGGTAACCGCGTAGGTGCTGAAATTACCGCGGATATCGATTTGTATACGGCTATGTATGGTTCTATTTTGATTGAAACCGATGCGGATATTGATGGTATTTTGATTGGTAAAACGATTGAAAATGCAGAAATTCGCCTTTCTGATGCGGTAATTTCTCTTGAAGAGGCCTTTGCCGCTTATGAAGCACCGCTTGAAAAGGTGTTCCCGACGGTTGTACCGGCAAAGGGCGAGGTGGAAACTATTTCCGCTTCTGTAACTTGCCCCATTGTGGCAAAAGAAACTTTTGCAAAGCCGCGTGTTCTTATTCCTGTATTCCCGGGCACGAACTGCGAATACGATACGGCACGTGCCTTTGAGAAGGCTGGCGCTGTTCCGGATGTGTGCGTCATTCGAAACCTCACGTCCTCTGCGATCGGTGAGTCTGTACAAAATCTCGCAGAACGCGCCGATAAAGCACAGATTATTATGATTCCCGGCGGTTTTTCTGGCGGTGACGAACCGGATGGTTCCGGTAAGCTCATTGCAACTGTTTTCCGTCAGGCAGCAGTAAGAGATAGCGTAATGCGTCTTCTCAAACAAAGAGATGGTCTTATGCTCGGTATCTGCAACGGCTTCCAGGCACTTATTAAGCTTGGCCTTGTACCGTTTGGCGAAATCCGTGACATGGATGCTGATTGCCCGACGCTTACGTACAATACAATCGGTCGCCACGTTTCTACAATGGTGCGCACACGCGTAGCCTCTACGCTTTCGCCGTGGCTCGCAAACACCCGCGTGGGCGACGTGCACTCGGTAGCCGTTTCGCACGGTGAGGGTCGCTTTGTGGCAAACGAGGAAATGCTTCGTGCACTTCTCTCGGGCGGTCAGATTGCCACCCAGTACGTAGACGAAAACGGAAATGCCACGATGGATATGCCGCATAACCCGAACGGTTCTGCTTGGGCCATTGAAGGTATTTCAAGCCCCGATGGCCGTGTGTTTGGTAAGATGGCACACTCTGAGCGTGCACAAGGCTTTACCTATCAAAATATCCCCGGTGAGAAGGAGCAGGGCCTCTTTATTTCCGGCGTACAGTACTACAAGTAGGATGTAAAGAACGCTGCTTTAGCGATTACCGTTTAATTTGCGAGGAAGGAAAAAGAAACTATGAGAATGTCAAAATTACTGATGCCGACGCTTCGTGAAGTACCGGCAGAAGCAGAAATTGCAAGCCATCGCTTAATGCTTCGTGCGGCACT
Organism: Clostridia bacterium; assembly: GCA_045578225.1. Classification (GTDB taxonomy): domain Bacteria; phylum Bacillota; class Clostridia; order UMGS1883; family UMGS1540; genus SIG447. Next base: position 12,252 of record JAZNJV010000033.1, on the reverse strand, counting down.
GATTCGTAAGCTCGCCGCGGGCGTATATTCGTTTTTGCCGCTCGGCCTTAAAACGCTCAAGAACGTGGAAGAAATCGTTCGTGAGGAAATGGATAAGGCTGGGGCACAAGAGCTTTTAATGAGTGCACTTTTGCCGGCAGAAGCCTATATGGAAACAGGCAGATGGGATATTTTCGGCGCCAGCATGTTCCGCTTGAAGGACAGAAACGACCGTGATTTTTGTCTTGGGCCCACGCATGAAGAAATTTTCACTGAAACCGTAAAGAGCACGGTGCGTTCTTATAAAGAATTACCGATGACGCTGTACCAGATTCAGACCAAATACCGCGACGAACGCCGTCCGCGCTTTGGCGTAATGCGTAGCCGCGAATTTGTGATGAAGGACGCATATAGCTTTGACCTTACAAAGGAAGGCCTTGATGCTTCATACGATGCCATGTATAAGGCATACTGCGCTATTTTTGATCGCTTAGGTCTTGATTATATCGTAGTAGATGCCGATAGTGGCGCCATGGGCGGTAGCGGCTCTCAGGAATTTATGGTAAAATCCGAGGTTGGCGAGGATGTAATTGCATACTGTGAAACCTGTAAATATGCCGCAAACGAAGAAAAGGCAGAATGCATTCCGCAGAAAATGGAGTATCCCCAGGAAGAAAAGCCTATGGAGAAACTCGAAACGCCGAATGCACATACTATTGAAGAACTTACAGATTCTTTGGGCGTACCCGCGTATCGCTTTGCTAAAACCTTAATTTATAAGGTGGGAGAGCAGTATGTAGCCGTTATGGTGCGTGGTGACAGAGAAGTAAACCCCATAAAGCTTCAAAACCTTCTCGGGTCTTCGGAAGAAGCAGAACTTGCGGAAGCCTTTGCCGTTCGCGAGATTACAAAGGCTGAGGTCGGTTTTGCAGGGCCTGTAGGTCTTTCCATTCCTGTATATGCAGACCGCGAGGTTATGGAAATGAAGCAGATGGTTGTGGGGGCCAACGAAACCGGATACCATCTTATAAACGTAGAAGCAAATCGAGATTTTGTGCCCACAGCCGTAGCTGACCTTCGCACGATTACAAGTGGCGATATCTGTCCGAAGTGCGGCGGCCGTATGGAAACAGTGCATGGTATTGAAATTGGTCATATTTTCAAGCTAGGCACCAAATACTCGAAAGCATTAGGTCTTACTTTCCCGGATGAAAACGGGGAAGAACAGCCGGTAATCATGGGCTGCTACGGCATCGGCGTAAACCGCTGCATTGCTGCCGTGATTGAACAGATGCATGATGAAAACGGTATTATCTGGCCGATGTGTATTGCGCCTTACAAGGCTGAAATCGTCGTAGTCAATAAAGGTGACGAAACGCAGATGCGCCTCGCTGAAGAGATGTATACTGCCCTTTTAGAAAACGGCGTAGATGTACTTTTGGATGACCGTGACGAGCGTCCCGGTGTTAAATTCAAAGATGCCGACCTTATCGGTATGCCGATTCGCATCACTGTCGGCAAAAAGGCTTCAGAAGGCAAGGTGGAATTTAAAAAGCGCGGCGAGGAAGGCTACGAGGAAATGCTTTCTGATGATGCTATGCGTGAGGTGCTTCGCCTTTTTAGGGAGGCCAAATAATGGTACTTTCTACAATCACCTTAAATCCGGCGATTGATAAAACGTATTATGTCCGAAACCTTTTGGTGGACGGCGTAAACCGAGTTGAAAGAATCAAAGTCAATATGGGAGGCAAGGGCGTAAATGTAGCGGCGACCGCTGCAAAAAGTGGTATTTCCTGTATTGCTGGCGGATTTTTAAGCGGATATAACGGTCAGATGATCGGTAAATATCTGAAAGACTGCGGTGTCAATACGGATTTTGTGTATACAGAGGGAGATACCCGCATCAACATAAAAATTATGGATATCGAAAACCAGACGTATACCGACATCAATGAATGCGGCCCTTCGGTTTCGGCATCTGATTTAGAAACTTTATACGCCAAAGTGGGTGATATGGCTGCACAGAGTGATGTTGTGTATATGGGCGGAAGTTTTCACCCGAGCATTGCGGACGATATTTACAAAAACCTCATCGCAATTGTCAAGGAAAAAGGTGCCGTTTCGGTGCTGGATGCGGATGGGGCGGCGCTTCGCCTTGGCGTCGAAGCCGCGCCGCATATTATAAAGCCGAATCAGGCAGAGCTCGAAAGGCTGATGGGTACAAAACTAAAAACGATTTCGGATGTGGCAAGTGCGGCAAGGGAAATTGAGGCACGCGGCGTAGAAACGGTTTTAGTAAGCCTTGGCGGCAATGGTGCTGTAGCGGCGAAAGCGGGGAAGCTTTACCGTGTGTATCCCTTAAATGCGCCTGTACGAAGCACCGTAGGGGCCGGCGATAGCTTTTTGTGTGGCTATCTTTACGGGCAAACGGTTTCGGAAGATATTACCGTAGCGCTTCGGTATGCTATGGCGTTCGCTACGGCAAAGATACAAACGGAGGGAACGGATATTCCTGCATTTGAAAGTCTTTGCCAGGATTTTGAAAAAGTAACCGTGGAAAGCATAGAATGAGAGGGTTTTTAAAGTGATCGAAACGATGCAAGAATATATGTGCTGCCGATACTGCAAAAAAGGCGCATATATCCCGATTGAAAGAAAAACGATTTGTTCGATAAACGGGATTGTTGCAAGAGATTTCACATGCCCCAAATTTGAGTTTGACCCTTTTCGCCTACAGGTAAGAAGAGCCCGGAATATGGACTTTTCCAAATATGAAAAAGAGGATTATTCGATTGAATAGGAGGATTTCTCGTGATTGATGTAACGTGTATTGGTATTTTAGTGGCGGATGTAATCGCAAAACCGGTAGATTCGATTCCGAAGCCCGGTCTTTTGGAGCGTATTGACAGTATTGCAATTTACAGCGGTGGATGCGCTATGAGCGCCGGCATTGATATGGCAAAAATTGGTCTCAAAACAGCTGTTCTTGGCAAAACGGGCGCAGACAGCTTTGGCAGCTTCCTTCGCGAGGAACTCGAAAAATACGGCGTGGAAACGAAGGGTGTTGCTACGGACGATACCGTACAGACTTCCGCGTCCGTTGTTATCTCTGCATCGAACGGGGAAAGAAGCTTTCTCCACACGGTAGGTGCAAACGGTACATTCTGCTATGAGGATGTGGACTGGGATGTGATTGAAGACTCCCGCATCGTATTTGTAGCCGGGACTATGCTTATGGATGCATTTGATGGCGAAGACTGCGCACGCGTTTTGAAAAAGTGTAAAGAAATGGGCAAGATTACCGTACTCGATACGGCTTGGGATAGCCGTGGCCGCTGGATGGATGTGCTTCGTCCGTGCATGCCGTACATCGATGTATTCATGCCGAGTATTGATGAAGCCATTGAACTTGCAGGCGGCGAACAGGATCCTGCAAAAATTGCGGACTTCTTCTTTAGCATGGGCGTAAAACAGGTGGTTATAAAACTTGGTAGCCGCGGATGCTATCTCCGTGAGACAAAGGAAGCAGAAGGAGTTATAATTCCTTGCTTTAAGGTGAAAGCCGTAGATACCACGGGGGCCGGTGACAGCTTTTGTGCAGGCTTCCTTTCCGGCATGGCTAAAGGCCTTTCTTTCTCGGAATGCGGCAGGTTTGCAAACGCCGTTGGCGCACACTGTGTACAGGCAATGGGCGCTACAACCGGCATCCGTTCTTATGAAGACATCGTGGCCTTCATGGAAAAGCAGGAAAAAAATTAAAAAAACAGTTGCATTATACATAAAAGTGTGTTATAATAGACACCGATATTACTGGATGGAAAGAGGTGAACAGTATGCGTGAAGGAATTCATCCTGCATATAAACCCACAACAATAAAGTGCGCTTGCGGTAACGTGATCGAAACGGGTTCTACTGAAGAAAATATCACGGTTGAAATTTGCTCCAATTGTCATCCGTTTTTCACAGGCAAGCAGAAGCTCGTAGACACGGGCGGACGTGTGGAAAAATTCAGAAAGAAGTTCAGCTTGGAAGAAAAATAAACCGCACAACAAAGGGGTTGCAGCCGTACTTTATTTATATAAAGGGGAAAGCTGCAATCTTTTTATATAAGGAGAAAACGGATGGTACGTATTGTACATACGGGTGACATGCATTTCGATTCGCCGTTTCGGGCCTTGCCGGCATCTGTAGCGCAGCTTCGAAAAGAGGAACAGAGAGAAACCTTTTTGCGAATAGTCGAAACTGTTCGCGAAAAAGAAGCGGATCTTTTACTCCTTTCGGGCGACGTGTTCGATTCTCGCTATGTCTCTCCGGATACCGTTTCGTTTTTGAAAGAAGCGTTTGCTTCTATTCCGAAAACGGCTGTGTTAATTGCGCCCGGAAATCATGACTTTCTGGCAGCAGATTCTCCCTATACACAGACTGACTTTGGAGAAAATGTGCATATTTTCGGTGCGCAGCTAGAATCTGTAGAGGTGGGCGAGGCTGTGGTCTATGGCATTGGCTTTGGATCGCGGTTTCAAAAGGAAAGTGCCTTACCTCCTTTTCGCATGCACAAAGGCGATAAAATCGGCATTCTGCTTATGCACGGCGATGTCTCTTCGGAAAGTGAATATAACCCTATTGCGCCGGCGGCGCTATCTGAAAGCGGCGTAAGCTATGTGGCGCTTGGGCATGTCCATTCTTTTTCCGGCTTTTGCCGCGCAGGAGATACGGTTTATGCATATCCCGGCATTCCGGAAGGACGGCATTTTGATGAGGAAACAGGCGGATTTATATACGGAGAAATCGACGAGAGTGGTGCGAATCTTTCTTTTGTACCTGTAGCAAAGCGCAAAAACTGTACGATGGAAGTGTCTGTTACCGATATTTCCAGCACCACTGCGCTTCTTCAAAAAATCCGCAAGGCGCTTGTGCGTGAGAATTTATATAAGATTGTCCTTACGGGCGAAATGGATAGCACCATGTATATCGACACTGCTTTTTTAGAAAAGGAACTTGCTGTTGACTGTTTGTATATAAAGGTTAAGGACAAAACAACGCTTCGAAAAGAGGCGGGGGAAGAAAGCCTTTTGGCACGTCGCTTTAAGGAGAGACTTGCAGGACGCGACGACGAAACGGCAAAGCTTGCCACACGCCTTGGGCTCCAAGCACTAGGGAGGCAGAAAAGATGAAAATACAGAATTTACATCTTACGGCCTTTGGGAAATTTAAAGATAAAAGAATCTCCTTTTCGGAGGGGATAAATTACATCTACGGCGAAAATGAAGCCGGAAAATCCACGATTATGGCTTTTATAAAAGCGATGCTCTACGGATTTACGGGAAGAGGCGCCGAAGGTGACCGAAAACGCTATTCTCCTTGGGATGGTACCCGTCTTTCCGGAGAAATGACGGTGACGCTCGAAAATGGAAAGCAGGTTATCATCAGCCGCACAGCGGGGCGAACACCGGCACAGGATACACTTTCTATCCTAGATGCCGTCACGGGAGCGCCGTGCGAGGTTGACCTTTTGGAAGAAATCGGTGTCGGCGAAGATGCGTTTTTAAAAACAGTTTTTATAAAGCAAATGGCAGCAGAACTCGGTGGTGCCGATGAGGAACTTACAGATAAGCTTTTAAACCTCGCCGGAAGCGGAGATGCTGATACCGGCTTTGATGAGGCAGTGGGATATTTGAAGGACGAAATACGCGCGTATAAGCATCAACGTGGCGAGGGCGGGCGTATATTCGAAATCAAAAAGAAGCTTTCGGCGCTCGAGACGGAAATTCGCGAAGCAGAGGAAAAAAAGAGAGAGCTTTCTGCATACATTATAGAAGAAAAAGAGGTGGCAGCGGCACTTACGGCACTGGAAAAACAAAGAAGTGACGGTAGAGAACAGATAAAAGCCGCAAAGGCAGGCCGGGCCCGTGCCACGCTTTTGGAAGCTGAAAAACGACTTTGTGCCATGAGAGATGGGCAGAGAGAAACCGACGAGCTTCTTTTAAAAACAAACGAAAAACGAAAGGTGCTGGCGGCGTTTGAAACGCCGATAGCGGAAAGCGCATATGCCGCAGCGGAAAGCACCGAGCCTTTGGCTTTAGCTGAAAGGGCGGCCCGGAAAAAGAGTATTCTATTTTGGGTTCTCTTTACGATTGCAGCCATTCTTTCCGCGGGATCCTTTATTACGCTGCACTCTGGTATTGGTGGTGTCTCTCTTGTGCTCGCTGTTCTTTTTGCTACACTTTCCCTACTGGCAGGGAGGCAAAAAAAGGAAGCCGCAAGGAAACGGGCGCAAATGGAGGAGAGGGAAGAAGAACGCAGGCAGAGCCTTTCGGTCTACGGTTGCACTTCCATAAAAGAATACACGGAAAAACTTTCGGAAAAGCTTGCTTTAGACACACGCGCCGAGGCGCTCTCTGAAAAGAAGGCACTACTCGCGGCCGAGGAAGAAAAGGCTGAAGAGGCTGTAAATCGCGCGCGAGCAGAGTTTGCTACTTTTGAAAACATTACACCGCAAGATATGGATGTCACCTTGCTCGAGAACGAAGCTTCGCGCATAGAAGCTGAATATGCGGCAAAAATAAAAAGGGCGGCAACGCTCGAAGGTATATTAAAAGGCGGCGTGTATGATAAAAATACAGTGGATGTGTTGTTCTCGGAAAAAACACGTCTTTTAGAAGAGCTTGAAGAAGCAGAAAATACATACGCTGCACTTCAACTGGCATTGGAAACTTTGGAAGAAGTGTTTACAGAACTCAGCCATGATTTTACACCGCGGATAAATGCACTTGCTTCGCAATATATGCAGAAATTGACAGGCAAGGAAGAAGCACTTTTACTAGATAAAAAATATTCGGTGACGATGGGAAGGGGCGACCATAAACCTCTGTGGGCTTTCTCGGGCGGGACGATAGATCAGGCCTATTTTGCCACGCGTCTTGCACTTTCAGAGCTTGTGCTTGCCGAAGCCCAAATGCCGGTGTTTTTAGATGATTCCTTTCTCCAGTACGATGCAAAGAGAGAGGAAAACGCAGTCTCCCTTCTTCGAGAGATTGCAAAGACAAGACAGGTGTTTTGGTTCTCCTGCCGCGAGCGGGAAACAAAAGATATAACCAGAATTGAACTTTAAAAAGGAGTGTCCCTATGATAAACATTATGGAAACTGACCTCGGCACTGTCTATATGGACGAAAATGCGCTTGCGAAAATGGCAGGCAATATTGCCACAAAGTGTTACGGCGTTGTGGGTATGGTATACCGCAGCAAGCGTGACGGCCTTGTTTCTCTTTTGAAACGGGACAAAATGGGTAAGGGCATCCAGGTACGCATGGAAGAGGGCGAAATTTGCATCGCACTGCATATCATGGTGGAGTACGGCGTAAATATCGGTGCTGTTTCTGAAAGCATCGTAAAGCACGTGAAGTACCAGATGGCCGAGAACACAGGCCTTGTAATCCGTGAGGTTACTGTGCATGTGGAAAGCATCCGCGCGAAAGGCGTGAAATAAACGGAGGGATGACATTTGATGCGTGAAATTACTGTTGACATAATGCAAAGCCTGTTTATTTCCGCGGCACATCATCTGGATAACCAGAAACAGGTTGTAAATGATTTAAATGTATTCCCGGTTCCGGATGGAGATACGGGTACCAATATGGGCATGACAATGCTTGCGGCTGAAAAAGCGCTTTTTTCCAAAAAATGTGAAACTGCAGGGCAGGTCGTGGCTACGGTTGCTTCTGCTACGCTTCGCGGTGCACGCGGAAACTCCGGCGTTATCTTGTCGCAGATTATGCGAGGCCTTGCGTCTTCACTGTCTTCTTTGGAAATCGTTACAGCGGAAGACTTTATAAAGGCTTTGTCCGCGGCTTCTAAAACGGCGTATCGCGCCGTAATGAAGCCGACGGAAGGCACGATTTTAACGGTTATTCGCCGCATTGCGGAAACAATGGAGAGTCTGGATGAAGACGATGATATTGTAACGCTTTTTGAAGCCGTTGTGCGAAGCGGGAATGAGGCACTTTCGGAAACACCGAAAATGTTACCTGTTTTAAAAAGTGCAGGCGTTGTGGATGCCGGCGGCAAAGGCCTTATGGTCATTTTTGAAGGCATGCTCCTCGCCGTGCAAAACGGTGCGCCTGTAGAAAGACAGGCGGGGGAAGTTGCCGCGCCGAAAGCTTCGATTACAGGTCAAATTGAGGATACGATTACTTTTGGCTATTGCACGGAGTTTATCATTCGAAAGAAAGTGGCAGGTCTTCAGGGTGAAAACTTTAAGAAAGAGATTGCCCCGAGAGGCGATAGCGTTTTGACGATTGATGACGACGATATTATCAAGGTGCATATACATACAGATCACCCCGGCTGGGTTTTAGAACGTGCGCTCTCCTACGGAAGTCTTTTGGATATCAAGGTGGACAATCTCCGCGAGCAGCAGGCAGAACAAATGGAGAAACTCAATACGCCGCTCAAAAAATATGGTATCATTTCTGTAGCTGCAGGGGATGGCATCTGTGCACTTATGCAGGATATGGGTGCGGATAGCATTGTAAGCGGTGGCCAGACGATGAACCCGAGCGCGGAGGACCTCCTTGCTGCGATTAACGCTTTGCGCGCTGAAAAAATCTTTATTTTGCCAAATAACAGTAATATTGTACTTACGGCCGAGCAAGCTGCGGATATGACGGAAAAAGAGGTTACCGTCATTAAAACGAAGACGATTCCGCAAGGGATTGCAGCGCTCATGGCGTTTGATGCCGAATCGGATGCCAATGCCGACAATATGGCAGACGCCGCCGCACTTGTCGGTACCGGCCTTTTAACGTATGCGGTGCGAGATACTGAAGTGGAAGGAATCAGCGTGCATAAGGATGATTTCCTCGGCCTTTGCAACGGCAAAATCGTAGCTTCCGGCGCAGAGGAAAAGGGCGTTATGGAAACGATGCTCAAAACGCTTTGCACGGATGAAACCTTTGCGATTACTGTTTTATATGGCGAAGGCGTTTCGGAAGACGAGGCAAGAAGCTATGAAGCGTTTCTAGAGGAGAATTTCCCGGATGCAGAATTTACGGTTCTCTATGGCGGCCAGCCCGTGTATCGGTATATCCTATCGGTAGAATGATTTTGAAAAAAATGTCCATACTGTCTAGTATGGACATTTTCTTGTATGCGTTTCAAAATAGTAAAACGGCAAAGATTTTATATCGGTTCTGTATGGGATGGAAAAATAGTCTCCTGAAAAGAGGAATACATGCAAAAATAGTGAAAAACAGCTGGGCACTAAGGCTTGTTTTTAGCCCTTATAAAATTCTTTTATTTGTGCTGCGCTTTTTTCTCTCTCGCGGTCTAGGCTTTTTTCTGAAATTTTTCCTCTTCAAATGATTGACAAATAGGGGCAGTTTGGTATATTATGATATAGATTGATGTTTTAGGAAGTGATAACTTGAATTTTGAAAATATGACGGCACTCGTCGGCAATACGCCGCTTATAAAAATTGATTTTAAATACAAAGATATTGCGGGAAGCGTTTTTGCAAAGGCGGAGTTCTATAATCCTACAGGAAGCATTAAAGACCGCGTTGCGCAGCATGTAATGCGCCGCGCATATGAGACGGGCGCAATTCAAAAAGGGGACACCATTGTAGAGGCTACAAGCGGAAACACCGGTATTTCCTTTGCGGCTGTCGGGAGTGCACTAGGGCATCCTGTGAAAATTTATATGCCGGACTGGATGACGAGCGAAAGAATACATATCATGGAAAGCTTCGGCGCTGAGGTTTCCCTTGTTTCTCGAGAAGAAGGAGGCTTTTTAGGCTCCATTGCGAAAGCGGAGAAGGACGGGGAGGCGGATGGTGTATATCTGCCGCGCCAGTTCTCAAATCCTGAAAATACAGAAGCACACTATCTCTATACCGGCCGCGAAATTGTGGAGCAGCTTGAGAAAATCGGTCTTGTGGCAGATGCGTTTGTTGCCGGCGTAGGTACGGGCGGCACGGTCATGGGCATCGGGAAAAGGCTTCGTGAAACGAATCCTTCCTGCCACGTGTATCCGCTCGAACCGAAAAATTCGCCCACGCTTTCCACGGGATATAAAGTGGGGCAGCATAAAATTTATGGCATTTCGGATGAGTTTATCCCGGATCTTGTGCATCTTTCAGAGCTTTCTGAAGTTATTTCGGTTGACGATCACGATTCTATCTTAATGGCACGCATGCTCTCTGAAAAACTGGGCATCGGCGTAGGTGTTTCTTCGGGCGCAAACTTCCTGGGTGCGATTCAAGCAATCGAAAAGGGTGCGAAAACAGTTGTTACTGTATTTGCGGATGATAACAAAAAGTATCTTTCTACGGAATACGCAACCGCCGATACAAAGATCGGCGGCGAAATGACAAAGGATATTGCACTTTTGGGGCTTACGGCGTATCGCTAAAGATGGCAAGGCCAAGTGTTAGGATGCCGAGGTTGTCTTCATATATAGATGGAAACTCGCGAATGGGCAGCGGATTTTGACCGCTGCCCGCTTCTATTGTATAACCGGGGCGGCGGTAGGTTTGGATAAACCAGTCTTTATACCCTGCAAAACTGCTTTCATACGGAACATCGGCAAGTGCGTATCCACTTGCACGTGAGAAAAGCTCGCCGATTTCTCTGGCGTTTTCCGGCGTGTAGTCTAGAAACTGCCAAAAGATGACTTCGCCTTGCGTGTGGTAGGAAAGCGTCAGGAGAAAGTCGTGCGCTCGGGTAAATTCATAAACGGCGGCAGATTCCGGGGCGGATAGGGGTGCTGTACCTACGTAGTCACGTGGCGCAGGGGAGGTAAACCCTTGTGCAAATTTTATTTCCCGTGCGGTTTCCCATTCTGCCGGATAGGAAAGGTTTGGGTCAACGCCGGATATGTTTGCCTTCCAGCCGCTCGGAAATGGGATTTGTGGATAGTTTTGGGCATACCCTTCCGCGGATATGTAAAAAGAAGAATCGCTCGGCACAACCCCATTTACAAGGTCTACACCGTCTGGGTTTACAAGCGGCACCATAAATAGGAGGGTGCTTTCGAAAAGCCTTGCGGCTTCATAGCCATATATAGAGCCGCCCTCGCTGTACTTTATAGCGTAGTCCTCTAAAAAGCGGAGAAGGACCGGCGTTGTAATCCATTCGTTAGCGTGGTGGGCGGCGTTGTAAAACACCTCGTTTTCTCCCTCGCCAATTGTGAGATAATATAAATTTTTCCCCATTACACTTGTGCCGATTGTGCCGGCTTTGATAAAGGGATAGCGTGTGCGGAGGCCTTCCACTAAGATTTTTACAAGCGCATACGTGTAAGAAACACCGGTCGGTACAAGCGAAAATCCGTATGGCACTGTAAGACGCGTGCCGACGAAAAGACGTTCCGGTAAAATATCGGGATTTGCCAAAAGTACGCGCGAGGGCGTTGTGAAAAACTTTTTGGCAATAGAAGAAACGGTATCGCCGCTCTTTACGGTATAGTATCCGTATCCGCGCAAAAAAGGCATAAGTGCGGTCCAGGTTCTGGGGCCCACAACGCCGTCTGCTGGCAGCCCATTTGCACTTTGAAACGCTAAAACGGCTCGCCGAGTTGCTGGGCCAAAAACGCCGTCTATCCCGAGTGAATAGCCAGTGCGTGAAAGCGCCAGCTGTAAGTATTCTACAAAGGCGCCACGCGCCCCTTCGCGAATTGTTTCCATTACTTTCTTCCTTTCCATAGTCCTTTTTACCGATATATGCAAGGAAAGGCGGGTTTATGAGTGTTGGGACTGTAGAATTATTTTCCGTAATTACTTGTATATTCGAAGGAGATATGGTATACTATAGGTGGAGAGTCAAAACTGAATACGGAGGTGCGCATATGAAGAATCGTCATTTTTTACGTGCAGGAAGAGACCCACGAAGTGTACCCGAGTATCGCCCCGACCTTTTGGGCGAAAGAAGTGACCCCGATGTTTTGTATAGACCTGACCGATATGATGCGGACGCGGTTTGGGACGGCGAAACAGTAGATGAAGAAAAACCGTAAAGGCAGGCGGCTTGGTCCGCCTGTTTACATACAGGAGGTAGAATATGGAGAAAATTCAAAGTTTTACAGTAGATCATACAAAAATTACGCCGGGTCTTTATATTTCGCGAGTGGATGGAGATGTCACTACATACGACCTTCGCTTGGTAAAGCCGAATAAAGAGACACTTGACGGTGCGTCCATTCATACAATGGAGCATTTGTTTGCAACCTATATCCGCAACACAGATTTAGATGTACTATACTTTGGCCCTATGGGAT
>JAZNJV010000032.1:0-4179 GCA_045578225.1 Clostridia bacterium | reverse complement strand
TTGCTTTAGGTTTTCAGGGCGGCGCTTTTACGCTTAGTGCCTTCTTGTCCGGCGCATTTGTAGGTGCTGTACCGGGAATGCTTTTGCAAATTCTTCTTATTCCGCCGATTGTTGTAGCTTTGGAGCCCCGGCAGAAAAATTGACTTTGGAGCGTGGGCGTGCTATAATGATTTCATCTTTGATGAAATCGTCGATATAAATCTCTTGCGAGATTCTCGAATCGATTTTGCAATTTGCAAAAATATCAAAAGACAAATAGGGGAGAGCGTAACAGATATGATGAAATGTCGCATAACCGTAATGAGAATCTCTCGTTATGACGATTTGATAGAAAAGTACGAAAACCCAATTGAACATGCTTGCGATTTAAAAGAAGGGCAAGTTTTTATTGCAAACGGATGGGAAAAGCCAGACGGTCTTTGTAATAGTGCATGGGAAAGCATGTCGCCTTTTGTGATGGCTTTGTCTCATGGCGGCGAAAATTTTTATAATGGTTGGATGAAAAATTCCAAATCTGCCATGATTTCCTGTAATGATGGGTTTAGACCCGTAAGTTTTTATATTGAGGCGCTCGATGAAAGTGTGAGTGCGGAATAATGTTTTTTTATCCAGTCATGACACGAGAACGGACCAAAGCATAGGAAGGAGGCACTTTTGTGAAAAAAAGAATTATTGCTAGTATGGTGTCAATACTGCTCTTAATAACGCCACTGCATTCCTTTGCATATGGCTGGATGTGGGGCGTCGGCTTTTTGCCGAGTTTTCCTGTCTCTGTGAACGAGCAGGAATACAATTATAATGCGTACGAAACGTTTCCGCTTCTTGTAAACGGCGGCGTGACATATTTTCCGCTCACCTACAATAATGCAATGCTCCTAAACCTCATTCCCGAATACCGCGAAAACCCCTTAAGCATTGCATACACAAGGGGCAATCCCGCGCTGCCAAAGGAAATTTTCAAGAAGCTTCTTATAAAGAGGGTTGAAAACCACGAGGCGGCGCAGACAATATATCGTGATACAAACCTCTATCAAACGCATCACCCAAAGGCGGAAAGAAATGATGATTCGTGCAACTTCGGGACGACAATCACCAAGGAATATTGTGCGCTTTTCGATATAGAACTTACCATTGACGGGCAGAGTATGGTCGAGCTTTCGGAATATCCGATTTTGTATTATCGAAATATATACTATATACCCCTTTCGTGGCAGTTTGTGACAGAGGTTCTGGGCGGAACGGTCAGCTTTGACAGCGAAAACGGGCTTGAAGTTCGTGTGAATAATTATTTTACCACCCTAAATGAAACGAAGAAAATTACGTACACCGAAAACACCTTTGTGCGGGGGCATAGCGAAAATGCCACGTATTATATTAAAGATGACCTTACCGTTTCCCTGACCGCAGGGTATCACGAACTGACGGGTGCTAGTTCTCAAAATCTCGAAATTAGAAATGGCGATCGTATCCTAAAGCCGCAAGGCTGCTTTGGCGTGCTGCAGGGAGACGAAGCGTTTACGCTTTCGCCGCAGTTTACCATTGACGGCACAAAAATCAAAACGTTTGTATCCACTTCGTACCGTGGTCAAAACCCCGAGCCGTGCGTTGTGGATATAGAAACGGGGGAAGTAACCGAAAGATAAAAAAGAGCTGACCTTTTCAGGTGTTGGAAGGGTCAGCTTTTTACTGGCCAGAGATGACGGCTTTACTTGACAAAATGATATACGTATGATATACTATTCTATTATTTGGATATATAGATTGGGGCAGTAGAATGATTATAGCAGACGGTTGGAAAGATTACGCACTTTTAGAAGCTGCAGACGGGGAAAAGGTAGAGCGCTGGGGCGATTTTGTTCTGCGCCGGCCGGACCCGCAGGCTATTTGGAAACTGGAGAAACCGCTCACAAAAAAGGTAGACGCATTTTACCACCGCAGCCGTGAAGGCGGCGGACATTGGGAGTTCTTTAAAAAGCTTCCCGAAAGATGGACCGTTTCGGTGGACGGGCTTTCCTTCTATGTACGGCCTACCGGCTTTAAGCATACAGGCCTGTTTCCGGAGCAGGAAGCAAACTGGCGGTTTATTAAGGCACATTCTCCTGAAAAAAGCCGCGTTCTGAATTTGTTTGCCTATACAGGCGGCGCTACGCTCGCGGCGCTCGCCGGGGGAGCGGATGTTGTACACGTAGATGCCTCTAAAGGCATGGTGGCGTGGGCAAAAGAAAACGTGGAGCTTTCCGGTCTTTCCGATCGCTTTGTCCGCTTTATGGTGGACGACTGCGAAAAGTTTGTACAGCGCGAAATTCGTCGCGGTAACCGCTATGACGGTATTATTATGGATCCGCCTTCTTACGGGCGCGGCCCCGGAGGCGAAATGTGGAAACTGGAAAATAAAATTTTTGACCTTGTTTCCCTTTGTACAGAGATCCTTTCGGATTCGCCCCGATACTTTATTATAAATTCTTACACCACGGGTCTTGCGCCGACAGTACTCAAAAATATGCTTATGCTGACCGTTTGCAAAAAATACGGCGGTACGGCGATGGCGGACGAGCTCGGTCTGCCCATCGGAAAGAGCGGCCTTGTGCTTCCGTGCGGTTCCACAGCAAGATGGGAGTGCTGATATGATTCGACTTGAAAAGGCGTCTTACGTGTATCCGGAAGGTGGTCATCCGGCCATCTGTAATGTGGATTTAGAAATTAAAAAAGGCGAATTTGTGGCGGTGCTCGGGCATAACGGCTCGGGAAAATCCACCATGGCAAAGCTTTTAAATGGAATTTTACTCCCTACAGAGGGGAGAGTCACCGTCTCGGGTATAGATACAAGAGAAGAAGGTAAGCTTTTAGAAATTCGCCGTGCTGTAGGTATGGTCTTTCAAAATCCGGATAACCAAATTGTGGCTACGGTTGTGGAAGAGGATGTTGCCTTTGGACCTGAAAACCTTGGCCTTCCACCGGAGGAGATTCGTGCACGTGTAGACGCGGCGCTTCGAAGCGTGGATATGTATGCATACAGAAAACATGCACCGCATCTTTTGTCGGGCGGGCAAAAACAAAGAATTGCCATCGCTGGCATCATCGCGATGCGCCCTTCGTGCATTGTGCTGGATGAGCCGACCGCGATGCTTGACCCGAAGGGCCGCGAAGAGGTTATGGAAACGCTTCTTCGCCTTTGTCGCGAAGAAGGGATTACCGTGGTGCTTATTACGCATTTTATGCAGGAGGCGGCACGGGCCGACCGTGTCATCGTCACAGAGGAAGGCCGCGTGATTATGGACGGAAAGCCACGCGACGTGCTCATTGCGCGAGAACGTCTTAAAAAGGCGCGCCTTGATACGCCGGGCGTAACGGAACTCTTATACAGATTGCATCGTGCCGGCGTAAAAGTGGATACCGATATTATAGATGTAGAAAGCTGTGTGGAAAGTATCTGCGCGGCATACGGAAAGGGAAATCTTCATTGATTGTAGCAGAACATGTATCGTATACGTACACACCGGGCGGCCCATTTTCGAAAACGGCTGTTTCAGATGTAAACCTTACAATTGAAGATGGTATGTTTTGCGGACTCATCGGACATACAGGCTCCGGAAAAACCACGCTTGTGCAAATGCTGGCAGGCCTTGTAGAACCTACAAGCGGTAAAATACAAATCGACGGCATCGATATGTTTGATAAAAAGGAGCGTGCGGCCCTTCGCGGTAAAGTGGGTCTCGTATTCCAGTATCCCGAATATCAACTTTTCGGGGAAACGGTTTTGGAAGATGTTATGTTCGGCCCCAAAAATTTAGGGCTTACCGATGAAGAAGCCAGTGCGCGGGCCAAGTCTGCCCTTTTGGACGTTGGCGTTTCGGAAGCGCTTTTTGAAAAGTCTCCTTTCGAACTTTCAGGGGGACAGAAACGGCGCGTAGCTATCGCAGGCGTTTTAGCGCTTAGTCCCAAAATTTTAATTTTAGATGAACCCACCGCCGGGCTTGATCCGTTCGGGCGGGATGAAATTTTAAACTGCATTTCTGCACTTTGGAAGCGCGAAAAAATCACAGTGATTTTAGTCTCGCACAGCATGGAGGATATGGCACGCTATGCCGAGAAAATTATGGTCATGCATGGCGGAAGGCTCGCTCTCTTTGGAAAACCGGCGGAGATTTTCTCGAAAGGGGAAGCACTTCGGGAAATGGG
>JAZNJV010000031.1:0-2048 GCA_045578225.1 Clostridia bacterium | reverse complement strand
GAAAAAGCGGAAGAAAGCATTTCGAGGCTCTCAGACACACTTTTTGCACCATCATCCATTTCCGGCAAAACATGTGCATGTAAATCAATCATGAACTATCACTTCTTCTTTGCGGAGTTTCTCATTTCCGCCTCTTTATCATCTCCGTAATACGAAGCGCGAGAACGGTAATTTTGACGATAGTAGCCGTAGGTGCGGGCGCGGTCTTCACTGCCGACCATAATGGCACCGAGAATCTTCGCGTCTGCTTTTCGAATGGTTTCTACCGTTTCGTCAAGCGCGTCATACTGCGTTACATCCTCACGAACAACCAAAATGACGCCGGTGCAATGCCGCATGGCAACGGCCGCATCGGTAACCACGGTAATCGGGGGCGTGTCTATAAAGATATAATCATATTTTTCGCGAAGCGCATCTAAAAGCGCCCCAAACTGCTCGGTTTCGAGAAGTTCAGCAGGGTTCGGGGGAATGGCGCCGGCTGTCAGGCAATCCAGACCCTCGCGTGCGTTTTTCTTAATGGCTTTTTCAAGCGCTGTAAAACCGCAAAGGACATTCGAAACGCCCTCTGTTCTTTCGAGGCCTAAATACTTATGTACTCTCGCCTTTCTAAGGTCGCAGTCCACAATAATAACCTTCGCACCCATTTGTGCAAACGTAATGGCGAGGTTGATGTTCGTAGTTGTTTTACCTTCGCCGGGGGTGGCACTGGTGACAACGATAACCTTGCCCTTTTCCGTCTTCGGCATGGAGAACATAATACTTGTGCGGATAGATTTATACGTTTCAATGGTGTTGAAATTCGTATTTTCAGAAAGAATGCGGCTTAGTTCAATGCCCTCGGGTTTATACTTCTTTTTTAACATCATGCTTCCTCCCTATTGCGACACACTGCCGAGAATGGAAATATCGTAGCGCTTAGCCACGTCTTCCCCACGGTGGACGGTTCTGTCAAAATAATTGCGCAGGAACAGAGCGGCAAAAGCAAGGCAGGCGCCAAACAAAAAGCCGACAATCGTATTTTTGGCTACCCCTAAACCAAGCTCGGTTGCTTCCTCTGCAACGGGATCCACAACGACTACATAGCCGCCGTTTAAAACACTTTGGAGTTTTTCAGGAGCCTTCGCTAAAATGGCCGAGGCAATGTTACGGGAATCTTCAGGGTTTCCTGTGGTGACGGACACCGCTAAAAGCTCTGTTTCGTTAATGGAAGAGACGGAGAGCATAGATTCAATATCCTCCCAGCTGTAATAGCCGCCGGTCAGTTCGCTTACCTCGGTCAAAAAAGAGCGGGATTTTAAAACTTCTATGTAAACCTCACCGAGCGCACGGGAAGTTATAATGTCATTCTGGTCGATAACTTCACCGGCGAGTACGGCCGTTTTGTTGCTGACATACAGCATACCGTCTGCCATGTAACGCGGCGCCGTAAAGAAAGCCGTTTTTACAAATAGCAGAGCCGCAAGAAGCAAAGCCATCCCTAAAATAAAAAATTTACCTGTCCATAAAAGGCGGAATAAATCTGCCACAGCAATTTCTTTGTTGTTCTGGTCCAAAATTCCCACTCCTTATCTATAGTCATATAGACGAGTATATCAAAAAAAACGAGGAGTGTCAAGGGATTTGCGAAAAGAATATGTGCAAAAAACTGGGAAAAATGAAAAATCTTGCACATCCCATAAAAGTGTGGTAAAATAAAGAGAATAAGAAGAGAGGTGCGTTTGAATGAAGTTAACAGAGCTTTTTAGAGGGGAGGCACTGCGGCTGTCTTTTGAGGTCTTTCCCCCGAAGACAGATGCGGCCTTTGATTCCGTTAAAACGGCCACGGAAGAGATTGCGCGTCTTCGCCCGTCTTTTATGAGCGTAACGTACGGCGCCGGCGGTGGAACAAGCCGGTATACACTCGAAATTGCAAAGAACATTAAGGAACAGTATGGTGTGCCTACTTTGGCACATCTTACGTGCGTGTCGTCCACACGCGAAACGGTACGGGAAAAAATCCGCGAGATGCGACAAGCAGGCATTGAAAACGTAATGGCGCTTCGCGGCGA
>JAZNJV010000030.1:0-35843 GCA_045578225.1 Clostridia bacterium | reverse complement strand
ACTTCTAAACGAATAAGAAAAAAGGACTGCAAGGTGCAGTCCTTTTTGATTTCTGTTTATAACACTCGAATATTTACGGTGTAGCGCAGTAGGGGGGCGTGCGAAGCATCAAACGCGCGCACAGTGACGGGAACGGTTTGCCCGGTGTAGGGCGAAAAGTCCACAGGTACCGCATACGGCGCGCCGTATGCCGTGCCGATATCCGTGTCACCGATAGAATAGAGGACATACGCCGCCGTGCTTTCGGGCGTCGTAATGTAGGCGCAAAGCTCTGTTTTTTCAGGAGCCACCCGTACATTGTTCCCAAGCTCATAATAGTCATAGAAATACGCGCCATCTCCGTAAAGCGGATTCCCGATGCCGTTTTGATAGCCTTTGAGGTACGTCGGGTTATTCGAAAGCGCGAACTTTTGCCTTTCGCGGTCAGCATCAAACACAAAGCAGAACTTTACGTTCGGGTACTTAATCGGGAGATATGTGTAAAAATCCTCGATTTGCCGCGCGGCAAACGGGGTAATATCGGCGTACGTGTCATAATCCATGTACGAGGCGCCACCCTCGACGACGATAATCGGTTTTTTGTGCCCGTAGAGAGAGTAGATGGTGTCAAGCTGGTTACTCCAGCGGCTTCGGTCAATGCCTTTTCCAAGCGGGTCTGTAATCGGCTGGTGCATCATGTAGGAAGAAAGGCCCACATAGTCTACATATTCGTCGCCCGGATAGTACGCGGAAATCGTGTCGGGCGGATAGAAATTCGGCGCCCAAATAACAGGCACACTCGGCGCATGCTCGTGGAAAATTTCCGCCACCGTGCGAAATGCCGCGATGTACGGCGCGGGGTCGGGCGAGTACCACGAGGTGGACATATCATTCATCTCCCCTGCAAAGCGGAGAAGCATGGGGCAAGGCGCCGCTTCCATTTCTTTGGCAAGGGTAGTAAGATAGCCGTCATAGGCATTGACCTGCCCTATGCCGCCGTGGGGCTCCAGCGCAATTTGAAGATATTTCCCTTTTTCTGCCGCTTTTTGTATATGGCTTTGATAGAGCGTGACGCTTCTTCCATACGGTAGATAGAGAAGATAGCCGCGCATGTCTTTCCCGCAAAGCGTGGGGAAGGTGTCCATATAAAAACGATTCGGGTCATAGGGGTTATAAATATTCGTATCCCCTTCGGCATACGCGCCGAGAAGTACCCCGCCCCGGGGCTCGTGCGGCGCACCAAACTGTAGCAGAGCGCCCATTTCGGGATTTTGGTTTTTGACATAGATTTGTGCACCGGTTCGAATAAGGCGCGCACGTCTTGCGGCGTCTATGCGGCTTTCTTCCATGCCGGGGGTCCGGCTCCAGTAATAGGCTTCGCGCTCGAAACAGGCCGAGGCCTTATCGTATGCCTTTATATTTGCATAGCATTCGCCGAGATGCTTAAATAGCATTGCGTCGCTTGCCGAGGTATTTTCGACGAGGAACGCATTTGCCACACTTTGGATTTTTTCGATAGCGCCCGCAAAATTGCCGCTATCCTTTGCGGCGAGCGCTTCGCTCCAAAGCCCCCAGAAATTCGTGGTGACGGAGGGCGTGTTTTCAATTTCCGCGATAAAGGTGGCCGTACCGCCCATGGCGTGCACCGCGCCATCCCAAGAAACGGTGGCACCGAACGCCTCCAGCACCGCGCGAATCGGCAGATACGTGCGACCCGCCACAATTTTGGCGGCGGCATCGTTTTCGATGCGTACATTATTTCTGTAAATACAGTTTTCCCCAATGCGGCAACGCACCGTGGTGGTATCTTTGCGCACAATGGCCGTTTGCGAACTGGCCTCCCAGTCCACCGAGGCACCGAAGGCTTCCATGGTGGCGCGCAGGGGGACAAGCGTGCGCCCGCCTTCGATGAAAGGGGCACCGCTTTCCTGTGTAAAAGCTACGGCCGCGCCGTCGATATAGACCGCGACGCTACTTGCAAGCGAGGGTAACGGCGGCAGAAGAAGGCACACGAGCAAGAGACTTACCCACTTTTTCATGTTCAATTCTCCTTTCTAGCACGGAAAACAAAGCTTTCCTGTATCTAAATCCGAAATAATTTTTGCGATGGCGTGGTCTTCGTTGCTGACCGTATGGTAGTTTGCAGCCTTTTTGGCATTTTCGGTAGCGTTTTCCACCGCAACGCCTACGGCCGCCGCGCGAAGCAGACAAACATCGTTATCATTGTCGCCCGCGGCAATCGTGCGCCGCATATCTACCCCTAAAAGTGAGGCAAGGCGCGGAAGCACCGAGCCTTTCCCGCTGTCTTTCGGCAAAATTTCATAATATTCTTTCGTAGACCGCACGAGCAAGAAATCCTTCGCGCGCGGATGCGCCTCGAGAAGGGAAATAAGGCGAAGGAGCGCTTCTTCATCCTCGTCCGCAAATAAAACCTTCACAAACGGCTCCTTGATGTCGCTATACGGGGCAAATAAATCGGGAAACCACGAGAGCTTACGAAATTTTACGAGCGAAGCATTGTCCTTGCAAAAATATGCAAGGTCAGGCGTGTTGATTTGTATGCCCATGGAAGGCACCATGCGGTCGGCAAACTCCACAAGCTCGAGCGCCTCGCGCGGGAGAGTGTTGTGCCAAAGATACTTTTTCTTTTCTGCATCGTAGATGCCGCCGCCGTTAATACAGCCGTAGGGGGCGTTCGGTGTTACCATATCGAGAATGTCTGCCATGCCCGAGGGAATGCGCCCCGTTATAAACGTGAAAAGGCCGCCTTCGTCTTTAAAATAGTCGATAGCCTCCAGGTTTTCCTTCGAAATTGTTTTATCGTCTTTTAAAAGCGTACCGTCAAGGTCGGTCACAAAGAGTATATTTTCAAATTTTTTCATTATGTGTTCTTTCTCCTATAGCTCGTGTCCAAGTGTTTCCATATAGGCGCGCACACGCGCACCCGAAAGCGAAGAAGGCGTGATGCCAAGAGCACCGCAAAAAACGATTACTTTGTATTTTGGAGAGTAAACATACTTTTTCTCCTTTTTACGGTTTTCGAAACACACTCGGCGATACGCCGTACTGCTGTTTAAACGCCGTGTAGAAACTGCAAAAAGAGCCGTAGCCGACAAGCGTTGCAATTTCCTCCACCGTCATCTCCGTGGTACGAAGGGCTTCGGCGGCCACGCGCATGCGCTGCTGGCGCACAAGCTCGCGGTACGTTGTGCCATAATAGTTTCGTATAATGCGGCTTACCTGCCGCACGCTTAAGTGGAGTGCCTCTGCAATTTCTTCTATGCGGATATTTTCCGCGTAGCGCGTGTCAATAAAGGCGTTGATTTTATGAATTCGCCCCGCGTCGCTATCAAAAAAGGGCGCTTCGGGCGAAAAATCCTTTTTATCTTCGTCGGTAAAACGATAGAGAAGCACTGCAAATTCGTGAAAGGCAACGGAAACGAGAGAACGGTCCCCCAGAAGCATATACGAGTGGCACTTCTGCAGCGCCGCAAAAAGCGCCGCATCCGCCACGGGGCGCATACATACCGAAGAGAGCGTTTTCGAAAGCTTCCCGAATAAATCGGAAGGGGTGAGTAGCGCCGTTTTGCGGAAGGAAAAGTTTAAAACATAAAGGGCCACCGCGCCCGGCTCATATACCGTGCGGTGCCGCATTTTCGGCGGGATGATGATAAATTCTCCCGGTGAAAGCGTTTTAGACTCTGTTTCCGTAACCACCGTAAGATTGCCGCGCACCACAAAGAAAAGCTCATAAAAGGCGTGCGAATGGTCAAGCGCAAACTTTTGTACGCCGCCGCGAAACGCCTCGGAAAAAAGCTTGAATTCTGTATTTTCAATATAAAAGGTAAAGCCTTTCGGTTCAGGGGTTTGCATGATGACATCTCCTTTGTCCCCACTATAGCATAAAAGACATGCTTTTGCAAGAAAAAAACGCAAAAACGCCGAAAAGCGAAAGTTTTCGTCATGTTTTGTAATGTCCTGTTGGAGTATATTTTGAAAAAGGTCATTTTTTTGTAAACATGTCCTTTTCTCCTATTGCAAATGGAGGCCGCGGCGGGTACAATAAACATAGAACTCTTTGCAAGAATCACAGAGGAGGAAGTAAACATGGCATACACCTGTCAAAAAACAGAGCCGCTTTGGGACTATTCGCTGATTGACAAAGAAAAAACCACAGCGCGCCTTTCTGCAAACCGAATCGAGAAGAAGGAAACCATTTTTGAACATAAAATGCCGCACGGCCGCGAAGTATTCTACCCCGTTATCTTCAAAGACGGCGAGATTTACCGCATGTATTACGGCACGGGGCACCGCTTTAAGGACCCCGAAACCGGAAAATTTAACGAAAGCCACACCGTAACCTGCTACGCCGAGAGTCGCGACGGAAAGAAGTGGGACTTCCCGTCTCTCGGCATCTACGGGGATAACAATATTATCCTCTCGCACCCCACCGAGCCGTACGGCGGCGGCCTTTGCGTCTTTCGTGACGATAATCCCGCCTGCCCGCCTGAGAGCCGCTACAAGGGCATCATGCGCGTGGAGGACGGCTGCAAGGTATTCGTAGAAGGTGGCACGCTTGCTTCCTTCGTAAGCCCCGATGGCATCCACTTTAAAAGAGTGGAAAACATCGCCAAGGAGCCGGGCAAGTTTGACTCTCTGAATACCGTGTACTGGGATGAAATTGACCGCGAGTATAAGCTTTTCTACCGCGACTTTGACGAAGGCAGAAGGCACATAAAGCTTATGACCTCGAAAGACTATAAACACTGGGAAAAGCACGGCTTTATTCAGTTTGATGATGAAGAAAAGTTTGCCCTTTACACGAACAATGTGCAAAGATACCCCGGCGCGCCGCATATTTTTACGGGGCTTCCCGTGCGGTATAATGACCGCGCCGAAATTTGGTCCCCTTCGTTTGATGTGCTGCCGGATTTAGAATCCCGAAAGTGGCGGTTTGAAATGCATCCGCGCTTTGGTACCACGCTTACCGATACGCTCTTTATGACCTCGCGCGACGGGCTGCACTGGCATAAATTTAACGAAGCAGTATCCGACGGTGACTACGAAGCACCGCTTACGTGGAAATACGGCGACGGGTATTTTAGCCAAGGCTATATTGTGGACGAGACGGAAATCAGCATGTTCGGGTGTGATTCCTCGTGGGACGGGGACTATACGGGCGTTGTGCGCTACGCGATTCGTCGCGATGGGTTTGCCTCGTTTAAGAGCGGCTGGGAAAAAGCTATGCTCGTCACAAAACCGCTCCTTTTGGGAAGCGACAAGTTCTTCCTGAATTTCCGCACAAGCGCCGCAGGCACCATTCGCATCAAAATTACGGACGGCGAAACCGTGGCTCGGAGCTGTGACGTATTTGGCAACAACGTCCGCCGCGAGGTGCTGTTCGACACGCCGCTTTCCGTTTTCGAAGGAAGAGAAGTGACCATTGAAATGGAAATGCAGGATGCCGAAATATTTGCCATAGGATTTTAAAACAAAGGACGCATTTTGCGTCCTTTTCGCTTTTTCTTGACAAACCCGCGGAAATTCCGTATACTGAAAGTATAAACTTTAGGAAAGAGGTGCCAAAATGGGAAAAACGGTACAGGATATTTTAAATCTCATTCGCGAAAAAGACATTAAAATGGTCGATTTCAAAATGGTGGATGTAAACGGGCAATTTCGGCACGTTACCATTCCTGCAGGAAATTTTTCAGAAGAGGTGCTTACAAACGGCATCGGCTTTGATGCTTCGAACTACGGCTACGCCGTGGTTGAAAAGAGCGATATGGTCTTTATCCCCGACCCCGATACCGCAATGGTAGACCCGTTTTGCGCCATCCCCACCCTTTCGATGACGGGCAACGCCATGATTATTGATACCCCTGAAAACCGTCCCCTTCCGCAGTACCCGAGAAATATTGTACTTGCGGCGGAAAAATATATGCGCGACAAGGGCATTGCTGACACGATGCTCGTGCTTCCTGAATTTGAATTTTATCTTTTTGACGAGATCGGCTGGAACGTCGCACCCCACAATATCGGCGTCTCGCTCGATGCCGTGCAAGCGCACTGGAACACGGGCGAAGAGGGCAGCGGCTGCATCGTCCCGAAGCAGAAAAACTACCATATTGCAAAGCCTTTTGATGTTTCTTATGAAGCGAGAAGCGAAATGTGCATGCATATGGAAGAAGCAGGCATACGTCTTAACTACCACCATCCCGAAGTGGGCGCGGCCGGGCAGTTTGAAATTGAGCCGCATCTCGGCGAAATGTCGCGTATGGCAGATAACGCCATGCTTATAAAATATATCATTCATAATACAGCGAGAAAGTACGGCCTTTCCGCTACGTTTATGCCGAAGCCTGTTATGGGCGAAGCCGGAAGCGGCATGCACGTCCATATGCTTCTTATGAAGGACGGTGTGCCTGTGTTTTCTGACGATAACGGCTACGCGCATCTTTCCAAAACGGCGCATTACTTCATGGGTGGCCTTTTAAAGCACATCGACTCTCTCTGCGCCCTCACAAACCCGAGCACCAACTCCTTCAAGCGCCTTGTGCCCGGCTTTGAAGCACCCGTCACCGTGGGATACGCCACCTCAAATCGTAGCGCCGTTATCCGTATTCCGGCATATGCAAAAACGGAAAATCTGCGCCGCTTTGAGCTTCGAAATCCCGATGCCACGGCAAACCCGTACTTCTGCTTTGCGGCCATTTTGATGGCGGGTATCGACGGCGTAGTAAACAAAATCGACCCCCACGAATACGGCTGGGGCCCGTACGATGTAAATCTTTACAATCTCCCCGAGGAAGAAAAGGCGAAGCTTCGCCAGCTCCCCACATCTCTTCCCGAAGCGCTCGATGCGCACGAAAAAGATCACGACTACCTCACCGCCGGCGGCGTATTCCCGAAGGAAATGCTTACGAAATTCATCGCCGCAAAGCGCGCGGAGTGCCGCGAGATGGCAGCTATACCACACCCCGCAGAATTTGATAAATATTATAATCTGTAAGGCAAAACCAAAAGAGGCTCCCCCGTGGGGCCTCTTTTATTTTCACGCTTTCCTCGCCCTTTGCATAGTATGAAAGAAAAAAGGCGAGGTGAAGTTTTTGGAAATCTATGTAGTGAGACGGGGCGATACGGTGCGCTCAATCGCCCGAAGGTACGGCGTTTCCTATCAGCGTATTTTATCCGACAACGGCCTTTTGGCGAGCGACACGCTCGTGGTGGGGCAGGCGCTTCTCATCTTGTTTCCCGAGGTGATACATACGGTGCGAGTGGGCGATTCGCTCTTTTCTATCGCCGCAGAGTATGGCACAAGCGTCGATGAACTAAGGCGGAATAACCCTGAGCTCATCTTAAACCCCCGCATCGTGCCGGGACAGCAAATTGCCGTTTCCTTCCGCGAGGAAAAACGCCGCACCGTAGTTTCAAATGGCTATGCGTACCCGAATATTAACCGTACGACGCTCTCGACAACCCTTCCGTATCTATCGCGTCTTACTGTTTTCGGGTACGGCTTTACCGAAGGCGGCAATCTCATCACGATAAACGATACGCCCTTACTTGAAGCCGCACGCGCGGAAAATGTAGCGCCGTATATGCTGCTTTCTTCGATTACCGAGGACGGAAATTTCAGCGGCGAGCGCGCCTCTGTTCTTTTTCGCTCGCGCGCGCTTCAAAACCGCGTAATCGAGGCAATTATCGAAACGATGCAGCGAAAAGGGTATCAGGGTCTTGATATCGACTTTGAGTACATCGAACCCGAGGATGCCGAAGGGTTTTTGGAGTTTTTAGAAAATGCAACCGAAAAGCTCCACGCCGCAGGGTACCCCACGCATGTGGACCTTGCGCCGAAAACGTACGCCGAACAGCCGGGGCTTTTATACGAGGCACATAATTACGGCGCCATTGGCGCCATTGTGGATACGGTGCTTCTTATGACGTACGAATGGGGGTACGCCTATGGGCCGCCGCTTCCTGTAGCGCCCCTCGACCGCGTTCGCCGCGTGGTGGAATATGCCGTCACGGAAATTCCGCGGCGCAAAATCTTAATGGGCATTCCAAACTACGGGTATGACTGGACGCTTCCCTATGAAAAGGGCGACCGCGCGCAAAACTTGGGAAATCAGGCTGCCGTACGCCTCGCCCGTGAGCGTGGCGCGGAAATTCAGTTTGATGCGGCGGCAGCCTCTCCCTTCTTCGAGTATCGAGACGGGCGCGGCGCGCGCCACATCGTTTGGTTTGAAGACATACGAAGCATCGCACAAAAATATGACCTTATCGACGAATTTAATTTACTCGGCAGCGGGTACTGGACGATTATGCGCCCCTTCCGTCAAAACTGGGCGTTTTTGGGCGCGGCGTACACCATTCGAAAAGGGCGCCCGACCATCGGCTAGAAAAAATTCCAAAAAAACTTGACATTTTTCGAAGGGGAGCGTATAATAAAAGAAACCGTTGAGGGAGAGTAAGTACGTTTTATCCCTTTCCTAGGAGAGAGCCGCAGGCGGTGGGATTGCGGCAGGAAACATAAAACCGAATGGACTTCCGAGGGCAAACAGAAACGATTTTTCGGAGTATGGGCGCCGGAGTATGATCCTCCGTTAAAAAAGGTCTGCATATGTCAGTATGCGTAAAGTGGGCGTGAAAGCGTCAAGCAGGGTGGCACCGCAGGAATATCTCCTGTCCCGGCATTTGGGGACAGGAGTTTTTTGTTTTTGTCCCCGGGTAGTATTTTTTGAAAGGAGAAGGGAACATGGCAAACGAAAAAATTCCCTACAAAATCTATCTCGAAGAAAAGGAAATGCCGCGCGCATGGTATAATGTTCGTGCTGATATGAAAAACAAGCCGGCGCCGCTTTTAGACCCCGTAACGCACGAGCCGATGACCGCGGAAGCACTTTCCGAAGTGTTCTGCGAGGAGCTCGTACGGCAGGAATTGGATGATACCACGCCGTATTTCGAAATTCCCGAAGAAATCCGCGATTTTTATAAGATGTATCGCCCGTCCCCCTTGGTGCGTGCGTACTGTCTTGAGAAAAAGCTCGGCACACCGGCGAAAATCTATTATAAATTTGAAGGCAATAACACAAGCGGCAGCCATAAGCTCAACTCCGCGATTGCGCAGGCCTATTATGCAAAAGAGCAGGGCCTTTCGGGCGTGACCACGGAAACGGGCGCAGGCCAGTGGGGCACCGCGCTTTCGATGGCGAGTGCCTACTTCGGCCTTGACTGCAAGGTATACATGGTAAAGGTTTCGTATGAACAAAAGCCGTTCCGCCGTGAGGTTATGCGTACATACGGCGCCTCTGTCACGCCCTCCCCGTCGATGGATACCGAGGTCGGGCGCCGCATTTTAGAAGAGCATCCCGGCACTACGGGAAGCCTTGGCTGCGCCATCAGCGAAGCGGTAGAAGTCGCGTCAAAGCTTCCGGGGTACCGCTATGTACTCGGTAGTGTACTCAATCAAGTGCTTTTGCACCAGACCGTAATCGGTCTTGAAACTAAAGCTGCCCTTGATAAATATGATATTAAACCCGACATTATCATCGGCTGCGCCGGCGGCGGCTCAAACCTCGGCGGCCTTGTGGCGCCGTTTGTGGGTGAAAAGCTTCGCGGTGAGGCGGATTACCGCATTATTGCCGTAGAGCCTGCCTCCTGTCCGAGCCTTACGCGCGGCAAATATGCATATGACTACTGCGATACGGGTAAGGTTTGCCCGCTTTCGAAGATGTACACACTTGGCTCCTCGTATATTCCGGCAGCAAACCACGCAGGCGGGCTTCGCTACCACGGCATGAACTCCACGCTTTCGCAGCTGTATGCTGATGGTCTTATTGAGGCCACCTCTGTTACACAGACGAGTGTATTTGAAGCCGCACAGGAATTTGCAAGAGTGGAAGGCATTTTGCCTGCCCCTGAAAGCAGCCACGCCATCCGCGTGGCGATGGACGAAGCCATCCGTTGCCGCGAAACGGGCGAAGAAAAGACGATTGTGTTCGGCCTTACGGGCACAGGCTACTTCGATATGGTAGCCTACGGCAAGTTCAACGATGGGCAGATGGAAAACTACATTCCGTCCGACGAAGAAATCGAAAAGGCACTTTCGAAACTTCCGAAGATGGAAAAGTAAAAATTTCCTTTACTTTTCGCCCAGGCTTTAGTATAATGAAGAAAAGAAACGAAAGGGGATACGACTATGAAAGCATTTATGGATAAAGACTTTATGCTCGAAACTGAGGTCGCAAAAAAGCTCTATCACGATTACGCGGCCAAGATGCCGATTATTGACTATCACTGTCACTTAAACCCGAAGGAAATCTGTGAGGACAGACGTTTTTCTTCGATTACCGAGATTATGCTCGGCGGTGACCATTATAAGTGGCGCGCCATGCGCTCAAACGGCATTCCGGAAGACTATATGACGGGGGACAAATCGGACTTTGAAAAGTTCGAAGCCTTTGCCAAAACGCTGAAATATGCCGTGGGTAACCCCTTATATCACTGGACGCATTTAGAGCTTCAGCGCTTTTTCGGCATCACAGAAATTTTAAATGAAAAGTCGGCCCGCTCTATTTATGACAGAGCGAACGCGATGATTGCCTCTGCCGATTTTTCCGCACAGCGCCTTATCGAGCGCTCGAATGTAGAAATCATCTGCACCACGGATGACCCGATTGATACGCTCGAATACCACATCGAACTCCAAAAGCAAAACAAGGTAAAGGTTCTGCCCACCTTCCGTCCCGACAAGGCGGTAAATTGTGAACAGGAAACCTTTGTGCCGTATATGAAGGACCTCTCCGCACTTGTGGGTAAGGAATTTACCGATATTGATGCACTCCTTGATGCCCTTCGTGAGAGAATCGAATTTTTCGATAGCGTAGGCTGCCGCCTTTCGGACCATGCCCTCGCCGGCGTTCCGTATAAGAAGACGAATAAGGAAGAGGCAAATGCCGCATTCCTGAAGGCTCTTTCGGGCGCAGAACTGACAGAGGACGAAGTCAATGCCTTCAAGACATACATGCTCCTCTTCTTCGCCGCCGAATACCATAAGAGAGGCTGGACGATGCAGCTGCACATCGGCGCCCTTCGCAACAACAACAGCCGTATGTACAAAAAGCTCGGCCCCGATACAGGGTTTGACTCTATCGACGATAAGAGCATTGCCGCACCGCTTGCCGCGCTTTTAAATGCCTGTGAAGAGAACGAAAAACTCCCGAAAACGATTCTCTACACACTAAACCCGAAGGATAATTACGTGCTCGGCACCATGCTCGGGAACTTCCAGTCCGCCGAGGCACCGAGCAAAATCCAGTTCGGCTCGGGCTGGTGGTTCAATGACCAGCGTGACGGTATGGAACAGCAAATGCGCGCCCTTGCAAACCTCGGTCTTCTCGGCCGCTTCGTAGGTATGCTTACGGACTCGCGCAGCTTCATGTCCTACCCGCGCCATGAATACTTCCGCCGTATTCTCTGTAACCTCATCGGTAAATGGGTAGAAAACGGCGAGTATCCGGAAGATTATGAAGCACTCGGCGAAATTATCACGGGTATTTGTTACCACAACGCCAAAAACTTTTTTAACTTCTAAGAAGTAATAAATATCCCCAGTGAAATGAACTGTACAAACTGGTGCAGTTCATTTCACGGGGGATTTATTGTTGCTTTTTACGGGATTTTTTGGTATAATGACCTCATCAAAAAGGCGCCCCTAGGTTGCGTGCTCTGACTTTATCCGCGATGGGTGGAGACTGTAGGAAACAGATGTTCCGCAATGGCAATAAAGGCAAGATAGCAGGATGATTTTTATTTACAAGCATTTAGTTAAAAACAGGGTGTAGTTTGTGCATGCCATGCGTAATACTTCCGGTGAAAGCAGGTGACAACATGAGAATTGCAATATGTGATGACAATAGGGAATGTTTGGAGATTTTGGAACGGGGATTACACAAAAAGCAAGGCGAAAACGATAGAATAGAAACCTTTCAAAGTGGAGAAGCACTTCTCTCGGTATATGCACGAGGGAATGGAGGTTTTGATGCCGTTTTTCTGGATATTGAGATGGAGGGGATGGATGGTATAGAAGTTGCAAATCAAATTCGTGCAACGGATACCCAAGTGTTAATTATATTCGTTACGAATCATACAAGGCATATGCAACGAAGCTTTGTCTGTCAGCCCTTTCGTTTTTTGGTAAAACCCGTAACGGAAGAGGCACTTCAAACGGTATACAAGGAAATTTGCATTAAGCTTTCGGATGCGCCGGGCGCCTTTTTGTTTCATGAAAACAAGGTGCGCATCAGGCTTTTTTGCGACGATATTCTCTTCTTTGAAAGCCGGGGACATTGGGTGCTTATACATAAGAAGGATGGCGGCACACACAAAATTCGCAAAACCATGGATGCACTTTTGGAGAGTATAGATAAAAACCGGTTTTGCCGTGTCCATCGTGCGTTTGTAATTAATATGAATTTTGTGTATCAAGTTGGAAATACAGAACTTATATTACATGGATACGATAAGCCGCTACCCATAAGTCGAATGTATAAAAAAGAATTTTTAGACAGTTTTGCTAATTTCGGAGAAAGGAAGTATCTCTTATGACAATGGAGGTGGCAGTAAAATATTTAACTACAATTTTTGAAGCAATTATTACCGTAATGTTCGCAAGTACATATGCAGAAGAAAACGGCAGAAAACGAGCGGTTTATGTACATGTGATTTCTGTTTTTGTTTTGGCAGGATTAATAGGTTTTAGTAATTGGTTGTTCCATCTTGGATATTTTAATGTTGTACTACTTACGATATTTAATTTTATGGTTGCATTGCTGTTTTGCAAACGCTTTAAGACCAGTGTTATGATCGCTGTAATTTTAACAACAATTTTTGCTATAACAGAGGTTGCCACTTTGTTTGGTTTAACGATTCTTTTGGACGCAACAGTAATGGAAGTAACCAATGTAGAAATATACAGCATATTGGGAACGATTCTTTCAAAAGCATTTGCGTTTATAATTATAAAAGGCATAAGCGTAAAACAAAAAGCCAATCAAGGGTTTGCAATGAAAACATCCTATTGGGTATTATTCTTTTCAATATTTGCAACTTCGACTCTTGCGATTTATCTGTTATACACATTACAGTATTACAGTACAGCGCCAGATATTTATAATTATTTGGCTGTGGGATGTGCAGTGGGTCTTCTCTATACAATGTTTTTTTCTCTGTACCTCTATGAAAAAACAATAGAACAAGCGGTTGAGGAACAAAATCAAGAAATACTTAGGCAACAAATTAAGGCGCAGGCTAAGCATGTGGATGAAATTTTGATTACGCAAAAAGAAATGAAAAAACTTCGTCATGATTTAAAGAATCACGATATTTCCCTAAGGGGATATTTTGAAAACCAGGATTTTGAAGGTGGCCTTAAATATCTGCAAAATATGCGTAGTATAACTGGATTGTCTAAAGATGTGATAGAAACGGGGAATATAGCTTTAGATGCTATTTTAAACACAAAAAGAAGCATTGCTATAAGTAAAGGAATAATTTTCGAGGCGCAACTGCAAATACCCGAAAATGTATTTATAGATGCCATAGATAGTTGTGTTATTTTTGGGAATGCATTGGATAATTGCATAGAGGCTTGTGAACAGGTAGAGAATAGAGAAAAAAGAATTTGCATAACAATGGCTTATACCGAAGGAGCATTGCTTTGTAAGATTGTAAATTCAGCAAATAAAGAAAAGGCCAAGTTTCTGCAAACGGCAAAAATGGATAAAGCTAACCATGGTTTTGGTGTCAAAAACATAGAAGCGGCACTTTCTAATTATAAAAATGTACATCGTTTTAGTCAAACGGAAGAAGAGTTTACATTTTTCTTCCAAATCTTTGAAAATTAAACAAAACTCTTGATTTTCAAGGCTCGAAGGTACTTCGAAAGGTACTCTTCGGGCTTTTTCTATTGCATTTTGTGCCGCGCAGCGTGCATTTCGTGCCAAAACGTCCCTTTTATCTCCTTTTTATGGTATACTCCCATTGAAAAGAAGGTGAGGAAGTGAAAAAAATTACAGATGCGTTTTCTGCGGCATTAGCGAAGGGCGGTATTATCGAAACAAAGGAAGCGGAAGTTTGTAGTTACGGACTGGAACTTATGCTTTTGGCAGGACTGGAGTTTGCAAGTGTTTTAATTTTTGCAGTTTTTGTAGGAAATTTTCTCCATACGCTTCTCTTTTTAACAGCGTTTCTTCCGCTTCGAATTTATGCCGGGGGATATCATGCGGATTCGCGCACACGATGTTATTTGATTTTACTCTTTGTATATGGCGTGTTCACGGCGGTTCTGGAATTTGTACCCAGTGCATTCTATATCGCGGTGGAAGTTATTTCACTCATATTTACAATGTGTATGGTTTGGAAGCTTGCACCCATTATTCATAAAAACAAAACCGTGAACTCGGAAGAGAAGAAAGCTTACCGAAGAATAAGCATAAAAATAATGTGGACAGAGGCATTGATAGTACTGATCGGAATGGGTTGGAAATGGGAAAACTGTTACATATTTGCACTCTCTCTCGGGCAATTTGCTGCGGCAGGTTCTATGCTGGCGGCTTTTGTAAAAAATAAAGTGAAAGGAGCTGAAACGGATGAAACAATTTCTTAAAAGTGCCATTTTGAAGTATGGCTCGGCGATTGCGGCTTGCGCATTTGCGGTCGTAACACTTGCGGCACGTGCAGAGGTGAACCTGGCCGAGGTGACCGGTGTACCATTTCCGGTTACAATTAATGGGATAAAAATGGAAAAAAACGAAGAATATCCGCTTTTATTTCATAAAAATATAGTATACATCCCAACTACCTATAATCTCAACTGTTTTACCGGGCTTCGAGTAGAGTTTTATGAGGAGAGAAGAACGCAAAATGCAACGCATTTCAATAAGATCTATATTGGAATTGCCCATAGAAATGCGGACACCTATGCAGAATACCCTGTGCAAAACCCGTTACAGAAAAAAAGCACCGCAGTCATTCATCCAGAAATAATCCTGGTTAACAAAACCCATACGGTGGACGATATAAAAAATACCGCGAGGACGTATCCGGTAGTTAATTTCAGAAATGTTTTGTATTTGCCAATGTCCTATGATATTGCTTGCGAAATGCTGGATTGGAAGCTTGATTTTTCAGAAGAAAAAGGGCTTTCAATCGACACAACGAACCCCAATCGCCCGGTTATTGATAAGGAACAGAGCGAGAAACTGGGGTATCTTGATCCCACACGCGGGCTTAACAATCTGGAATATGTGTATTCCGAAAATGCATATGCGGGATATCCGCTTGCTACACATAGCTATTTTTTTGAGTTTCGGTATAAGGCGAGAGGCGAGGCGGAGAAAAAATATAGCATTCCTCTTACGGGTGCAGATTTTTTCTTAAACAGAAAAACCATAACCGGAATGGATACAACCGTTGCAGATATTCCCCCAAGGCTTGACGAAAACGGTGTTTTGCATATTCACTGTGTTGCCGGCGGAAAAAATGTTCTGGTGCACATAGATATGCTAAATGGGAAACTGCTAAGTGTAGAAGATGTTAATTAAGCAGTAGCAAAGTGAAAACAAAAACCCATGCGAAGCCTTACACAATCTACAACATACTATACTAAAATTGTTCGCGGAATAATTTTGAATGTATGTATTGGCTTAAAAACGCTGTGCTTGTTTCGGCTTTGGGATATGCACCCTTGGCAGAAGAAACGGGGGGATATCCGGGAGGCTATTTGAAGGTGGCCGAGGATATCGGGCTGACACGGGCTGTCAGCTTTGTGAGTACAGACTATGCAAAACGGCGTGACATTGCACGGCTTATCATGAACGCCGTATATTTGCCCGTAATGGAGCAAGTGGTTTTTGAAAAGGATGCTCCACAGTATTTGCGTATGGACGGGACAAACGGTGCGCCGTATTTGACTTTTTATGACAAGTATTTAGCACGATAACAAAAAAGAAAAACTGCCCCAGAAGGTCTGCCTTCTGGGGCAGTTTTTCTTTGTCCTGTTTTTCCTATCCCTCTTCCCAAAGAAATGGAAGGTCAAAGTCACAATTTCTGAAATCTTGTCATATATTGTCATTGGAGGTGAAGATTATGACGAACTGTGGATGTAGACCCGGTTGCACCGGTCTCGCTATTGTAGCAAGTCTCATTGTTGGCATTATTACGGCATTTTTGCAGTTTACGGCGGTCATTACCATAACACCTGCATTTTTGTGGGTTGTTTTAGGGGTGGCGGTGGTGTACCTTGCGCTAACGCTTTTCTCCGCGCTTTCATCGCGCGGGGGCGGATGGCGCGCCTGCGTTTGCGCAGGGTTGCCTATTTTTCTCATCGGGATTTTGGGCGCGATCCTCGTGTCCATTATCCTTCTCGGCATTCCCTTTGCCGTAGGCAGCGTTTTGGGCGCAATCTTTTCAGGTGCTCTGCTTGCATTTTTGGCACTCATTGTGACAACGGCAGCATGCCTCGCGCTGTGTGCGGCGGGCTGTCAAGGGTACGATAGTCTCGAATAGTAACAGATGTGAAAAAAGCACTTCCTATTTGGAAGTGCTTTTTGTTACTTTCTTTTTCAGCGAAAGATAAAAAATACAAAGCGCAGGGACGACCGAGGCGGTAATGCCAAAGCGAAGGAGAAAAGCGGGAAGTGCAGCTACAATGCCGAGACGCTTGAGGAGAAAATCCACCGCATAGAGGCACAAAACATGGTAGAGATAAATGTGGTAGCTTGCGCTGTCGATTTTCCGAAGTAGCGGCACTTTTTCGAAAATACCCTCGGGCAGGACAAGGGAGAGGGCAAACAGGAACAAAATCGCATAGAGAGAATATACAAAGTGCAGTATGTTCATATACGGCACGGCCGCGCGGCCGCCATAGGCGAGAAGGCTTGCGTACCCCGTAAAGAGGCAAAGCACCGCAAAGAACGCGGAGAGAGCCGCGAAATTTTTGCGCAGTATATCACAAAATACATCGTAGAATTTACCGATGTAAAGACCGATGACAAAAAAGGCGAGATACGAAGTAAAAATGCGGTCGTTATACACAAAGGATATGCCGAACGCTGTGGAAAGCATATTCGGCAAAAAGCTTTCGAAAATACAGGTAAGGATAAGCACCGCGGGTACGACGAGTGCGGGCGATACCCGAAGGAGGCGCTTCCAAAGCGGCAAAAGAAGGTCAAACTGACAAAGCACGGGAATGAAATAAAGATGGTAGCAAAGACTTCCAAGCACAAAATGTTTTAAGATGAAAAGCGGCGAAAGCGGATAGCCGTAAAAGAGGAAAAACGCCAGAAAATAGAGGCAAAACGCCGCTGTGTACGGCAAAAGAATACCGCGCACACGCCCCCAAATATATTTTGGATACGAAACGGTATCTTTCCCCGTGAGCGTCAGCTTTACGCCGGAAAGAAGCAAAAAGCCGGGCACCACAAAGGAAGAAAGCCGCCATGGCAAAAGGACAAGCGCCTCGCGCACGGAGCCTTCGGGGAACGCACCCACGGCATAGGAAATGGCGTGGATAAAAATGACGAGAAAACAAAACGTGACATTTAAAATAGAAAGTTCCGTTTTTCTTTTTCGCATTCTATATTCGCCTCTTTTCTTTTAATAGAGATTTTGAAACGCAAACGAGGGGGTTTCGCCGAGCGAAAAGGCAAGCACCTGTTTGCTTTTTATATGTGCGGCGGAAAGCGATTCTTGGGAAGAAGTGCCCACCGTAAAGTAGTATACGCCGCCGATGTTTTTCACCGTATTCCCATCGCCGCGCGAAATGACAAACACATTTTTAGAAAGTGAGGCAAGGTAATCACAAAGGACGCGATTTTCAAACGCATCGTCCCCAAAGGGAGACGCAGTGCAAAGGAGAAAAACATTCGGCTTCGTTGTTTTTTCTATGGCATCTGCTATCTTGTCCCAGGCGTTTTTGTCGGTTGCGCGAATGCTGCCCTTATCGGTATTTGCCGTGATATAAAGCGCATTCTCGCCTTCACGCACGGAGAAGGGCAGGCCGCTTTCCAAAAGTGCACGCTCGGCAAAAGCGGAAAGCGTTTTTTCGGTTTTATCGTTTACAAGGCCTGCCAGAAGCGCAGTACCATCCTCCTTCGTGGCCACAGCAAAATCTGTTTTGGGAAGAGACGCAGGCACCGCGTACACGTTTTGCGGCGCTGTGGGAAAGGCAAAAGCTGTGTCTACGGGGTAGGTGAGGGCATCCAAATAAATCTCGCCACTATCTATTCCCCCTTCTTTGCGCGAAATGCAAATGCCGTCTATCCGAAGCGGCCGCGCCGCCTCTTTTGGGATAGAGGCCGAAAGCTGTTGCCATGTGCCTTTTTCGAAAGAGCCAGTAAAAGGCACGAGGAGCGCCTCGCCGTTTTTATCGGTGAGTGCAAGGTGTATGGCGTGCGCAAAGTCTGCTTCCGTACGGAAGGAAACGGAAACCACGTTGGCGTCTTTTGCGAGTACGGCCGTTTTCGAAAGCGAAAGCTGCGCGCTTTCTGTTTCTTCGCTAAAGGCATAGGCGAGCCGACCTTCCTCTAAAAGGGCAAGGGGCATCGTTTCCGTCTCTTCATAATGGCCGACCGCGATGGAGACATAGCTTATCGCGCCGTCCTTCGAAACCGATAAAATGGCGGTGCCGTTTCCGTTTGCGACTACCTTCTCGCCGTCAAACGAGGCAACAGAAGGATTGGAAGAAGAAACGGTAAAGCCCAAAAGGCTTTCGCACGGCACGAAGTGGCCGTCCTTGTCATATACTTCTAAATCGAGCGTGGCTGTTTCGCCTTTTAAAAGGCGAAGGTAGCGCGGCGCTTCCATGCCGCAAATCTCGTCCACTACAAAAATTTCAATTTCCTCGCGCACGCCGCCGCACGTCGCTTCGACAGTGCACGCGCCCCCGTGCGAAGGCGTAAATACGCCGTTTTCTATTTGCCCATCTTTCGAAGAAAGCGTTACTGCATCTTCTACGGGGCGCATATTTGCATCATAGGCTGCGGCGGAAATTTCGACAGAGCCGCCTTTCCCTACCGCTGCTTTATCGCTTTCCAAAAGAATACCGGCGCACGCGCTTTTCTCGGCCGTATACGTAAGACCCACGGCGTTTATAACAGGGCGATTTTCTGTGGGAGCATGCACGGCGTGCATGTCCTCTTCCCATACGGTGGAGGCGAGCATACGCGTCGAGCCGCCGCCGTCAAGATTTACCGCCGTATGGCACCCGAGCGACTGCATAAGACGGGCCAGCTCCGCCATCGTCATGCCGCGGCTCCCCTTTTGGCGCCCGTCCACTGCGACAAGGTAGAGCGTTTTTCCGCTTTTGTCGGTGCCGATGGCGCTTCTCGGGTTATACCCGTCCACGGTGTGTGAAAAGGTGGTGCGCGCCTGCCCGTTTTCTACAAGCATGGCGCCGCCGCCAAACGCGACGTCTGCCTCTTTTACATTCGGGGTAATGTAGTAGTCAAAGCGGATGGGGTCACCCACCGCAAAATTATTGGCAAAGAACATGTTCACGCCTTCCGACACCACGAGTACGCACCCGTTTTCCGGAATTGCAACAGGCGGCATATTTCGGCGAAATTCGCGGATTTTGCCGTCCTCTACCACAACTTCAAGCACCTCGCCGCCCGGCGCGGGGGACATGCCGTCTGCAAAGTCGCTCGTATAAAGAAGAATATCGCCGTAGTAGGCCGTGTGCTTATTCATGTGGCGCACCTCGCTATATTGCCAGTTCGGGGCGACAACCATACAATGAAAATCAAGGTACGACATCGAAAGGATATCGTCCATATACGAAACGGTCGCCATGGTAGAAGGGTTTATGGGCGAGGCTAAAAGAGTTCCGTCCTCGACCTCGATGCCGAGAGAAAACCCTTGGTTTCCTTTATGGAACGAGAAAAAGTCGGCATTGAGCGCCGCCACCACATTTTCCTCGGTTTTTGCAAGATTGCCTACGGTGTCGAGCGTGGTTGCGCCCTTGTCGCTTTTTAAAAGGCGGAGCGATGTGTTTTCATCCGAAAGGTCCGCACGGATGACCGAGTAGGCAAGGTTATGCCCCGAATAGAAAGCCTCCACCTTGCGAAGGGTGATGCTTTCCGAAATCGGAATCACTTCTTCATAGGTATACAGCGGCGCGGCCGCCCCCGAAACGCCTAAAAGAAGGGTAAATATAAGGATAAGAGATAAAAGTTTTTTCATGATGGTAGTTCCTTTCCGTTCTAAAACGCCGCACGGATGTGTGCGCGAAGCTGTTCTTTTTTCTCCCGTGTACAAAAAGCGGCATCGGCCGCAGAAAGAAGAATATGGCAAATTTCCGCGTCTGAAAGCGGAAATGCAGAAAGCACGTGTGCCCATTCCGCACAGAGAGAAGTGGCGGAAACGGCTGTGTTATCGGTGTTAATTGTAAATTTTACGCCCGCGTCCAAAAACGTGCGTATGGGAAAATCTGAAAGTGAGGGGAACACCCTCGTTTGGAGATTACTCGTCGGGCAAATTTCGAGTACGGTGCCGCTTTCTTTAAGAAGCTCTAAAAGCGAAGGGTCCTCCGCACTTCGCACGCCGTGGCCGATTCTCGCGGCGCCAAACGAAAGCGCTGTGCGAACGCTCTCGGGCCCATCGGCCTCGCCCGCGTGCAGGGTAAAGGGCACGGAAAGCGCCTTTGCCAGCGCAAATTCCGCAGCAAAATTTTCTGTGGGATACAACCCTTCCGCGCCTGCAAGGTCGCAGGCTACGACGCCCGCCCCCAAAAACTCGGCCGCGGCGCGCACCGTTTCAAGGTTTGCCTCTTTGGTGTCTTCCCCGCGCATACAGCATAAAATGAGCCCGCCGCCGCATTTTTGCCCCGAAAGGCCACGTATGGCGGCGCGGATGACCTCTCTTTGCGAGAGGCCTTTTTCTGTATGCTTTCCGGGCGCAAAGCGGATTTCCGCATAGCAAACGCCTTCTTCCCAAAGCTCTGAAAGAAGCATGGAAACGGCCGTGGTTATCGCCTTTTCCGTCTGCAAAAGCCGCGCCGGAAAGGCGAACTTTTCAAGATATGTGTTTAAATCGCGGCAAGAGGGCGAGACCGAAAGCAACCTGGAAAGAGCCGCCTCGGACGGAGGAATTTCGATGCCTTGCATCGCAGCGAGCTTTTTTGCCGTTTTTGGCGAAAGTGACCCGTCAAGATGGATGTGCAAATCCAAAAGGCAACGTTTTTCTTTCAGATATGCAGCTTTTGCCATACTGTCGTACATATCGGCACCCCCTCATACGAGTAGTATACCATAAAGGGGGCGCCATTTCAATAAGAAAATAAAGCATAAAAAACACCTCGCGAGAGGTGTTTTTGTCTTTATAATTTTGCTAAAAGCTTCTTGCCGCCTTCGATTAGGCGTTCGGCAACGCCCGCAGTATACCGCGAGGAGCGCGCCTCGTAGCCGCCCTCTAAAAAGGCCGATTCCATCGGGAAGTAGCCGCCCGAGCCGTTTACAAGGGCACACGGCAAAATCATGCGATGGCCGGCGGTATCCTTGATGCCGACGCCGATATCCGTAAACGGCTCGCCCGGAATGCCGATAAGCGCCACAGGGCCTATTTTTACGCCGCACATTGGAAGATGGAATTCGTCGGGACCGTTTGCAAGCTCGCACATACGAACAGCTTCCGCTACCACCGTGGTAAGCTCCATGGCGGAATACGGAATTTCATCGTCGCGGCCTCTGTCATGCAGTTCTTTATATTTGCGCG
This sequence comes from Clostridia bacterium, assembly GCA_045578225.1. Taxonomy (GTDB): domain Bacteria; phylum Bacillota; class Clostridia; order UMGS1883; family UMGS1540; genus SIG447. Next base: position 14,090 of record JAZNJV010000030.1, on the reverse strand, counting down.
CCAGCGGCAGCTCTTCGGGCTTTGGGAGATTAGCGGGTACTGCCACATCCTCGTGGAGCATTTTGATTTCGTCCACATCCACGTATTCTGCCTTGTCATACACCTCGAGCACCACGCCCGCGAGCGCGCGCCCTACAAATCGCGCCATGCCGGGGCTCTTCATTTCGTTGTCAAAGCTGATTTCCGTGTCATTCATGTCGCCCCCTTCGGGGAACACATGCGTGCTGCCCACGTCCCCTTGCGCACCGGGGAAGAACATGCATTTTGTGCCGTCGAGCGCCTTTTCCACCGTGCGGCGAAGATGCCCCACAAAGTCGGAGGAGATCAGCTCGCCGCCAATCGTGTCGGCGTGAATGCCGTAGTTTAAAAGGACAATGCTTTCCGCACCTTCTCTGTCAAAGCGAAGGATGTTTACGCGCTGGTCAAGCGTACCAATGGGGTGGTCGATATTTTCGTCCCCTACAGGCGGGCAGGTCATCACCGAGCCGTCCTTCATGCGGTAGCGCCGAATGTAGGCAATGCGAGATGGCGCTTCCCCTTCGATAAACGCCATCTTGGCGTTCTTTCTGTCGGCGAGTGCAAGCGTTGCCACGTCACAGAGTCTCTGCTTTAAAAAGTCCGCATGCCAACGAATCGGGGCCTCGTCCGCTTCAAACATCGCATCGGGCGTGATGTTTGGCCCTGTATGCGTATGCGTGCAGGAAAGGAAAATGTTTTCTTTTGGGGTACCCGTGGCTTTGGAAATCGCGGCAAGGTAACGGTCGCAAAGCTCGGTTTGTATAAGGCATTGGTCAACGCTCATGAGAAGAATATCTGTGCCGTTTTTTGAAATGGCAAGTGCGGATGCCGCAAGGTCATCTAAAAACCCCTTCGCAAAGCGCGGCACATAATAGCCGTGCATGGCAATGCCGAGCGGGGGATTGACGTTTACGGATGCATAGCCTACTTTAAAATTTGTCATATTCGTTCGCTCCTTTAAAATTTGCACAGCTCGCCGTCAAGCATGACAGATTGTACATTGAATTTATCGTCCGTAAATACGAGTGCGGCTTTTTTGCCCACAGAAATGCTGCCGAGCTCTTTGCCGAGCCCTACAGCCTCGGCAGGGTTTGTGGAGGCCATAAGGAAAGCTTCGGCAATACCGCAAGTGGTGGCCGCCATCACATTGCGGCAAGCCATATCCATCGTAAGCTTGCTGCCTGCAATACCGCCCAGATGGTCAAAATTCAAATCCGTAACGTGGGCAAGATTTTCGGGCGGCGCAAAGGGGTAGTTCGTGCTGTCCGTGATAAGAATCATGCGGCCCACGCCTTTTGTATGAAGGAGAAGCCTTTGAAGATCAGGATGCACATGAATGGCGCACGAGTCGCTTATAAGCTCGGCGTACATAGAAGGCGCCGTCATGCAGTATTCATCGGGCCCTACGCCGCGCGTGCCGCCGTATAAAGGCTTCCGCCCCGTCGCATCCATGGCGTGTGTTAAAATGGTGGGGGTATATTCGCCAAGCGCACGCACCTCGTCGGGCGAGGCTTCGCTGTGCCCGAGGGCAAAGCGCACATCGGGATTTACGCGGCGCGCATATTCGAGAAACGGCAAAAGACCTTCGCGTTCGGGTGCAATGGTCCAAACAAGGGCATCCCGCCCTGCCGCATCGCAAAGCGCCATATACTCTTCGGGGAGTATCCCATGCCGCCAGGGGTTTGTATCATAATTTGCGCCGTATTTCGGGTTCGTGTACGGCCCTTCCATATACATGCCGCGAATGGATTTTACGTTTGGCATCGCCTCGCGAATGACGCGAATGCCCTCCATAAATGCAGAAAGGGGCAAGCTGTAAAGAGGCGAGGCGAGAATGGAGGTAGCGCCGTGCCGGAGGAAAAACTCGGCCGCCTCGCGCGGCTTTTCGTATGTTTCAAAACCGCCGCCGCCGTGTACATGAATATCCACAAAGCCGGGGCCTACATAGGCGCCGCGGGCGTCTATCCTTTCGGCACCTACGGGGATTTCCATGTCGCGCGCCGAGCCGAAGGCTGCAATCCGTTCGCCTTCTACGAGAAGCACACCGTCCCACAAAATGCCGGTAGGCAGTACGAGCTGTGCGTTTTGTATTGCTTTGATTTTTGCCATAGTTTCACTCCTTTATAAAGGATACTACTCTATTTATAGCATGAAGAAAAGAGGAAGTCAAGAGATGCGCGGGAAGTCGAAAAAGTTTCGCTTTTTAAATTTTCCCGTGTAGCTTGACACGCCGACCCAAAATGGTATAATTAAAGTAAATAAAGCTTTTTAGGAGTGTTTTTATATGCGGTACGAAGGTGCAAAACAAAACGCAATTTCTTTCCCGCTCGGCGGCATCGGTACGGGGAGTATCGGCCTCGCAGGTGACGGGCGGCTTATCGATTGGGAAATTTTCAATCGCCCTGCAAAGGGAAGCATCAATCGGTATTCTCATTTTGCCATTCGCGCCATTCGCGGCGAGCGCATCACCGCCGCCGTTTTGAATGGGGATATGACGCGGGAATACATGGGACAGTATGAAAAGCGCACTTTCGCAGGCTTCGGCTTTGGACCCGACGGCGATACCATGTGCGGCTTCCCGCATTTTCGCGACGTGGTTTTTGACGGGGAGTTCCCCATGGCCACTCTGCATTTTGCGGACGAAGCGTTCCCCGCGGCCGTTCGGATGACAGCCTTTAACCCCTTCATCCCGCGCGATGCGAAAAATTCCTCGCTCCCTGCCGCCTTTTTTGAATTTGAGGTGGAGAATACGGAAAAAGAGGAAATTCGTTATGAGATTGCGCTTTCCGTGAATAACCCGTATAAGGCGGCACGGCACGTGTCGGATAGAAGCGGAAAAATAAAAACGCTCTTTTTGTATAATGGCGGAGTAGACACCGAAAGCACAGAATACGGCGATATGACGATTGCCACCGACAGTGAGGAAACACAGGTACAAACGTACTGGTACCGCGGCAAGTGGCGCGACAGTATTGTTTCTTTCTGGAATGATTTTTCGGGCGAAGTGTGCCTTCGCGACCGTCAGTATGACACCACGGGCGATTGCGACACGGGCACGCTTGTAGCGTCAGTATGCGTCCCTGCGGGCGAGAAGAAGAAGGTTCGCTTTGTATTTTCGTGGAACGTGCCGAACAATTTCGCCTACTGGACAAAAGAAGAACATAGACAAACACCGTGGAAAAATTATTACGCCACCGTTTTTGAAAACTCCAAGGAAACGGCACAGTATGCCCTTGAAAACTGGGACATGCTGTATTCCCGCACGGAAAAATTCAAAAAGGCACTCTATACCACCACATTGCCCGAAGGCCTTTTAGAGGCGGCGGCGGCAAACCTTTCCGTCTTGAAATCGCCCACCGTTTTGCGACTTTCCGACGGGTCGTTTTACGGCTGGGAGGGCGTGCATGAGCGAGAGGGGTCGTGCGAGGGCACGTGCCAGCACGTCTGGAACTATGCGTATGCACTCTGCTTTTTGTTCCCCGAGCTTGAACGGTCGATTCGTGAAATGGAGTTTCAGTACAGTACCGATGAAAACGGCCGCATGGGTTTTCGCATCCAGCTTCCCCTCGGCGTACCGATGACCGAATTTCGCGCCTGCCTTGACGGGCAGATGGGTGCCGTCATCAAATGCTACCGCGAGTGGAAAATTTCGGGTGACACTGCATGGCTTCGCGAAAATTGGGAAAACATAAAAAAGGTTTTGGAATACGCGTGGAGCGAGAAAAACCCTGACGAGTGGGACAGAAACCGTGACGGTGTGCTCGAAGGCCGCCAGCACCACACGCTCGATATGGAGCTCTTTGGCCCCTCCTCGTGGCTTGAAGGTATGTATCTTTTGGCGCTTTTGACTGCCTCGGAAATGGCGGAAGCACTCGGGGAGGAAGAAAAGGCCGCCGAATACCGCGATTTGTATGAAAAGGGCAAGAAATGGACGCGTGAAAATCTTTTTAACGGCCGTTATTTTATCCAGAAGGTTGACCTTTCCGATAAAAATATGACCGATAAATTCGAGGCTTCCGCTGCATACTGGAACGAGGAAGTGGGGCAGATTAAGTACCAAATCGGCGAAGGCTCGTCGATTGACCAGGTGCTCGCCCAGTGGCATGCCGACATTTTAGGCCTTGGCGATATTTTTGACGGCGAGCAGCTTTCCATGGCGCTTTCGCACATGATGGAACATAATTTCAAACCTTCCATGCGCGGCTTTGCAAATCCGTGGCGCATTTTCTCTTTGAATGACGAAGCAGGCACCGTAATTTGCGACTATCCGCAGGATGCCGAAAAACCGAAAATCCCGATTCCCTACTGCGAGGAAACGATGACGGGGTTTGAATATGCGTTTTCTGGCCTACTCTGTGCGCGCGGCAAAGTAGAAGACGGGGCACGCGTGGCGCGTGCCGTGCGCGAGCGGTTTGACGGCGAGAAGAGAAATCCGTGGAACGAATTTGAGTGCGGCAGTAACTATGCCCGCTCGATGGCAAGCTATGCGCTCATTCCGATTTTAAGCGGCTTCTCCTTCGATATGCCGAAAGGGCACATAGGCTTCTCCCCTTATAAGACGGACAATTTTTCCGCCATCTGGAGCCTCGATAGCGCATGGGGAACCTTCACGCTTTCGGGAAAGACCGCCAAGGTAGAGATTTTAGAAGGAAGCCTTTCGCTTTCCTCGCTCGGCCTCCCGTTTTTGAAAACGGTTTCCGCCTTCAAAATTGACGGAGCGGAAACGGCATATACGTATATAGACGGCACCATCCGTTTTGCCAAAACCGATATTTCGGAAAGCTTGGAGATTACACTATGAAAACGCTGAAAATCACCACGGCGGAAATTGCGCATATCTGCGGCGTTTCACAAGGTACGGTGGACCGTGCGCTAAACGACCGTCCCGATATCAAAGCCGAAACGAAAGAGAAAATTTTAGCGGTGGCACGGCAGTACGGTTGGCGCCAAAAGCTTTCCGCCGCCCCGGAAAAAATCATCGGACAAATCGGTATTGTGGTTTTCAATCTCGAGAATGAATACTTTACAGAGCTAATTTCGGAGCTTGAGTCTGCGCTCTGGGCAAAGGGCCTCGGCGCCACCATTATGCTCAGCCACTACGATAAGGAAAGAGAAATAGAATGTATTCGAAATCTTTACAATATGGGCGTTTTGGGCATCGTGCTTTGCGCGGTGCAGACAGATGCGGCCTTTTCGAAATATCTGGAGCTTTTGGATATTCCGATTGTCGCGGTTGGCAATCCCATTTCGGGGCGCCCGTATGTAGGGATAGATGATTTTGCCGCCATGCGGGATATGACGGAGCACGTGCTTTCGAAAAACCCCAAAAAGCTCCTCTATTTTTCACCCGCACTTTTGTATTCGGATGCCGCAGCGCAAAAGAAGCGCTACGAAGGCTTTCTTGCGGCGGCAGATGGGATGCCATACGAGGTGATCACTTCGGCCGATGCGCTTTCTGCGGAATACCCCGAGGGCACGCATATCATTTGCTCTACCGACTATTACGCCCTCCGAGTCTACTTTAAAACGCGCGGCGCGCATATTACGGGGTTTGACAATATTCGTGCCCTTGCAAACTATAAGATTTCCGTGGATTCTGTGGGATATGAAACGGCCGAAATTGCCCGTGGTGCCCTTCGAGTGCTTACGGAAGGCGAGAAAAAAGATATATGGGTGGCGCACCGCATTGTGCCTCATGCAAAGAACGGCGAATAACGCCGTTCTTTTTCGCTTGACGGGATTGCCCTTACTATGGTAAAATATAGAAAATTCTGTTTTTTGGAGGGGAAAGAGTGAAAATCGTAGTACTGGACAGGCTCACGCTTGGAGAAGATTTAGATATATCGGCGGCCGAGAAATTCGGCACGGTTATTTCGTATGATACGACCGCACCCGAGGAGGTCGCCTCGCGCATCGCCGATGCCGATGTGGTTTTTGTAAACAAAGTAAAGCTCGGGGCGGAAAACCTCGGGGAAGCGAAAAACCTAAAGCTGATTTGCGAAGCGGCGACGGGGTACGATAATATTGACCTTGCGTATTGCCGTGCGCGCGGCATTGCCGCCTGCAACGTGCCGGGCTACTCGGTATACAGCGTGGCACAGGTGACGGTGGGCATGGTACTTTCTCTTGTAAACCGATTCGCGGAATATACAAGCTACACCAAAGACGGCACGTATACAAAAGGCGGCTCCGCCAATATTTTAACGCCCGTTTACCACGAACTGCTCGGCAAAACATGGGGCATTGTAGGCTATGGCGGCATTGGCGCGCGCGTTGGCGAAATTGCAAAAGCGCTCGGTTGCCACGTGCTGGCATATAAGAGAACACCCGTGGAAGGGGTAGAGTGCACGGATATTGACACACTCCTTAAAAGGAGCGACATTGTTTCGGTGCATATTCCGCTTTCCAACGAAACACGCGGCCTTATAAGCCGCGAGCGTCTTGCCAAAATGAAGAAAACCGCCATTTTGGTAAACACCGCCCGTGGCGCGGTGACCGATGAGGCGGCCGTATGCGAGGCCATCCTCGAGGGAAGACTCGGCGGCTTCGGTACGGACGTATATTCGAAGGAACCGTTTGAAAAAGACAGTCTCTTCGCACGCATCGCCGCAGAGGATAACGTCATTTTAACGCCGCATATGGCATGGGGCACGATAGAAGCGCGCGAGCGCTGCTTTGGCGAAATGCTTCGCAACATGGAGGCCTTTTTTGAAGGAAAGGTGCGAAACCGCGTGGATTTGGCGTAGTGCCAAGCTGGCAGAAATTACATTTGAAACGGCAAACGGCCGCATGGTATACTGAAAGAGCACCCATATAGGTGACGCTTTTCAAAAAGGTGGGATATACCATGAAAAAACAAATTGCGGCCGTCCTTTTGCTTTCGCAAATGCTGGCGATGCCGGCATACGCTGCCGATAGTGCTGTACATATTGTCCGCTCGGGCGAAAGCCTTTGGAAAATCGCGGTGCGATATGAGGTGGGCATACAGGAACTGAAAAGTGCAAACCCCCAAATCGAGAACTTCGATCTCATTTATCCGGGGCAGAGCATTCAGCTCCCCGGGAAGGACAATGCCGCTTTGCAGTATGAAAGTGAAGTGATTCGTCTGGTAAACGAAATTCGCGCGGAAAACGGCCTTTCTGCCCTTTCGTATGACTGGGAGCTTGCGCGCGTGGCGCGTTATAAGTCGCAGGACATGCGGGATAACGGGTATTTTTCACACACAAGTCCCGTATACGGCTCGCCTTTTACGATGATTAAAAATTTTGGCCTTTCCTATCGAAGCGCCGGGGAGAACATCGCCCGCGGCCAACGGACGCCAGAGGAAGTGGTGAATGCGTGGATGCATTCAGAGGGGCATCGGGCCAATATTTTAAACGCATCATATAAAAAGATTGGGGTCGGATATGTACCGGACGGACGGTACTGGACGCAAATGTTCATTGGCTGACGTGAAAAAGCGAAGAGACACGTCTCTCTTCGCTTTTTTCTATGGAAAAATTCGTTTTAGGGATTGCAATCTGCGGAAAAATATGGCATACTATATAGAAAGACTTTTCTTTGGCGCTTACAAGGAGGAAAAATATGCATAACGAAAAAAGAAGTAATTTTACAGGGAAGCTCGGGTTTGTTCTGGCGGCTGCGGGCAGCGCGGTGGGCCTCGGAAACATCTGGCGTTTTCCCTATCTTGCCGCAAAATACGGCGGGGGTATATTCCTACTCGTATATTTGATTTTGACCGTAACGTTCGGGTTTTCTCTTATGCTCACCGAAATTGCCATCGGCAGAAAAACGGGTCTTAGCGCCATAGGTGCCTATAAGAAATTAAATGAAAAGTATGCCTTTATCGGCTGGCTCGGGGCACTTGTGCCGGTCATCATTTTGCCGTACTATTCCGTAATCGGCGGCTGGGTCACCAAGTATTTTTATTTGTTTTTAACAGGCCCCGGTGAGGCGATGGAAAAAGGGATCGGTTATTTCAACACGTTTGTATCGGGCGCGTGGGAGCCGCTCCTTTGGTTTGGTGTTTTCCTTGGTATTACGGCGATAGTCGTTGCACTCGGGGTGGAAAAGGGCGTAGAAAAGGTCAGCAAAATTATGATGCCTGTGCTCGTGGCGCTTTCTATCGGACTTGCCATCTACACGATGACGCTTCCGGGCGCCGGCGAAGGCCTTAAATATTATCTTTTGCCGGACTTTTCGAAGTTCTCTGTTTCCCTTGTGCTTGGCGCAATGGGCCAGCTTTTCTATTCGATGTCTATCGCTATGGGCATTATGATTACATATGGCTCCTACATGAAAAAGGATGTAAACATCGAAAAATCGGTACACCAGATTGAACTTTTCGATACGGGCATTGCCTTTTTGGCAGGCCTTATGATTGTGCCGGCCACGTATGCGCTTTCGGGTGCTGAGGGCGTAAACAAAGGCCCCGGCCTTATGTTCGGCACACTGCCCGGCGTTTTCCGCGGGATTGAAGGCGGCAACATTTTAGGGGCGCTTTTCTTCCTCCTCGTATTTTTTGCGGCGCTTACTTCTTCTATTTCTCTTATGGAAACAGTCGTTTCTCTTCTTAGGGATAAACTCCGCTGGCGCCGCGGCACGGCATGTCTCGCAGTATTTTTAGGATCGATTGTATTGGGCGTGCCGGCCTCGCTCGGAAACGGCGCATGGAGCGGTATCACAGTTTTAGGGAAGAGCTTCCTCGATTTCTTCGATTTCATTTCCAACAGTGTGATCATGCCGATTGTGGCACTTTTGACGTGCCTTTTCGTCGGCTATGTCTTAAAACCGAAAAGTGTTATCTCGGAGCTGGAGGCTACGGCACCTTTCCGCTCTAAAAAGCTGTATACCGTAATCATTCGATATATTGCCCCGATTTGCATTGTACTTATTTTGATTTCTTCCGTTTTGGAAGGTCTTGGTCTCTTTGTAATTTAGTAGAGAAGCCAACGCACGCCTTTAAGGCGTTGCGGTGGCTTTCAGCGTATAAAAATTGCTAAAAAAAGGGGAAAGAATGCGGCTTTTTTAAACATTTTGTCGTTTTTGCAAAAAAAATTGATTTTCTTGTAAAAAACACTTGATAAATTTTTGACAATGTGGTATAACGTATATAGCAAAATAGGGTTTTTGTGTGACTCAACAAAGAAAGGGCGAGAAATATGAGTAAGATTACCATTATCGGGGCCGGAAGCGTCGGCGCCACCATTGCGTACACAATTTCTACCGAAAACCTTGCGTCAGAAATTGTGCTTATTGACATCAATAAAAAGAAGGCGGGCGGCGAAGTGCTTGACATTATGCAGGGCACAAGCTTCCGCGATTCTATTTCCATTACTTCGGGCGATTATGCAGATGCCAAAGGGTCTGACATTGTAATCATCACTTCGGGTATTGCCAGAAAACCGGGGCAGACCCGTATTGACCTTGCGCAGACGAACGTAAACATTATCAAAGAGATTGCACCGCAGATTGCGGCAGCCGCACCGGATGCTACGTACATTATCGTAAGCAATCCGGTAGATATCATCACATATGTATTTATGAAGAAATCCGGCCTTCCGGAGCGCCAGATTTTAGGCTCCGGTACGATGCTGGATACGTCGCGTCTCCGCCACGCACTTTCCGAGCATTTCGGCGTAGCACAAAGAGGTGTGCATGCCTATGTGTTCGGTGAACACGGCGATACGGCGTTTGTACCGTGGTCGAACGCACGCATTTCCGTTACGGGTGTTGAAGAATACGCAGCACTTGCCCGTGCTTGCGGGGATGATATTCCCCCGCTTGACACCGCGGCGATGGAAGAACGCGTTCGCAAATCCGGCGGTAAGATTATTGAAGGCAAAGGCGCCACGTATTATGCGGTTGCGATGAGCGTATGCCGTCTCTGCAGCGTTATCGGCGCAGAAAAGAGCTCTATTGCCACCGTATCTACCATGATGCACGGCGAATATGATTTAGAGGATGTTTGCCTCAGCGTGCTCACACGCGTAGGGCGCGGCGGCGTGATTGGTCGCTTGCCCATTCCGCTTTCCGAGGAAGAGTATCAAAAACTCCACCACAGTGCAAATGCGCTGAAGAATGTAATTAGTCAACTGGATCTTTCCTAAAAGAAGAGAGGGTGAAGAAAGATGAAATACAGCTATTATCCCGGTTGTACGCTGCGCACCAAGGCGAAAGACCTTGACGCGTATGCAAGAAAATCGGCAGAGGCCTTAGGGTTTACTCTGGAAGAAATTGAAGACTGGCAGTGCTGTGGCGGCGTATACCCGCTGGGCACAGACGAAATTGCCTCGAAGCTTTCGTCTGTACGTGCACTCGCCGCAGCTCGCGACAAAAAGGAAGCGCTTGTTACGCTTTGCTCTGCTTGCCATCATGTGCTCGTGCGCGTGAATGACGACATGAAGAACGTGCCGAAAATTCGTGACGCTGCCAATAGCTATATGGGTCTGGAAGAGCCGTACACGGGCGAAACCGAGGTACTCCATTTTCTCGAAGTCCTTCGCGACAAGATTGGGTTTGACGAACTTGCGAAAAAGGTAGTAAATCCCTTGACGGGCAAGAAAATCGGTGCCTATTACGGTTGCCTTCTCCTTCGCCCCGGTCAGATTTTGCAGTTTGACAATCCGGAGAACCCCACAATTATTGAAGATTTCATTCGCGCTATTGGCGCTACGCCCGTTACCTACAGCATGCGCAACGAATGCTGTGGCGGCTACATTTCCCTTCGTGACGGCGAGCGCGCAAAAGATATGTGCGAAACGATTATGGAAAACGCGGCAGGGTTTGGTGCCGAAATGCTCATTACCGCCTGCCCGCTTTGCATGTATAACTTAAATCGGTCCGACCGCCTTCCGGTATATTACTTTACCGAGCTACTTGCGGAGGCGCTCGGCGTAAAGGAGGCGGCGCTTGCATGAACAAGACGGAAAAACAGGTAGAAAGAATTCGCGAAATCAGCGGTGTAAATCCGTATAAGTGCATGAAGTGCGGCAAGTGCTCGGCCACTTGTCCGTCCTATGACGAAATGGATATAAAGCCGCATCAGTTTGTTTCGTATACGCTTCGCGGCGACATTGAGGCGCTTGCAGCGTCAAAATCGCATTGGCATTGCCTTTCCTGCTTTGCCTGCGTAGAACGCTGCCCCAGAAATGTAGAGCCGGCAAAGCTTATCGATGCCGCACGCCAGATGGTGGTGCGCGCAAGGGGCGAGGAAGGTCTTTCGCCCGACGAAATTCCCGCACTTTTAGACGAAAAGACACCACAGCAGCTACTTGTGAGTGCCTTCAGAAGATACAGGAGGTGAGGTAAGGTGCAGAGAGTTGGCGTATTTGTTTGTCATTGTGGCAGTAACATTGCCGCAACGGTAGACGTGAAACGTGTAGTAGAAGAAGTAAAGAAGGAACAGGGCGTTGTGCATGCGGAGGATTATCCGTATATGTGCTCGGAAGCAGGGCAAGCGCTGATTGCCGCCGCGATTGCCGAAAAGAAACTTACCGGTATGGTAGTATGCTCCTGCTCGCCGCGTATGCATGAAGCAACCTTTAGAAAAGCGGCAGAGCGTGCAGGGCTGAATCCCTACATGGTCGAAATCGCAAATATCCGCGAGCATTGCTCCTGGATTCATAAGGACATGGAAGAGGCAACGGAAAAGGCAGTTATTCTGGCCCGTGCCGCCATTGCCAAGGTGCATTTAAATGCACATCTTACCCCGGGCGAGAGCCTCGTTACAAAGCGTGCCCTCGTTATCGGCGGCGGTATTGCCGGTATTCAAACGGCACTCGATATTGCCGAAGCCGGCTATAAAGTAGATATTGTAGAAAAGACGCCTTCCATCGGCGGCAGAATGAGTCAGCTGGATAAGACGTTCCCGACGCTGGACTGCTCCGCCTGTATTCTCACCCCGAAAATGGTGGAAGCGGCCGCACATCCCAATATCACAATTTACACCTATAGCGAAGTGGAAAAGGTTTCCGGCTTTGTGGGCGATTTTACAGTAGACATTCGCAAAAAAGCCAGAAGTGTAGATATCAATAAATGTACAGGCTGCGGTCTTTGTCAGGAAAAATGTCCTTCCAAAAAGGCAAAGAGCGAATTTAACCAGGGCCTCGGCACAAGAAGCGCCATTTACACGCCGTTTGCCCAGGCGATTCCGAATGTACCTGTCATTGACCGTGAAAGCTGTGTAAAATTCAAAACCGGTAAGTGCGGTCTTTGCGAAAAGATTTGTCAGGCCGGCGCTATTGATTATACCCAGCAGGATGAAATTTTCTCCGAAAAGTACGGCGCGATTGTAGTTGCCACCGGCTTTGACACGATTAAGCTCGATAATTACGGGGAATATGCCTACAATGAAAGCCCCGATGTTATCACATCTTTGGAACTCGAACGCATTATGAATGCGGCAGGGCCTACAAAGGGACATCTCGAACGTCTTTCTGACGGTAAGCACCCCCACGAAATCGTATTTATTCAGTGCGTAGGCAGCCGCTGTGATGACCATAGAGGTAAGCCCTACTGCTCTAAAATTTGCTGTATGTACACGGCAAAGCACGCCATGCTCATCCGCGATAAGTATCCGGATGTAAATGTAACGGTATTTTATATCGCCGTGCGTACCCCCGGCAAAAACTTTGATGAGTTTTATCGCCGCGCCGTGGAGGAATACGGTGTAAATTATATCAAGGGTCAGGTCGGCAAGGTTGTGCCCCAGCCGGACGGAAGCCTTCTTGTACAAGGCTCTGACCTTCTCGATAACCGCCAGATTAAAATGCGCGCGGATATGGTTGTGCTTGCAACGGCCATTGAGCCGAATGCATCGGTTCGTAAGATTGCCACACAGCTTACCGCAAGCATTGATACAAATAACTTCTTAACAGAGGCCCACCCGAAGCTGCGCCCTGTAGAATCGCCGACAGCCGGCGTATTCCTCTCCGGCGTATGTCAGGGCCCGAAGGATATTCCGGAAACGGTTTCGCAGGCAGGTGCCGCGGCTGTAAAGGTTATCGGTCTTTTGGCGAAGGATAAACTCCTCACAAACCCCTGCACCGCAAAGTCGGATATTCTCCTTTGTAACGGTTGCTCGGTTTGCCAGAATGTATGTCCCTACGGGGCCATCAGCTATGAAGAGAAGGAAGTAAATGACCACGGCATCCGTGAAACGAGACGTGTTGCGGTTGTAAACGGCGCGCTCTGCCAGGGCTGCGGCGCCTGTACCGTAGCTTGCCCGTCCGGTGCGATGGATCTTCAAGGCTTCTCGAACAGACAAATTCTTGCGGAGGTGGATGCGATATGTCGGTAGAAAAAGAATTTAGACCCAAAATCGTTGCTTTCTGCTGTAACTGGTGCAGCTATGCAGGCGCAGACCTTGCCGGCAGCAGCCGCCTTGCCTACCCTGCAGATGTAAAAATCATTCGCGTGCCCTGCTCGTGCCGCGTAAACCCCATGTTCATTTTGCGCGCGTTCGAAAAAGGGGCCGACGGTGTAATCCTTTGCGGTTGCCACCCGGGTGACTGCCACTATTCCACCGGTAACTATTACGCCAGAAGAAGAATGACGCTTCTCTTCTCTCTTCTCGACTATCTCGGCGTAGAGGAAGGCCGCACCCGTGTAGAATGGGTATCTGCGGCAGAGGGCGTGAAGTTCTCAGAGACCATGAACGAATTTGTAGAAAAAATCCGTTCCCTCGGCGAAAATGTAAGATTGGGGGATTTACGATGCAAAAACTAATTAGTCGCGCAAAAGAGCTTCTTTCAGATGGCACTGTCCAGCGCGTACTCGGCTGGAAAAATGGCGACCTCGGCATAAACCCCGAGCCGGCCTTTTTTGAAAGCGAAGACGCACTCGCAGAGTTTGTATACGATGCCTTTTGCGGCGCAAATTTATCAAAATATTTAATTGAAGCTTCCAAAAAGGAAGGGAAGACGCTGGTATTCTTAAAGCCGTGCGACACGTACAGCACAAACCAGCTTTTAAAAGAACACCGCATCTTGCGCGATAAGATTTATATCATCGGCGTTGGTTGCAGTGGTAAAATCAGCGCAGAAAAGATTCGCGAAAAAGGCATTCGCGGC